>PMBX01000055.1 GCA_003153915.1 Phycisphaerales bacterium
CACAAGGATACCCCGGCCATGAGACGTGTTGCCGTGACCTTTTGCCTGTCGGTGCCGCTCCTATGGGCGGTCGTGGCATCCGCGGTGACCCAGCCGCCTGGCAGCCCCGGCGACTCGCTTCGTTCCCGGATCGCCTGGCAGATTGCCCTGGAGCGGGTGGGGTTCTCCCCTGGACTCATCGACGGCAAGGGAGGTTCTCGCACCGAACTGGCCACTCGCGAGTTCCAGCGGTCGCGTGGAATGACGGAGACCGGCACGTTGGATACGGCCACCTCGTCCGCTCTTGGTATAGACCCGGTCGGGGCTATGCGGTCTTACACCATCGAGGCAAATGACATTGCCCAGGTCGGGCCTTTGCCCAAGGGCTGGACGGCCAAATCACTGGCGGACCGCCTGCCGTATCCGTCGCTGGAGGAAATGCTGGCGGAGAAGTTTCACTGCTCCAAGTCCGTCTTGAGGCAGTTGAACCCGGGCTTGGATTTTTCGCGACTCCATACTGGCCTGTCGCTGACGGTTCCCGATATCCGCCCGACGTCGCTGCCTCAAGGCCGGCGAATCGTCGTGGACTTATCCGCCAAGCTTATACGGGTATTGGACGCCTCTGGGCAAACATTGGGCCTGTTCCATTGTTCGGTGGCCGCCAACAAGGCCAATCTGCCCAGCGGTCGGGCGTCCGTGGCCGTTATCTCACGGAATCCCACCTATGTATTCGACCCCAAGATGTGGCCGGAGGCCAAGAATGATCGCAAAAAACTCCTCATCCCTCCAGGCCCGCGAAATCCCGTCGGGCTTTGCTGGATCGGCCTGAGTCTTCCGGGTTACGGTATCCACGGAACGCCCGCCCCCGAACTGATCGGCAAGACCGGTTCCCACGGTTGCATCCGCCTTACCAACTGGGACGCCCTTCGCCTGGGCGACATGGTCCGCGTGGGCACGCCGGTGGCGTTTCAGTCTAACTGACGTCCTTGCGACAAGCCTCTCACCTTCGGTAATACCGTTGCCTCGCCAGTCACTTGCGTAAGGCGGTAACCGCCGGTAACTTACCGCGATGCCTCATCACTGCGACATCGCGATCCTTGGCGCTACCCCCGCCGGGTGCGCGGCGGCTTATTACCTCTCCGTAAAGGGCCTGGATGTCGTTGTCTTCGACGCCCCGCGGCGGGCGTCGGAGTGCCCGCTGACCGACTGGGTCTCCGCGGAGTTCTTCCGCATCCACGGCTTGCCCAAGTCGCTGGCAGGTTCATCCAAGGCCAAGCCCTTCAAGGCCGTCTGTTTCCACCAGGCGGACCTGACCCGACAAACGGAATACAAGTCCGCCACTGCCTTGGGTTATTTCGTCCATCCCGACGACCTGACCGCCTCCCTGACGGCGGCGGCAAAGAATGCCGGTGCTAAGTTCCGCACGTCCACAACCTGCCCGGCCATTCGCCTGGAAGAAGACCATGTGTGGCTGCTTGGTTCCTCGCAACTCCAGGCCAAACTCCTGCTCATCGCCCACGACTGCCCCGACGCGGTCCTCAGCGACCTGTCCCTGCCCGGACGCGCGCCCGGCGCGCCACCGTTGATCGCCGCGGGCCTGGACGTACCCACCTGCCTGAACCTACCCGCCCTGCACATCCTGGCGATGGACGAGCCGACTGAACTGGGCGTGTTCTTCGCCACCGGGACAACGCTGCATCTTCGTATTGTATCCAACTCCACTGCGACCGGGTCGCGCGTGGCGGAACTTTCTTCCATGGTCGCACGGCTTCAACGGGCCGGGCTGCTGAGCGAACGATTGCCGCTGAACCGTTCGCGCGGTGCGGTGTGGCATCCACCAGCCGGAGTGGCGATGGAACTGGAGACCCATGTCACCAAACGCTGCCTGATGGCCGGGACGGCCGGGGGATTCGCCGAGATAGTGCTTGGGCAAACGCTTCTTACTTCCGTCCGCTCGGCGCTGATGGCGGCGGATACGGCGATGGCTGCCCTGAAACACGAAAACGTTCAGGAAATTCTTGGCAATTTCAAGACCTCCTGGCGCGACAGCCTGGCCAGTTGGTTCCGCCCGCTGCCCACACCGTTGCACATGCTGATGCCGATGTTGCCGGCCAACAAAAGGCTTGCCGCCAAGCTAACCGCACAACTCTTGCGGGGCGACCGTTCCTGAAAACCGGGCGCCAAAGTCCTCAACTCGTTAGTCGAGAATCACCCGGAACGCGCGAATCTGGAACGGTTTGATGGCAAACGAGAAACTTTCCGTTGCCTCCGCCACCGGTGCAATATCTTCCTCGATCTGGTTGCACTCGACGATCCGGCGGGCCTTGACCGCCAGGTGCAGCATGACGGTCCCGCGACCGCCGTGCGGCTCGTAGAGACGGACGATGTAGCCGCGCCCGTCCTCGGCGGGCTTGAATGCCTCGATAATCGCCGAGGCGCCTTCCACCTCCAGCAGGCTCTCCCCCGCCGCCGCCCCGCCGGAGATGCCCACGGTGCGAAGCGGTGCGTTGAGTTCCCAGCCGTGGCGAACCGTCCCGCCCCCCCGCCAGTCGCCCTCGTGAGGTAGCAGCGCGTAGGTGAACTCGTGCAAACCCTGGTCTGCATCGGGATCGGGCAGGATCGTGCCCCGCAACAGCGTCAGTCGCATCACGTTGCCCCGCGTGTCATGGCCGTACTTGCAGTCATTCAGAAGGCTGACGCCATAACCGGCCTCCGACAGGTCCATCCACCGGTGAGCGCAGACCTCGAACTTGGAGGCGTCCCAGGAGGTGTTCTGGTGCGTGGGACGTTCGACGGCGCCGAACTGCACCTCGTAGGTCGCCCGCGTCGCACGTATATCCACGGGGAAGGCGGCCTTGAGGATCGTCTGCTTCTCTCGCCAGTCGGCCTGGGTAACAAAGTCGATCCGAGGCGATCCGGCGGAGACGATGATATCCTGCGTGAAGTGCGAACTTCGGTGGGCGCGCTTCACGCGGATAGCCGCCCGCACCGGGCCACTCTCAATGACTTCCACTGAGGTGGAGCCTTCAAAGGGATACCTTCGCTTATCGAAGGTCGCGTGCACGTTCCATGCGTCCTCGTTCTCCGGACCGTCCTGGAACAGTTGCAGGTCATTGGCGACGGCGCCGGCGGGGATAACCTCCCGGCCTATCCTCTTATCCAGCAGCCGGGTTATCCCACCGGTCTCGTTCAATTCCAGTACATACAGGTCGCTTTCGATCTTCCGCCGGCTGGCCATGAGAACCGAGGCGGACTTGCCCCTGGCCGTCACAACCTTGAAGGTGGTGAAACCCATCGGCACGACAGTGTCGGGCCTAAAGGCAATGGCCACCCCTTCGGCGGATCGCCGCAAGACCTGCGCCGCCAACACGCTTCCCGTGGGCGACTCGACTGCCGTTTGTCCACCCGGATCGGCCACCGTGGCAACCACCAAGTCGTTTCGCTTCCAGGATGTGGGGTTGAACACGCAAACGGCGTTATTGCCATGCCCACCGGCCAGCGCCACCATCGCCTGGTCCAGCACGCCCTCGACACCCTGCCGCGCGGTGGCGTAGTCGACCGCCGCCTCCTTGTATACCGCTCCAATGGAGCTTCCCGGCAGGATGTCGTGGAACTGAAGCAGCAGCACGGTCTTCCAAGCCTGCTCCAGTGGTTTCATATCCACCGATCGTCCGGTCATCCTCGCCAGGCAGCCGTATATTTCCGCCTCGCGCAACAGCAACTCCATTTTGCGGTTGGCACGCTTGGCCTCTCCGTGGGTGGTATAGGTCCCACGATGGGTCTCTAGGTACAGCTCGCCATCCCAGACGGGCAGTTGAGGCGAGTGGGCGGCCACATCGTCGAAATAAAGGTCCGAAGGCCCCAGGCGGACCCGCGGCAGGCCGGGGTAGCGGTCGAACCTGTTGAGCTGCTCCATCATCTCCTCGGTAACTCCCCCACCACCGTCACCATGCCCGAATGGCACCAACGCCTCGCCGTACTCGGCCTTTTGACGGTAATTAGCCCAGGAGCTCATCAGTTCCGCCGCCGTCGCCTGGTTGTTGTAGTACCGCGGATGCTTGGGAATGTGGGAGAGGATCTCGGTTCCGTCCAGGCCGCGCCAGTGAAACAGGCTCATCGGGAAGGGGTTCTGCGCCTGCCAGTGGAGCTTGCAGGTGAAGAAATAATCCAGGCCGCAGCCGCGCAGGATCTCCGGCAGCGACGCGGGATATCCGAACACATCCGGCAGCCAGCAGGATTTCGGCCTAGTGCCAAACTCCGCGGCGAAGAAACGCACCCCGTGGAGAATCTGGCGGATCAGCGACTCGCCACTGGTCACGTTGCAGTCGGACTCCACCCACATGCCGCCCTGGGTCTCCCAGCGGCCTTGCTTCACGCGATTCTTGATTTCTTCATAGATCGCCGGGTAGTGGTCCTTGGTGTATTGGTAGAGTTGCGGCTGGCTACACGAAAAGTGGAACCGCTGGTAGCGGTCCATCAGACGCAAGGCCGTGGAGAAGGTCCGCCCGCACTTACGGATGGTTTCGCGCAGCGGCCACAGCCACGCCGTGTCGATGTGCGAGTGCCCACTGAAGTAGAGCCTGCCCGCCTCGTCGTCGCAACCGATGGCCTCCACCGCCCCGGCCAGGATTTGCCGAGCCTGTGCAACCTCCTCCAGCAGGCGAGGATGTGGGAGTGTCAGGTCCACCGCCAGCATGGCCCGCTCGACGGCAGAGGAAAGCAGGGCCTTACGGCGCTCGTCGGTGATGGCGGCTGCCACCTCGGCGGCAACGCGGAGATCGTAATAAAAGCCTTCCACCTGGCGGTTGACCACCACCAGCCTCGCACCGTCGAACAACCCGTGTAGGTTTGCGTGAGCGGGCTTGGAGTACACCGAGGGTACCGCGAAAAACTCCAACTCCAGGTCTAACGTGCCAGGCCCGGGAGGCAACACCCGGCCGTGATTACGGTCCAGGCCGCACCAGGGCTTTCCATTGACCGAGAGCATCCCCTCCATCTCGTCAAAGCCGAAGGCCAGGTATGTGTCCCCAAGTGGAAGATTAGCGGGCACTTCCACTTTGGCCCGCAGGAAGACGGTCTTTCCAGCGGGCCAGCACATCGGCAGTGACGCATCGGACCAGTCACCGTCGAAGTTATATTTCCCCGGCCCGTGATGGGTGGCAGTGCGGAATCGCCAAGACCCGATCGCCTGGCTGCTTTCGGTGGCCAGGGAACCAAGGATTTGCAATCGCTTGGAGATGACGCGTTCGTCCATGGGAACCTCTCTATGTCATGTCACGTTGGGCGTTTGCCAAATAATAGGCGATTGGGGCGGGCCTGCGGGAATTGTGGCAGTAGTTTCATCTAGGAACCGGCAATACCGCCTCCAACCGATGCCGTGGGAACCGGACGTGTTGGGCTGTCCTTGGCGTCCGGGGCGGTTCTTGTTATTCTTCGTCATCGTCGGGTAGTGTAGCGAGATACCGTCGCGGAATTCCAGTCATCCCCGACGCCACGAGCGTAACCTGTATGAATCAGGCAAGTGAAACAGGCACTACCGTTTCATTCGTCGCCGCCGGCGACCTCCTGCTGCCGGCCCCACTGGACGGCGGCATCCCCCGCGACTTCGCCCGCGCCCTGGCCCCTGTGGGGGAAGTGTTGGCGGGTTGTGATATCGTCCTGGGGAATCTGGAATGCACCTTGCCCGGTGACGGGACGACCGTGTGCAGCGAGCCTCGCGTGATATCCACGCCCCAGGCGGTACGGGCCATTCGTTCGGCGGGCTTCAATGTCGTCAGCTTGGCCAACAACCACGCCTTCGACTGCCTTGAGGGCGGTTTCCGCAACCTCCGCCGGCTGCTGGATGAAATCGGCGTGGCGTTCTTCGGCGCCGGAGACGATTTAGAGAAAGCTTCCGCCCCGGCCATCTTTAACGTCCTGGGCCTGCGTGTGGCGTTTTTAGGTGCCGCCGACGTGCAATCCGGCCCGTTCCAACAAGCCACAGCAGACCGCGCCGGGGTGGCGCCCCTGGACATCTCGGCGATGACTGGCCGAATCCACGAGCTGGCCGGGCAGGTGGACCACGTGGTCGTATCGCTACACTGGGGCCGCGAACGGCTGGCCATCCCCTCCCCCCGGCAGGTGGAACAGGCCCGCACCCTCATCGATGCCGGAGCCTCAATAGTCGTGGGCCACCATCCCCACGTGGCGCAGGGGATGGAACTTTATCGCGGAAGGCCCATCGCCTATTCGCTGGGCAACTTCGTCGCCTGCGAAGTGCCATTCGCCGACGGCGACCGGGTCACCTGGAACCAACGCGAACGTACCGGATGCCTCCTGCTGGTCGACCTGCCGCCGGGACGCGTCGAGAACATCCGCCAACTGGCCACCTATGACGATGGGATACAGGTTCGCCCAGACAACGGACCCTACGCCCAGCGCATCATGGGGACAGCCAACCGCGCCGTGGCGCGCGGCGTGACACTGGGACGGTTCCGCCGACAGGTTCTGTGGGTGGAGACTATCAAACCCGCCCTGGACCACCTGCGATGGTCCAAGCTCAAGACCCTTCGCCTGGGGAAACTCAAAAAAGCTTTCGTCTCCGCCGGAAAGGTACGAGACTCACGGTAGGACTCCGCGAGGCGGGGATTTCATACCTTGGGAGGGAACGCATCCCCCGCTCGAAGCTGCCACGCCACCTTGCTGACCACTGGCCGATACTTGCCCGAAGGCGCCGGCTGGATGTCATCCACCAGTTCCACGAGGATTTCATCGTCGCAGCCGAGACGTTTGGCGACAACATTTCTGACCTGTTCGACACCGTCGGCGGAGAATTCCTTGTCAACGGCCAGCAGGACGCGCAACTGCCCAATCCGCTCCTGGTGCACCTGAAACTTCACGACGCCCCTGATGGCCCGCATGGTGTAGATAAACGCCACGCCTCCCACCCAGCGCCCCTGGCTGGTCACGACGAAATCCAGCATCCGCCCGCCGCTGATGGTCAGGCCGCCCAGCGACCGGCCACAGGGACACGGCGTGGCCGACAGCGTCACGGCGTCGCCGGTGCGGTAGCGGATCAGCGGCATGGCCAAGCCGACCAGGTTGGTGACCACCAGTTCGCCTTCGCCTTCGGTGGAATTGCCCGTCACCGGGTCGATGGTCTCCAGTATCAACTGCTCGTCGGTGGCGTGCATCGTGCCATGCTCGCACTCGTGGCCGATCAGACCGGCCTCGCGCAGACCGAACGAATCGTACACCGGTACGCCAAAGGCATCGGCGATGATCCCTCGGTTGGCCCCCAGCACCTCGGCAGTGGCACAGACGGCCTTCAGCCCCCGTCGCTTGAGCACCGAAAGATCCACGCCCAGGCTAGCGGCCATCTGCGCCAACAGCACCATGCAACTGGGGAAGCCGAAAAGGCACTTGACCCGCCAGCCGGCCCACCGCGCGACATACTCGGGGGCAGTCTGGGGGCTGATGATCAGCGCGCTTGTGAGCATGTCGTTGACCATCCTGTCCCGCAGGCGTTTGAGGCGGTCCTGTGCGTTCAGCTCCACCGGGGCGCCCCAGAAGTACACTTCCTTGTCACCCTTGTTGACGCCGATCCACCGGTGCCCGCGGATGCGGGCGGCGTTGATGTGCGCCTCGCGGATGGAACTGGTGTGGAATTGAAGCGCCTCGTTGGTCGAGCCGCTGGTCCGCACCAGTTGCACACGGCGCAGGTCGCGGCGGGTCATCTCGTCGCGTCGGCTTCGTAGCGTGGCCTTGTCCAGCAGCGGAAACCGCCGCAGGTCCGCAAGGCTCCGTACCTGGCCGGCAGCGATGCCGTGGCGGTCCATCACCTCGCGCCAGTAAGGCGTATGCTCATACGCCGACGAGACTAGTTCGGCCAGCCGGGACGCGCGGAGGGCATCGAGCCTCTCTCGCGGCCACCACTGGCTTTCCTCCAGTTGGCGGACAATGGCGAACGTACCGCGGCCCAGGAGTCGCTCCTGTATGCGAAAGATCGTCCTGGCGACTATCGGAAGCATATACCCTTCTACCCGCTGCGTTGACTTATCGGAACTTTCAGACCCAATAGATGCGGTTGATCACCTGGGCAGCCTTTCGCATCGCCGCCCGCATTGGCCGGCTGATGCGGCAGGGTGCGACTTCGACGGCCTGGTACTCGCCGCGTTCGATCCACTGCGACAATTCCGTCAGCGTCCGCGCTGGCAGGCGAATTGCGTTGCGACCCAGCCATTGGCAAAGCCGCCGGAACCGCCTCGTGACGATCCGGTCGGTCCTGCCGTCGTCGTATTGGACGTTGCGGACTTTGAACAGGCTGAAACTGTGCAGGATCACCACCGCTTCGGCCTCGGCGGCGCAGGTCTTCTCGATAGCCTCCCGCAGCTCGGCGAAACAGACGCCCATCGGATCGACCAGCTTGGCAGCGGCCATTAAAGGCAACCTCGGCTGGCGGAAGCCTGTCAGGGCCAGTTCCAGTACATCCCCATACCACCGCGAGCCATTGAACGGACGCTCCGAAGAAAAGTGGCATTGCCCACCGGCAAAGGGGAAACCATAACTGCTGTCGATTCGGATGCCCGACTTGGCAAGTTGAGTCAGCGTGGCCTCCGAGGCGGCGAGGTTCCCCGCGCGGAACGCCACGGGCCGCCGGCCCGTCCACCGTTCCAGCCGGGCGGCGCCTTCCTCGATCAGGGCCAGTTGTTCGTCGGCGCTCAGATCGGCAATGTTATCGCAACACTTGTACACCAGGCCGCGTCGATACAGGCCGTAATTCCAATGATTGGGGTGGATGTGCAATTGCACGTCCTGACGGCGGTCCAGGAGATACCGGCAGATTGGTTCCACCTGGCCCTCATAACCCTGCTCCTGTGTGAATGGGCAGATGAAAAACGTCCCAGACAGGCCGTTCTCCTCCAGGATGTCCACGACCCGGGGCAATCCAAGCTGCCGGTCGCCGTATTGCCCCATCATCGCCCGCGACGGCGGCACGGGGCGAAGCGAAGGATCGCTCCACGCCCCGCCCATGCTGCACTCCACATCGACGGTGATGTACACGCCTGCGCTCATCGCGCGGTCTCCCGGACCGGGCCGGTCCCGATGATATCCACGTGCCGCGAGCCGAGGCGCTTAATCATCTGCCGCCAGTCCACCAGCGCCGGGACGATGTCTGCCAGCCAGAACGTATCGTCCCGCGTCCAAGGCCCGCAATTCCACAGGAACCGCGCTGCCGTCTCCAGCCTGCCAAGACGAGTTTGTCCCGGTGGAAGCTCATCGCCACGGATCATGCCTAGCATCCAGTTGGCGTCGCCGCCCAGGATCCGTGTCCGCAGGCCAAGCTGATAGCGCGTCGGGATCATGCGGTCTGGTTCAAAGCGGCTTTGCCACAGCAGAAACGGGGCGTCGAACCCGGCCATGATGATCGTCGGAAGCCCTCCGATAAACCGCGGGTTGATCTCCAGGAAGATGTAGTTGTCAGTTTGCGTGTCATAGTGGAACTGGACGCCGCCGATGCCCTCCCATCCGACGGCCTGGAGGAGCCTCACCGCATCGTCGATGAGGCGTTGGTGTCGGCAGGATACCCGCTGTACCGTCACCCCGCCGGCCAGGGGCATGTGGTGCTCGCCGATGTATTCGCCGGCCATGAAGGCCCGCCCTTGATGCATGAGGACTTGCACGTGGTCCTCCACGCCTGGATGGTACTCCTGCACCAGGACATTGGAGGCGACAGCGACCAGCTTGGCATGGAGCTTGACCAGTTCCGAGCGGTCGTTGGCGTAGGCGGCCTTGAAGGGCACGACGATAGTCGGGTCGTTCTGCCTCCGTGCCCGCAAGACCAGCGGGTATCGCAATTGGGCGTCGGATGAACCCGCCATGAATTTGTCCAGGGTTGTGCCATTGGCCACGGGCACGCCGAGTCTAAGGCACAAGGCATGCATGAAGTCCTTGTCGGTGGCCTTGGCGAACGCCTCCGCCGGAGGGGAGAAGACGTGGATATCCGGCTCGAAGATGTGTCGCGAGCGGATCAGCGCCAGGTGATACGACTCGGCGATGGGCATGATGGAACCGGCGCCCAGTTGTCTGGCCAGCGCCAGCATCTGCGGGGGAAATTCCTCGCTGGAAGCGGGAACCTCCAGCTTCCACGCTCCGGCAGCGTAGCGGCTGTGGGCGGCCAGGCCATGCTCGCTGGTGCAGACGGCAAAGACCTTCAGCCCCGCTCGCGCCAGGCTCCGCACTGCCCAGAGGCCAACCTGCGAGTTGCCCACCAGGGCGATGACGCGGCGGCTGGGTGGTACCCGGCCAAGTACATCCGGTTTTGGCGATCTCAGCAATCTCATGTTGCCTCCCGCCGGCCATCCGGTGCCAGCACCTCGCGATAAGCCTCCAGGACTCTCCTGGCCATCACAGCCAAGTCGAACTTGGATTCCACTTTGGCTCGCCCGCGGGATCCCATGGCACGCCTCAAAGACGGGTCACGTTCGAGCCTGGAGATTCTATCCGCCAACGTCTCGATATCACCAGGCTGGAACAGGAATCCCTCCCGCCCGTCCTCGATGACTTCCGGTATCGCGCCCACGGATGTGGCGAGGATAGCACAAGAGTAGGCCATACCCTCAAGAACCGCCATGGGCAGGCCTTCGACATAACTGGGCAGCACCAGACAATGAGATTGTGCCAAGGCATGTTCCTTGGCCTGACCGGTAATGACACCCGGCATTTCGATATGATCGCCGCAGTTGCGCATGGCAATATAGTCGGACAGTTCAGCCCGTTGTCCCGGCATCACCTCTCCACCGGCAAGACAGCAGTGAACATCCAGTCCCTTTGAAACGAGAATGTTCACGGCATCGACCAAGTCAAAGGCGCCTTTTCTTCTCGTCAGATTACCCAGGAACAGGATTCGCATGGAACCCTGGCGTTCCGTGAAAGTCTTGTCGGGAACGGGAACGCCGTTGTATACCACCCGCCAAGGAATCCCAGGCTCCTGTTCCACCATTGCGCGTCGTGACAGTTCACTGAGTACGACCACCGCCGAACCGCATCTTAACGCCCAGCGGATGAACTCCCTGCGAAGCCTGGAACCCTGAGCCATAAATGGCGCGAAACTCCCATCATGGATGTGCCATACGACTAGTCGTCCAAGAAGACGGAAGGCCAACATGTGCAGGCAATCCCGCCAGAAGGAAAACTTCGCACAGGTATGGATGTGGACGATCCGAGCCCGCATGGCGATGACACGATTGATCACCGCATATCCGATCTGAACCTGGGCCATAATCCCAGCCAGTAAAGACCGATCAGGCTGGGTAATTTTGCCGTTGTTCATGACTTCCAATCGGCAAGACTCGGCGAGAGCACTTTTCCTCAGATTATCCACCACCGTGGCCATACCGCCAGTCAACGGAGGCAGAGGACCGAGCATCAGGACGCGGGGGCGGGCGGCCTGCGCATAAGCCTGAAGATACTGGTCCGCCATCTTCTCCACACCGAAATCCTGCACGACACGGCGCCGCCCCGCCTGGGCCATCGTCAAAGACCAACCCTGGCCGGCAAGCACTTCTTTCATTGCCTCGGCCAGTTCCACCGGGCGGAAGGGTGACACCATCAGTCCGCTCTGATGATCTTCGACAACATCACCCACGCCGCCGACTCTCGTCGCCACAACAGGCAAGGCCGACGACATCGCCTCCAGCAGTACCATCGGCAGGGCTTCCTTCCGACTGGAAAGGACGAACGCATCGGCAGCCAAATACAAAGCCATCGTATCGCTACGGTACCCCAGAAAACGAACACAACCAGAGAGGGTTAACTCGCGTACCCGCCCCTCCAACCGATTTGCATATTCCTTATTGGAGAAGGCCCCGGCAATCCAGACGTTGAACTTACGGTTGGTGTTCCTATTCAGATAGTCAGCGGCCTCGATGAGATCGTCATACCCCTTTTCAGGCTTGATGTTTCCGACTGCCAGGAAGGCAAAGGTTTCCTCACCAATTCCCATTTCGGCCCGTATTTTTTCCCGCAGAGCCGGGCAGCGATCCACCACAGGCACGCCGTTGGAAATCACCATTGCCTCATCACGCCAGGTAAAGATGCGCCGGTATTCGTCGGCAGCGGTCTGCGAGACGGCGGTTAGCATGTCCAACCTGCGGCCGAAGATTCTGTCGCGCAGGCGTCCGTTGTCCTTGAGCAGCAACCCATGACCGGAAAATACAACAGGCCTGCGACCGGCGAAGCGGTTGGCCAGTTGCACGTAGGGCAGGCTCGCGCGGTCATGCACGTTAATCACGTCCGGTCGAGCCTCGCGCAGAACCGCCCGCAGCCGCCATAGCGACCGGAAGTCGAAGCCTCGCGTACTATTGATGGCAACAACCTCGGCGCCACCGCTACGAACCTCGTCAGCCAGCGCTCCAGCCTGACCAAGGCAGATGACCTGCGTGGCGATCCCCCACTGCACGAACTGTCGCGACAGGTGCATGACGACCCGCTCCGCTCCGCCGGCGCGAAGCTCGGTCAGCACGATCGAAACGCGCCGTGGGACAAAGGCTCCATGGCTCGTCACAACCTGTGCAGCAGTGTTGTCCTTGTCGTTCTCCAGCATGCAAACACTACCCTAGACTTGCGGAACGCTGTCGACTTTTTTTCCGACTCGACCGCCTGGGCGGCAGCGGCTTGACGGCGTCGTCTGGGCTGGACGGCTTGGGTTCTGTTGCGGCGCCGATCTTAAAGTTATCCACCACACGGGTCAGGCACACCGGCATTGCCAGCAGCCACCAGAGTATCTCCACGTACAACAGCGTTATGGTCAAGCCACATGCCAGCAGTGTCGCCAGGCTCACCGTCAGTGCCAGACTGGCGTAGGTGACCGAATCGCGCATCGGCTGCGGGAGTTCCTTGGCACGACGCATCAGGCCGAAGAGCACCCGGAATGCATGCAGGATAAGCAGGAGCATGAGCAAGGCGCCCTCAAGTCCAAGCTCGCCGATACAGCGAACATATGTGCTGTGAGCGTCCCGGAAGGCAAATCGCGGATCGTATCGCCCAATGAACTGGCTGAAGTTACCTGCTCCAACGCCCAGTGGGTGATCCTTGAGCATCGCCAGCGACGCCTGCCATGTTTCAATGCGGCCGGAGACAGAGGCGTCGCGGTTTTCGTTGTTGATGGTGCTGGCCCGCCGCAGGAACTGGGGGTCCATGAGGTAATAGGCCCCCGCCGCCACCACAAGCAGCCCCACAATCAACTTGCCGCGGTACTTGGAAGGGGCCAGAAGGACGGTTGTCACCGCACCGACCCCCAGGCCAATCAGTGAGCCTCGGCTTCGAGTCAGCACGATTGCGTTGGTGGCAAAGATGCCCGATGCCAGGCAAAGCGCCCGGCCGAACCAGCTTGTCCACATGAACTGGATGCCGATAATTGGCAGCATTGCCGCCAGGTATGCGGCAAGCATATTGGACTCCATGAAATCAGCGCCACCGACGCTTTCAAGCCGGCCCATGTTAAAGGCCGCTCGGCCCGCGCTGTAGGCCTGCAGCCCAAGGACCAGCGATCCGGCGATCAAGACCCATACCAGGCGGTTGTAGTCCCGCAAGTTGGTAATCACGTGCGTCAGCATCATGGCGAAGAACACCACTTTGGCCAGCTTGGTGGCCGGGTGGTCCACCACGCGCATATGTACACTTGCCGCGTCAGAAGGGTTGCTGATGGTGGTCTCGCTAAGGGCCACCGTCAGCCAGACAATGCCAAGGAAAAGCAGGATCAACCGTTCCTGGCCAAGAAAATAAGGCCGGCGGATTCCAAGCTTGCGGAAACGAATGACGATGCCGAAGGCCGTCAGGGCGGCAAGGAACATCGAGTAGCGAATGCCAAGTCCCGACAGCGGCGCGTGCCACCACTGCCGCTCGGGGCCTATGCTGTAGTGGGCGACGTAGCCCAGGATGCCAAATACGGGCTGCCACAGCGCCAGGATCACGCAGATGCCGAATGCCGCAGCGAAAAGGATAGTCTTTAGGGCCATCAGTCGCCTCTTGGTCCTTGTGCAGCGAGCACTGCCTGGCGGAATTGCGCAACGGTGGCGGTCCAGGAATAGCCCTGCTCAATGCTGCGCCTTGCTTCCGTCTCGATACTCCGCCGTAACTGATTATGGCCAATCAGATCAACGATGCACGCGGCCAATTCCTTGGCGCCGCGACCGACCATGATGTTTTGTCCGTGCTGCGCCGGCAGGCCCTGACAGGCCAATGGTGTCGCCACCACCGCCTTGGCGCTTGCCCAGGCCTCCATGAGCTTGTTCTTGACTCCCGTGCCCGTGAGCATCGGGACGGTCACGACCGAGGCCCTCGCCAAGTAAGGCCGGATGTCTTCTACCCAGCCGATCACTTCCACGCGCGGCCCGGCCAGTTGCCTCACGTCATCGGGTACGTCAGGCCCCACCAGTTGGAACCGTACCACCGGATGGTCGCGCCACACGATTGTCGCAATCTCCTGGATCAGGAACTTAGCGGCCGCATGATTGGGTGCAAAGCTCATGTTGCCTACGAATATCACTATCGGCTCAACGTCGGCATCATGTGCGGCATTTGGCGCCGGAGCATACCACTCCAGGTCTACACCGTTTGGACTGACGATGACGTGAGTGCCTTTATTTCGGCCTCGAAATGAAGCGGCGTCCTGCTCGGTGACAAGCGATGCAACGGTGACCAGCGGCAGGAATCTCCGCTCGTAGAGCCGCAGTTCGACAAGTCGGCGCATCTTGCGGGCCGTGCGCAGCAGGCGGCCACCCCGCTTCGATCGCCGGACAGCCAGCACGGGGTCGTCGATAATGTCGGCCACTACAACCGGGCATGCCGCTACGTAAGAGGCGTACTGGAGCATCGTAACGTTAACCAGAACGGTCACGTCGAATTTGCCCGCATTGTCGGTTAGTGCCTTGGCCACGACCGAGGTGAAGCTGTAGGCCCGCATGGACCAACGGCCTGGACGCTTGACGGGCCCATCCACGGCGGCCTGGAGCAGCGAGACGCCTATGCTGCGATACGCCCCCAGGCAATCCTGGCCGACCTTGGGCGTCAGGAGCGTGACTTGGTCCCCGCCTTCAGTCAGTTTCCGGGCAAAGTGCCATACACGCAAGGCCACACCATGTGCCAGGGGCCAGGGAGATTCGGTCGCCATAAGCCAGCGCATACGTCTCATCCTCCCCTACCGTTTCGCCACGCCAGCACGTACTTGTCTATTACCTCCTCCAGCGCCCGGAGATTGGTCTTCTGGTCGAAAACCAGTCGTGCCCGTTGCATGCCGGCTTGGCCCATCGATTCCCGCAGTTGCGGGCTCGCGACCAACTTGTCGATCGCCTCCGTCATCGCCGCCGAGTCCTTTGGTGGGAACAATAATCCCGTCCGGCCCGGCACGACGATCTCACGCGGGCCTGATACGTCACTCGCGACGATCGGCTTGCCGCATAGCATCGCCTCCACCAGCACCAGCCCGAACGTCTCCCACATGGATGAGTGGCAGATGATGTCGCACGCCGACATCAGGACCGGCACGTCACTGCGGAAGCCAGTAAAGTGTACCCGACCGGTGAGATTCAACTCCGCAACCTGCCGTTGTAGTGCCATTTGGTAGTCGCTACCGAGCTTGTCATTGAGTTGTATGCCACCGACGATCAAGGCGTGCGCATCGCGTCGCGAGAGGCCCGCCATCGCCACGAGAAACGTCGGATGATCCTTCAATGCTATCAGCCTGCCAAAGAAGCCCAGGAGCGGCGCCTCGTCCGGAATGCCAAGCTCCCGGCTGACTACCTCTCGAGCGTTAGCCACGGGCTTGACCTTCGTAACATCGGTTCCGAGATAGACCCGTGACAGGCATTGGGTGTTCAGACCGCGTGCCTTGAGGCTCTCAACGCGTGCGGCCGTGGTGGCGACGATCCCGGCAAGGCAACGGCGGTACAGCCAGGGCAACCACTTCTCGCGCCACCGGCGGCGCTGCTCCTGGTCAGCCGGCGCCAACTGGTCGCGAAAAATAACCGGCACGTTGCACCAGGTACCGGCCAGTGCAAAGAACGGCATCTCATGATCGGTATAGCATACGATTCGTTCGATGGCCTTTGCTCGAATGTATCGAACCAGCCGCGGTACCAGTGTCATCGCTTTCAAGTATGCGCCCCTGGGACCACAATCCAATCGCTGGCCCAGCACATCGACATGGAAATTCTTTTCGCGCAGCATGGATGCGAATGGCCCGTCCTTCACCAGGCACACGTGCACGGCCTTGCCGTTTGCGGCCAGGTACTCCGCATGGGCCAGCAGGGCGAACTCCCCGCCTCCCATGTCGCCATAGAAATTGGTCAACAGGATCCGCTGGTGGGCTAACCTATCGCCTTTGATCTGCGTGGTCATTCCGTATCTCCACAGGATCCGCTGCCATGGCGGCCAGTGAACAACCGATGACCCAGTTCGCACGAAACAGCTTGTATGACATCCAGATACTGGCGGGCTATCACATCCCAGGCGAAGCGTTCGCTGGCAATGCGGCGACTTTCCTGGCCCATGGCCAGGCGCGTGGCGCCATCCTGAGCCAACACCCGTAAAGCCTCCGCAAGCGTCGATGGATCCCGCCCATCAATTAACACCCCATTGCGGCCAGCCTCTATGATGCCGGTGTAATCGGCCCGGCTTTCTTGCCCGTCGGGCCGCGGTACCAGGCACGGCAAGCCGCAGGCCATCGCCTCCAGTACGGCCATGGAGCAGCCTTCCCACCGACTTGGGTTGACAAACACATTGCCCCAGGCCAGGTCCTGTCCGACATTGGCGGACCACCCAGTAAAGGTGACCTGTCGGCTGAGCCCCTTTTCCAGTGCGAACTGCTCCAAGGCACGCCGTTCCACCCCATCTCCGACGATTCGACATTTCCAAGCAGGCGACTGGGGCAACCTACGCAGCGCTTCGAGCAGGTACATAACGTTCTTGACTTGTGAAAGTCTGCCCACGAACAGGACCCTCAATTCATCGCGCGGATCCCGGTCGGGCCCCTGGGAATCTAGAAACTGCCTGTCTACACCATTGGGGATAACAACGATCTTTTTCGCAGGCACGGCCGCGATGCTCATCAGATCCGCTCGGACGCCTTCCGACAAGGCAATCACCCTGTGGGCCAGTCGATAAGCCATCAATTCCTGGATGTAACGTATCTTGTCGGCGAATCGTATTTGCGCCGCAATTCTCCACGTGCTTATAGGGGCAACATAAGGCTCGATCTTTGACGAAACCTTAGATAAGCCGTGGCAGATGAATAGCACCGGAACGTTCGAGAACCCGGCCCGGGCCCATGGCACGTATTGCGGACTGCTGCATATGACGGCGGCAGGCCGCTTCACGACGTGTGTAATGCGCCGGCCATGCAACAGCGTCAAAATGGAGCCGATCATCCAGAATCGTTGTTGCCTCGCCGCGGCGGAAAATCGGTGGACCTGCGCTCCGCCGGGCAATATGGACGTCTCACGCTGCGCACCGGAAGTGACCACGACGACCTGCTGTCCCGCCGCCGACAGGCCTTCTACCAGGCCCATGCCCATCGTTTCCACTCCGCTGCGCGTTTCGGGAGGAAACCGGGTCGTGCCGAAAATGATTGGCCTGTTCAGCGACATCGGCACGATCCCTCACCCTCTGCCATCAGGCGATTGTCTTGGGTCTGGATCAACATCACCCACTCCCGCTCTTGCCGGCCTTGTTTCTGACCCACACGTAAGGGCCTGCCAGCTTGCCGGCGATTCGTCGCCGAGGACCTTCGGGCAGCAGCACCAGACACGAGATAACCCCAGCGCCGGCCGCGGCCAAGGCCACTGTCCTGGCGAAGTGCCACCAGGTGTCGGTTGCAAGCAGCGACGAGGCCTTGTACCAGGCAGCGATGCAGGCAACCGCCAGTACCGCAGGCACTACGACTCGTTTGACAAACAGCAGCGGCGACAGTGACAGCCGCCTACAGGCGTAGAATGGATTGATTAGGGACCTAGATATGATGTTGGCGGTCACCGTGCCAAGGGCCACGCCGGCTATGCCCCAGTCAAGAACCAACACAAACACCAGCGACAGGCCCAGGTTCAGCAGCGCCTCGGCCACGCAAACCATCGTCGTAAAGCGTATGTGCCCCAGGGCAGTGATCGTTCCGGATCCCACGATGTCGAAGAGACTGACGAGTTTTGCGCAACTGAGAATGGCCATCACCGTGTAAGCGCCCCCGATATCCGACGGTGAGAGTTTGCCACCCATCCACAGGCTCAGGAACGCCTTGCCAAAGATGATGAAGCCCAGGTATAGGGGTAATCCCAACGACAGGCCTGAGCGTGAGATATTGAGGAACAGATCGCCGACGGTGCCAATCTCGTTCCTGGCCGCGGCACGCTGGAGCGATGGAAAGAATATCGTCTCGATGCTCTGGATAAACGTCCCGCTGTACCACACGACCATGGCGCCAACGGAGTAGATCGTCACGGTCGGGACATTGATGGCTGCTCCGACTACCACCAGGTCTGTCTGACTACCAAGCTTGACCGTTGTCGCGATGATACATGCCCCGATACCGTAGCGCATTAATTCCCCAAGGCGCGGCCTCGATAGCATTGGTGGCCAAAGCCGAAGCCGAGGATATGTGCGGTGAGCAAAGGCGTAGAGCCCAGCCGCCACAGCAAGGTTTGAGATCACCAGGACGGCAGTTAGGCCGATGAGACCGTATCCCCATACCAGCGCCAACACCGTGCCGACGGTCCTGACAGCCAGGCCCACTATGTCCACACTGCGGGCGATGTGAAACTGGTCGTAAGCCACCAGCACGCTGGAAAGCACGGCACCGACCGTCGTCAGCCAAACGTTTATAGCCAGCACCGGCAGCAGGATGCGAACCACGTCGCGGTACTGGGGGTTGACCGACTTAAATAACCCAGGAAAGCCGATGCTGATACCCAGCGTCGTCGCCACCAGCAGCAGCCCACCGGCCGTGAAGAACCCCATGCCCGTGCGTATGGTCTGGTCAACGAGGGGATGATCGTTTCGGCCGATGTAGAGAATGACGTATCGACCGGTACTGGCGCGGACACCCAGGTCCAGCACGGCCATGTAGCCGATCAGGACGTTCAGTAGGCTCCAGACACCGTTGACCTCCTTGCCTAGCATTCCCACCACAAAGGGCGAGAGGAAGAACAGGACCACCATGCCCGCTGCCTGGGCAGCCCAGTTAAACGCCAAGTTCCTCACATGCTTGCGTATGCCAACGCTATTACCGATGTGGCTGGTTTTGGGGGAGAAACTATCCCAGCTCGAAACTTTATTGGTGTCGTCGGGTTCTGTCATGTTGAATGATCTTACCGTCAGGCACGATCGACGATACTTTCTTGCAAGCCTTTATAATAAAAAGATTTCAATTCATCGTTGGCCCACTGAAACAGCAGATTCTGTCCTGCAACTCTCATACGATCGCGGATTTTCAGATCTATGCCAAGCTTTCCAGTCAGATTCATCACCAACAGATTCTCCCAATGAGCGATACGCGTAGCCCATTGGATGAAGGTGTCTGAAGGGATAGGCAATCCAAGTTCGTCCAGATACCTAGAAAATCCTTCGCGAGCCTTGTTAGTGAAGGGCCAATAGAACTCGTTGCAGGAGGCCGTGTTCTTCTTCCGTCGACCAAATAGCCTTCGGGGAATTCCAGCCTCTTCCACCATTCGGCGAGCCACCGGACGATCATAGTTAGTGTCCAGCGTCCAGGGTTTCATTTCGTCCCTGGCCCCCAGCGAGTTGATCTCCTGAGCCTGACGAATTCCCCACCATGGGACCACCGAAAAATAGATTCCCTGGAGCAGGCGAAATTCACCTATCAGGCAATCGCTGTCTCCTTTAGGATTCGACAGATCATGAGGGATGCGATCCCACACTTTGTCTCCGTAATTACCACAGAAAAAAAGGCACAAGGGCTGGGAGTAGTCAAATAGGGCCATGTTCAAACCGCCAGGGCGACCCGATGCAGCCCAAAATGCAACCTCTTTGCGATATCGGTCACGGCGATGCCTATAAACATTGCAGGACATGCCCAACCGCTTGGCGATCTCCCATCCTGAATCGCTGCCCCGCCACAGGCTGGTGGGGTTGCTGATCGTAACTGCCTGGTTACAGCCGGCATACCTTGAAATAACGGCTGCGGCGGTAGAATCGTATCCTCTGGAGATGCCAACCATCGGGGTGATTGCGTATTTCCGGCCTGGCGATGTTATATTTTTTTCCAGGGCCGAAGCA
>PMBX01000253.1 GCA_003153915.1 Phycisphaerales bacterium
GTGCTCTTGCCCACGCCCGACGCCCCGGCCAGCGCGCTGCGTTTGCCCGCCAGCATCGCGGCCAGCGTGGGTATGCCCTCCCCGCTGGCGGCTGAGCAGAGGATCGCGGGCACCGCCAGGTCGGACAATGCCTTCAGCACGCCGGGATCAGGCCCCCCCAGGTCGATCTTGTTGATAACCACCAGAGGTGACATCTCCCCGCGTTCGGCGATGATGAAAAAGCGGTCGAGGATCGCCTGTCGCAGTGTCGGCTGGTGCGTCGAGGCGACGATCAGCAGCAGGTCCATGTTGGCGACGATTACCTTTTGATCCAGGCCCTGCTCATATCGGTCCATTCTCTTGCCGGACCGCGGCTGGGGGCGGACTAACAGGCTGGAGCGGGGTTTGCGGGACAGGACCACCCCGTCGGCGCGGTCCCGGTCGCCGGCCTGTTCGCCGGTGGACCGCCGCGACAGCGCCACCGTGGCGATATCTCCCACGGCCAAGGCGCTGGAACCGGGCGGGGCGCGGAAGGTCTTGGCGATGCCGCAGACCAGCTCCTCGCCCTCGACCCGCACGATGGCCCCTCCGGGAAAAAGTCCCACGATCATCCCTTCGGTCTTGGGCAGGTCGTCGAGGTTTTCATCGGGGGCGGCCAACCGGCTGGCGGGAATCTTCACCGCCTGCCGCGTTACCCGCTGGCGCGAGGCGGCGCGGTCGGTCCTGCTTCCTGGGACGTCATCGCGGCTCCAGCCCTTGATGCGCCGTGTCGATTTGCCCTTGTCTTTGGCCATGTTGGCGGACTCTTACGGTTACGTCCACACCAGGCTGGCGGGGCTCTGTCCCGCCGGCCCAACAGATGCTTTAACGCGCGGCGAGACGGACCCTCACCGCGCTGTCACACAAATGTAATGTGCTCTTGCACGAATAATTCGGAGAAGGACTCTTATGGCTTTATCAATTTGGCCACGAAGTCGGCGGCGATGCAAGCGGCCAACAACATCGCCAAGACGGCGAAGTACCTTCTAATCTTATTGGCGTGTAGTTTCTGGCATAACCAGGCGCCCGCCTGGACGCCCAAGGTGCTTGCGACCAACAGCGGTGCGACGATCCAGAGGGACGCCTGGCCCCTTGCACCGTAGGTCAGCACGCCCGCCAGCGACAAGAACAGGACCACGCCCAGGCTCGTGCCCACGGCCTGGCGGACGCTGAGGCCGACGACCAGCAACAATACCGGCACGAACAGCACCCCGCCGCCGATACCGAGCAAACCGCCGAAAACTCCCACGACCAGCCCAGCCGCCAGCAACCCGGGCAGGCTGACGCGCCGCTCCATATCGCCATGGATGGCGACTCGCGGCGGCAGGGGCATGCGTTCCAGCAGGGAAGGTCCACCGTGTTCTTTCATCGGCACGCGCCAGGTCAGCCAGGCGACCGCCAGCAGCGTCAGGATGAACAGGGCGTGCAGGACCAGCGTAAGTGGGCCTTCGCCGAGGGTCGTTTGGAGTCGCATGTGGAGCCTGCCGCCCAGGACCGCTCCACAAACGGCCCCGGCCGATAATGCGATGGTGGTCTTGTGCTCCACGTTGCCCAGGCGCATGTGGCGAAGCCAGCCGGCCGAGCCGGCGCCCACGGCGAAGCTGAGGCTCGAACCGGCTGCCAGGGAATACGGGATGCCCAACAGGATATTCAACATGGGCGTGATGACGATCCCGCCGCCGATACCGAAAAGCCCTGTCAAAAATCCGACGCCCAAGCCGATTCCCGCCAAGGCCGCCACCAGCGCCGGACCGCTCAACGACGAGGGAATGTCGTGCAATGTCGTCATGGGCGGGTCCGATCCTGCCTGGATCGTGCCAGGCGAGTCCGCAACCAGTGGAACATCTGCTCGCTGGCCAGGCCCCAGGCCAGAGGGAAGACGACCAGCAAGATGATTTCCGCAAAGCGCATCATCAAATCTCATGGTGTGATAAATATGGATGGACAATACTTGTTCTCCAGGCCGTGAGCAAGTTTCCGCGGACCGTTGATCGCGGGTATGGATGGAAAACCCCCGCCGGGCTGGGTAGAAGAATGGAGGACCGCAACAGCGGGAATCGCCGGCGGTGAAAAACCAGAGACCTCCCATGAAGCATTGTCGAACGTTTGAGCATACCGCCGATATGGGCCTGGAAGCCCATGCCGATACCATCGAGGAGCTTTTTGAGGCCTTGGGCGAAGGCCTGGCCGAGGTGATCTGTCCGCCTCACCAGGTCACTACCGCCCAGATGCGCGTGCTTGAGGTGGCGGCCGAAGACATCGAGGCGCTGGCGGTGGATTTTCTTTCTGCCGTACTGAATCTCATCGAAGGACAGCGGTTTGTCCCGGCGGCGGTGAAAGTGACCCACGCCGACAGCGGGTCCATCCGGGCGGAAGTATCCGGCGAGCCGTTGGACCCGTCCCGCCACCGGATCGAGCGGGAGGTCAAGGCCGTTACGTATCATCAGCTTCAGGTTGTTCACGAAGGCGGCCAATGGATCGGCCGAGTTATCCTCGACATATAATGAGTGCGGCGGACTGAGCGATTTCGCTTCTTTCCTGTCGCCCAGCCGCTGCAATGGAGCACCCCGGCATGGCAGAGAAATTCCAGGGCAAGCTGGAACAAATCGACGCCAATCGCTGGCGGATACCCCGCCAGAGTCGTCCCGACATGCGCGTCGATGGGATCATCTACGCCAACGATGCTCTCATCGAGGAGGCGATTTCCGGTGGAGGGGCCGTGCAGGTGGCCAACGTGGCCACGCTTCCTGGCATCGTGACGGCGTCGCTGGCGATGCCCGACATCCATTGGGGCTACGGTTTCTGTATCGGCGGCGTCGCCGCCACCGACGTGGAGGAAGGCGGGGTGGTCTCCCCCGGCGGGGTGGGTTACGACATCAATTGCGGCGTGCGACTGGTCCGCAGCGACATCCCTGCCCAGGAAATTCGTCCTCGCATGAAGGAACTCATCGAGATGTTCTTCCGCGAGCTTCCCGTTGGGGTAGGTGTGGGAGGCCCCTTCCAGTTTGCCCGAGGGGAGATGAAGCGAGTCCTGGCCGAAGGGGCGCGGTATGTCGTGTCCAAGGGGCTGGGCACTCCCGATGATCTGGCGGCGACGGAATCCCACGGCTGCCTGGAGGGCGCAGACCCTGATGCGGTGTCCCCGGAGGCCTACAAACGCGGGGCCGACCAGTGCGGGACGTTGGGCAGCGGTAACCACTTCGCCGAGGCGCAATACGTCGATGCCGTTTACGATGCCCCCGCGGCGGAGGCGATGGGCTTGAAGGAGGGCAACGTCGCCTTCATGATCCACTGCGGTTCCCGCGGGCTTGGCCACCAGGTCTGCGACGATTACATCCGGGCGATGCGTTCGGCGCCGGCGAAATATGGAATTACTCTGCCGGACCGCCAATTGGTCTGTGCTCCGGCAGAGAGCATCGAGGGCAGGCAATATTTGGCGGCGATGCGCGCGGCGGCGAATTTCGCCTGGGCCAATCGCCAGTTGCTGGTCTACCAGCTTCGCCGGTTGTTGGAACGTTTTTTCGGCCGGACGGCGGAATCGCTGGGCCTGCGGCAGGTTTATGACGTGGCGCACAACATCGCCAAGATCGAGACGCACGTTGTCGCCGGGCGGCGGCGGAGGCTTTGCGTGCATCGAAAGGGCGCCACCCGCGCCTTCCCCCCCGGGCATGAGGAATTACCTGATCCTTATCGTTCCATCGGCCAGCCCGTGCTGATCCCCGGAGACATGGGCCGTGCCAGCTACGTCCTTGTGGGCACGGCGGGGGCTATGGAGCAGACCTTTGGAAGTACCTGCCACGGGGCCGGGCGGCTTCTTTCACGAGAGGCGGCCATTGCCAAGTCGCGGGGCCGGAAAATCGAGGCGGAACTGGCCGCGGCGGGCGTGGTGGCCCGCGCCCACGGAAGGACGGGCCTGGCCGAGGAACAGCCCGATGCCTACAAGGATGTCGAGGACGTGGTCCGCTGCGTTGTCGACGCGGGCCTGTCGCGCAAGGTCGCGCGCTTNNGTCGCCATTCCTGTTTCAACCGCCTTGCAAAAGCCACGGAGATACCTATACTAATCGGACCTCCGGCGAGGTCCGTCCGGCGGATAATTCAACGTTAGGAGCTTCCATGGCACTGGCATTCTTCCGTCGCCGTCAGAAGCTGGTGATTGTCGTCATGGCCATTCTGATGGTTAGCTTTCTGATCAGTTTTCAGGGCTTTGAAATACTCATGCGCAAGGATCCTGGCAAGCGGACCATCGCCAATACCCGCGGTGGCAAGATCACGTACAACGATCTGGTCCTGGCGGAAAGCGACCTGCGCCTGCTGGGTTACCTCAATTACAATTATCCGGATCAAAATTTCCTGACCCTTCGCGCCAACAACGAACAGTCCGTCGCGACCTACGCGATGCTGCTCCAGGAGGCGCAAGCCTCGCACGTGAGGATCGGCTCGGAGGATGTCGGAAACTACTTCATGCAGCGCGGGTTGGTAGGCCCGGAGTTCCAAAGTTTCCTGGCGAGTGTGAAGTCCGTGCTCGGCGAGCGGGTCAGCGAAGACGTTCTGCGGGAGGCCGTCGCAAGATGGCTTACGATCGTCAGGCTGGCGGAAGAGTCGATGAGCGTTCCACCGTTATCCGGCCTGGAGATAGCACAGATTTATCGGGACCTCGCCGAGAAGATCAAGCTGGAGTTGGTGACGATCAACGCGGAAGACTTCCTCGCCCAGGTCCCTGACCCCAACGAAGACGCCGTGGCGGCGCAGTTCGCGGAATTCCGCCCCTTCCCGCCCGGACAGTACTCCAACGCCAATCCCTTTGGTTTCGGATACAGGCAGCCGGACCAGGCGAAAGTAGCCTATCTGCTCGCGCGGCAGGACGTGGTGCGCCGCTCCTGCAAGCCCCGGGAGGAGACCGTCCGTGATTATTTCCGCCGCCATGCCGCGGAGATGGTCAATAAGGTTCCCGTGACGGCGACTCAACCGGCGACGGGGGCGAGCCAGCCGGCCAGCCGGCCGATTGAGTACCGCCAGGAGCCGATGTCGTTGGCGGAAGCCAAGCCGCGGATCGTCGCTAAGCTTACCGATGAGGCCTGCCAGGCGAAAATGGACGAACTGCTCACCCGCGCGGCGGCGATGCTGGAAGATTTCGCCAAGAGCGGCCAGCCGGCCGAAACCAATTCGTTTGAATGGGTTCGCGGCAGAATGACCGCCCCGGCCGAAGCGGTACTGGCCAGACCGCTGGCGGACGTCAAGATCGACGACGAATCGCTGGAATCAGCCGTTTCCACCCTCGCCGAGAAGGCGGGCCTCGACGTAATCGTCTTTCCCTGGGGCAACCTGGGCGAGCGCAAGTTGGACCCCGCCGTGAAGGTGCGGTTGTCCGCGGTAAATATCTCTCTGGGCGATGCCCTGGAGGAACTCTGCCGACAGGTCAAACTGCCTAAGCTTACCTGGGCGATGTCGGGGGAATTTGACGGTGTGCTGTTCTCTGTGGCAGATAAGGACGGAGTGGACTTCTTCCCCGTATCGGCGCATCAGGTCCCGCTGATGGACGAGCAGGCCATGAGGACCGACGTTGTCCTGGGCCAGGCCACGGCGGCTTCGGGACAGCTTATGGCTGACATAGTTTTCTCGGCTGAACCATTCTTCCAAGACCGTCGAGGCGGAAGCATGTTGAAGGTCAACGACGACGGGCCTCGCATGGATGTCGTCGGCGGCTCGGGCGGAAGGATGCTGTGGCGACTTGTTGAAGCCATGCCCGCCCACGCCCCGGACACCATGGACTCGGTGCCTGGCCTGCACGAAATAGTCAAAAAGGATTGCAAGGTAAAGGCCGCCTACGCCCTGGCCCTGGATCGCGCCGAGAAGATCAAGGCCCAGGCCGCCAAGAGCCACCTGGCCGGGTTGGCAAAGCAGGAAAAACTGACGATCGATAAAACGGATTTGTTCGCCCGCCGGATGGTGATTTCCCCGCCGCGACAATACGCGGCGATGGCTCAGAGAAACGGCCAGCAGATGACTCCAGAGTTCTACATGAGGCTGGCGAACATGCAGCCGTTCGTTTTTCTGCCTTCTCGCCTGGAGGCGGTTTCCCTGCCCGCCGACTTTTTGACCGCGCAGTTCATCGAAGCGGCATTTACCCTAGCGCCAGAGAAAGTCGAACCGCCATACCCCAAGGAACCGCCCGCCGTGGGGCTGGCGCCTTCCCCCGCTACCCGCCAGGTCTTTGTCATGGAGCGAGTGGATTATGTCCCTGCCGTGGGAGGCCTCTTCCAACAGCAATTGGGAGGCCTGGTGCAACAACAGGATATGTTGCGCCGTTGGCAAGCCCGGCGGGTGTGGTTCAGCTATCAGGGAACGGCGGAACGGATCGACTATCGCCCGCTAACGGCGGCGCCTACGACGTCGGAGGAATGACGCGGCGCCGGTGGCGTTTCTTCCGTACGGAAGGCCACTGACGGCATGGAGGAGCCTCGTGCGCCTGGGAAAACCCATAAAGATCGCCTTATGGGCCTTGCCGGCCTGTGTACTGGCCGTCGCCGGCGTGCTGTACCTGCTGGCCGGGACGGTTCCCCAACGGTATCGCCCGGCGCAACTAGGGGGCGGGGACAGGGTTCAGGCGGCCAAGCATTTCTATGGAAAAGTGATGGATTTTGACGGCCAGGCGCAGGGGACGGAAGCGTTTGACCTGACCGTTACCCAGGAGGAACTGAACAACTACCTGGCCTCGATGGACGAAATCGCCGCGCTGCTTCCCGAG
>PMBX01000129.1 GCA_003153915.1 Phycisphaerales bacterium
TGTTCGGCTGGCTGTCCGACCGCATCGGGGCCAAAAGGGTCTGTAGCATCGCGGCGCTGTTAATGCTGGCCGGAATCGTGCTGGGTCCGATGCTCTACGGCATCTGGCAGATTATCCCGCTGACGCTTATCGGGTTTGGCGGCGTGATATACGGTTTCGTCCTGGTGGCCATCCTCAACCATGCGCCCACGGGAAGAAGCCAGGATTACCTCAGCGTCTACTACCTGGCGTCGATCATTCCCGGCCTGGTTCCCATGGCCTTGGTTCGGCTGATGGATGCCAAGCCGATCGTGGCTTTGTCCATCCTGGGATGCCTGGCGGTGGTCAGCGCGGTCATGTTCTTTGTTTCCAGCGGCAGAGCCTGGCAGAAACGGCCCGCGGAAACCGCCCAAGGTGATCCGTCCTCGCCGGCTGTGGCCGGGGAAGGACAAGCCGTTGCCCCTGCCTCGGATGACGAGAGGCTTTGAGCCTCGGACGCCATTTCCGACAAAATTACTTCGCGGCTTTTTGATTCTTCCAGTAGTCCGGCCCGGGCCGGGTGTCTGTGACCTTGTATTCCACCTTGACGGCGAGTTGTTCTACCAAGCCCCTCATGATCGGTTGGAGGCATTCGGGCAGGTGCAGGCCGTGCTTGCGGTGGGCACTCACGCACGCCAGGCAATCGCCGTGGATGGGGCAGGGCAGTTGCACGCAAGGGCAATCGGCGGCGAAACCGCTCTTGGCCGGCTTGGGGGCTTGTTCGGTCATGGCACGTCCTTTCACAAACAGGCAAGTGTTGGTATTGTAGCCTAACCGGCATGGCCCATGCAACCGTGGTGGAACGGCCATTGCCTTGGCGGCCACGCGGCGGGTGGGTAGGCGCCGGACATCATGCCATTGCCGTTGACAAGATACGGATTGCGGGAGTTGCTCCTGGCGACGGCTGGGTGCGGGTTAGCTATTGCGCTGGCGGCGTGGATATGTTGGCCGGTGGTGGTCCTTCCCCTAGCCGTGTGGGCGTGGGTGTTGTGGTTCTTTCGCGACCCGGCTCGGAAGGCTCCCGACCAGACGGGCGTTTTTCTTGCCCCCGCCGATGGGGTGGTCACCGATATCACGCCCATCGGGGCCGACAGCGAACTGGGACAAGACGGTGTCAACATCGGCGTGTTCATGAGTGTTTTTGACGTGCATGTCAACCGCAGCCCGGCAGAGGGCGTGGTGGAGAGAATCGACCATCGAGCCGGGGCCTTCCAGGATGTTCGCGACCCGCGGGCCTGGCAGCGCAACGAGTCGGCTACCATCCGCCTGGCTTGTTCGCTGGATGGTCGGGCCTACCCCGTTGTGGTCCGCCAGATAGCCGGGCTTATCGCCCGCCGGATCGTCACGGACCTGGCGGTGGGGCAGGAGCTTCGCGCGGGCGCGCGGATTGGTATGATCAAGTTCGGCTCCCGTGTGGAGTTGATGGTTCCCACCGAACTCGCCGGCAGGGTTTGTGTGCGAGTGGGCCAGAAAGTTCGCGCGGGCCTGACCGTTATGGTGGCCCAGCCGGGAGAAACTGATCATGCCTGATCCCAATTCCACCGAGCCTGCTGCTCAGGAGAGACGGCGGCTGTTTGCCCGTCGTCTTCGCCGTCGCCGGGCGGGCAAGAGGATTCTTCAATCCACAGCCGTGCTTCCGGGATTGTTGACGGTCGCCAACGGCTTGGCCGGTTTTGCCTCGCTGCACTACGCCACCAAGGACGCCCTTGGCGACGCCTCGCCGGCCAACCTTGCCACGGCGGCCTGGTTGATCTTCGCGGCGATGGTGTTCGACATGCTCGACGGGCGGGTGGCCCGGATGACGCGGCGGACCAGCGACTTCGGCGGGCAACTCGACAGTCTCTGCGACGTCATCAGTTTCGGCGTGGCCCCGGCAATGTTGATCGTCCGCGCGGAGGCGATGGTCCTTCGCGGGCAGATCGAGCGGTTGAGCATTATACCTCACGCCCTGGGCATCGAACGGCTGGTCTGGGCCGTGGCGGCTGTGTACCTGGCTTGCGGGGCGCTTCGCCTGGCGAGGTTCAACGTGGAGAACGAGCCGGACGAATCGGCCCATTTCTACTTCAAGGGCCTGCCCATCCCCGGTGCTGCCGCGGCGGTGGCCTCGCTGGTGCTGCTGCTGGACAGCCTGGCGGGTATCGAGCAGGGATGGCGGTCGAGTCCCTGGCTTCTGGCTGCCGTCGGAACGACCCTGCCGGTAGTGACGTTGCTGGCGGGGCTGCTGATGGTCTCGCGGTTTACCTACTCCCACGTGGTCAACCACTACATCCGGGGCAAACGATCGTTCAACTACCTGGTCAAGTTGATCCTCATCGCCCTGGCGGCGATGGTTCAGCCGTACCTGACGCTGGCGTGCGTCACGACGGCCTATGCCTTGTCGGGTCCGGTCGGGGCTGTCGCGCGTAGGTTGGCGGCGCGAAAGACGACGCCCCAACCTCACCAGGCCGGTACAACGGGCACGTAATCGTTTCGGTGGAACGGACGCTGCTTACATCGGTACGGCTGTTATTGAGGTTTTCCGGAAGTTATAGTTTGTGACGTTCGCGTTTCGATTTTACCTCGTTGTAGTGACAGGAGCGGTCCATGAATGGCAAGGAGTTCCGGCTGAGGCGTTTCCTGGCCAACCCAGGCAAGCTGGTCGTGGCGGCGATGGATCACGGGGCGTTTCACGGCCCGATTCCCGGTCTGGTTGATCCGCGCCGCTCTTGCGAGCAGCTTAAGGAAGCCGACGCCGTCCTGATGGCGCCGGGGATGATCGCCCACACTGCCGACATCCTGGCGGGCCCCGACGGACCCTGGCTGATAACCCGGCTGGTTTGGAACTCGACGTATTGTTTCCAGTGGAACCATCATCAGAGCCAACATCGTCGGATGCTTTCGGTGGCCCAGGCGGTGGCCTGCGGCGCCGACATCGTGCTGGCCTCCCTGGCGATTCACACCGGCAGCGAGCAGGTGGACGCCGAAAATGCCGCGCTGTTTGCCCAATGCGCCCAGCAGGCCGCGGAATTAGGCATCCCCATCATCGGGGAGTATTACCCTGCCGGGACGGAGACGATGACGCCCGACCAGCTCCAGGAAAACATCCGCATCGGCTGCCGCGTGGCGGCGGAACTGGGCGCCGACATCATCAAGACCTTCTACACCGGGCCGAAATTCAATGAGGTCGTCGCCGGAACGCCCGTGCCCGTCCTGGTCCTGGGCGCCGAAAAGACCCCAACCGACCGCGACGCATTAGGACTTGCCGCTCGCGCTGCGCAAAGCGGCGCGCGGGGCATCGTCTTTGGGCGCAATATATTCCAATCGAAAAACCCCGCGGGTTTCATCCATGCCGTTCGGGCCGTGTTGGACGGCCGAGGCAATATCGATGCGGCCTTAAAGGCCAATGGCTTGGAATAAACCGGAACCACCCGTCTTCTGGAAGGTGCTCGCCAGGGCCACGCCCGGCGTTCTGCTCCCGTTCCCGCGTGGGTCCGTCGCCGTCGCCAGGAGTTGCCCATGAACGTACCCGCCCCGATCAGGAGCCTGTCTTGTGGGCCGATGAACCATTTCTTCGGCTACTACGGTATCAACGCATGGGATTCCACCCGCCACAGGCACCTGGCGCTGGAGACGAGCTTCCACGACCACCGCCCCGGTCCTGACGACGAATCCGCCGTCGGCCTCCTCGATGCGGCTTGCGGACAATTCGAGCCGTTCGGCCGCACGCGGGCGTTCAACTTTCAGCAAGGCTCCATGTTGCATTGGATCAACGTGGGCTTCGGCGAGGAGTTCACGCACAACGACTGGGAGGACGGCCGCCTGGTGTCCCGCGCGATCAACATCGCGACCCGCGCGCGGCGGACCATTGGGGGCGCTATCGAGGCTGTCTCGCCGGTAGAACCGGTGGCCGTGGGACTGAACTTCGCCCGCATGTCGCACTGCCGCGCGGTGGTTGGCTACGCCAACCGGATGGACCCCGCCGGTATCGCAAACGCCCCCGACAATGACGGCCTGTGGCGCCTGTACCTGGCTGGCGGCAAGTCGGAGTTGATCGTCAGCATCGCAGCCGTCCTTGCCGCGCATCCGCACAAGCTCACCCAGGACGGGCCAGCCTGGCTGGACCACGTTTATTTCAATCCTTCCGGCAAGCGGCTGATGTTCCTCTGTCGCATCCGCAGCGGCGAGGGCAAGTGGCATTCCTCCATGTGGACGATCAACCTCGACGGAACGGAACTGGCTCTCCAGATCGACTACGGCGGATGGATCTCGCATTTCACCTGGATCGACGAGCGACGAATCCTGGTTTCCACCGACGCGCCGGGCCGGCCTGACTTCTATACGTTTACCGACCGAGCGGGCGGCTTCCAGCTCGCCGCCGGTGGCAAACTCCACGGCCATGCCGCCTTCAGCCCCGATGGCCGGTGGATCGTCTACGACACCTCGCCCGATAAGCAGGATATGCGCTCCGTGCGACTCTACGACACGCGGAACGAAGCCGACATGCTCCTGGGCAAGTTCCATCATCCCAAGCCCTACCGCGGCGACGTTCGCTGCGACCCGCACCCGCGCTGGCGGCCGGACGGCCATGCCGTCACCTTCGACTCCGTTCACGAAGGCACGCGACAAATCTACCTCGCGGATCTATCCGGCATCGTGGGATGAATAATTCCGCGGGGCAGTAGCCCCGCCCTACGGTTTTCGTGTTTCAGGTTCCTTGCCCCTGGTTCCGTGTTCCTGTTCCTTTGTTCGTGCTTTTTTGTTCGTCTTTGTTCGTCTTGTTCGCGGCTAAATAGCCGCTCCGCTGCCGGAAGGTACACGTTTGCGCGCGCGGCCGTGTACCTATGTTTGGGAAGTTAGGGTGAATTCTAAAAT
>PMBX01000241.1:0-625 GCA_003153915.1 Phycisphaerales bacterium
ATGCATTCCTACAGCACGTTCATCGGTACCGAGAAAAGCATGTGGGTTCCCTCAAGCGGGGTCGAGGATGAGATATGAAACCGCTGCCCGTACGCTGCAAGGGGTCTGACCGCCGGTAATTCTCGTCAGGTTCAAAGTTTTCGATCCAATCGCCGGTATTGGATCGCCTCGGCGAGGTGGTGGGGGGCGATGTCTGGTGCGGATTCCAGGTCAGCGATGGTCCGGGCGATGCGGAGGACCTTGTCATGCGCCCGGGCCGATAAGCCCAGTTCAGTCATCGCTGCCTTCAACAGGCTCTCGCCGGCGGAGTCAAGGCGGCAGAAGCGGCGAAGCTGGCGGGAGGACATCGTGGCGTTGGTGGTGGTGGAGGCGGTCACGGATAGCGCTTCGTCGGCGGGGGTTTTGTTCGATGGCCCGGCTGCGGAATCGGGACCGGGACCCGCCGGCGCGGTGTCGGCTACGCGCGAATGGCCGTCACCGCAGAAACGGCGGCGCTGGATTTCCCTCGCGGTGACCACCTGGTTTCGCATCGCCTCGGAGGATAGGCCGCCTGCGGCGGGGCCGTCGGCTCGCAATTGCTTCCATGCCACCGGGGGGACTTCCACGTGGATGTCGATGCGGTCGA
>PMBX01000241.1:694-955 GCA_003153915.1 Phycisphaerales bacterium
CTCCAGCGTGGGGCGGGCGAACTCGGCAAACTCATCAAGGAACAGCACGCCGTGATTGGCCAACGATACCTCGCCCGGCTGCGGGATCACACCGCCGCCGATCAGCGCGGCTGAGCTGGTGGAGTGGTGGGGCGTGCGGACGGGTCGCGTGGCCAGCAGGGCTTGGCCCGGGGCGAGCAGCCCGCGCGAGGAGTAAACGCGCGTGGTCTCCAGGGACTCCGCCGGAGACAGCGGGGGAAGGATGGTGGGGATTCGCTTGGC
>PMBX01000241.1:1000-7516 GCA_003153915.1 Phycisphaerales bacterium
GGCGACGGGGATGACCTCGACGCCCTCGACGACGGCGGCTTCGGCGGCGTTGTCGGCTGGGACGATCAGGCCGCGCATGCCCTCGGCTGCGGTGAGCATCGCTGCCGCCAGCGCGCCCTTGACGGCGCGGACGCGCCCATCCAGCGCCAACTCGCCCAGTATGCGGTAATCGCCCACTTTATCGCTGGAAAACAGCCCCCCGGCCAGGCAGACGGCCACCGCGATGGGCAGGTCGAATGCGGCGGACTCCTTCTTGACGTCCGCGGGGGCGAGGTTGATCGTCACCTTCGGTCCCGGCCAGCGGTAGCCGCTGTTACGCAGAGCCGCCTGAATCCGCGAGACGGACTCCTTGACCGCCGCCTCGGCCAGGCCGACCAGCTTCAGTTCGCCCTGGCCGCCGATGGAGACATCGGCCTCGACCTCGCAGGCGACCGCGTCGATGCCCTGAAGAATCGAACTATGCACGCGAGAATTCATTCCACCCGCCTCGTTTGCCCGAACCGGTCTAGGCACTCCGGAAGATGCACGTGGATGGTAAGGCAGGACTTCCCGGAAGACAAGGCCACACCGGACCAGACCACACCGGACACGTTGGGCAAGTCCGCACGGCGGGCGAAGACGCATCGGACACTTATGTCCGCGGTGTGTGGTGATTTATTGCGCGGATCAGGTGATTGATTCCGATCTGACAGAAGGCGGTTGACTCAGGGTACATATCCTGCTTGAGCCAATCTTCGAAGCCGTCCCGGTCCGTGTCTTCCACCCAGTTGTACACCCCGCCTGTCTCGTTCAGCAGCCGTACATTCCAGGGGTTGGCCCCGCACAGATAGCCGACGATAGCCTCGGCCCTTTGGCGATAACGGCAATTTCGGGTCAAGTCGTACATCTTGGCCAAGGCGTGAATCCAGTGGCCGCTGCTATACAGGAAGATGAACTTCCGGCCTGGGTCGTGGTCGGTCCCGTTCCACAGAAAGGTAGCCCGGTGGGGGGCGGTCCGGCGATGCGGTAAGTTGACCGGTGGGTAGGGACATTCCCTGGCATCGACCTGGGCCTCCAGCCAACCGTCCAGCGCCACGGTAGCCGCTTTTTGCCAATTGGCCATGTGGGGGTGGCCTGCCAGCATCCGTGCCCCGTCGGCTAATGCCGCGATCACCATGGAATCTTTATCCGCATACTCCTGCCACTGGCCGTGCGATTGCATCAATTCCACCATCGCGTCCAGGACCAGGACCGTCAGATCACGAAGAGTCACCTCCGGTCGGCCTGGTCCCGGCTGGATCACCGTATCAGGACAAACCTCGCATGCGGAGATCATTCCCAGCAGCAGGTAGCCGCTCTCCCCTGGGTCGTACCAGTATGCCAGGCCGGAAGGGGTCTTGTGTGCATAACCGTAGTCAAGGGCGTCGTACAGACAGAACCGCAGGCCCACCGACATGGCGTTCTTGAGACGCTCGCCCAGCTGGCCGTGGTGATATCGCTTCAGCCCTTCGCCCACGCACCAGATTGCCCTGCCGTTAAATACCCCGCCGTTGACGTAATCGGCGAAATTCGGATTGTAGAACCATCCTGTTCCCTCAGTCATCCACTGGCCGTNNCCGCTCTCGAACATGCCATAGCGGAAAGCGCCTGCGGTATAGGTGTGCAGGCGACCCTTCTTGTCCCGGAGCGCGAAGTTGTCCTCCCGGCGGTGCTGCATCGCCAGGAGGTTGGTCAGCCCTTCTTGGCATATTGAATCCAGGTTGTCGTCCAGGGATTCCTCAAGGTCCAGCCGCAGCAGGTAGGTTATCAGGATGTCGGCAAAGTCGTTGGCAAAGGCATATGGCACGAAGTTGGCGGGGTCTTTGTTTGCGTCATTGCCGTCCAGGGGATTGTTGTTGGATGAGTTGAACCAGGTATTCCACACCGCCTGCCAGAAGGTTCTGACAGGCCGATGGCCGAGGGGAACAGTCCAGTCTCGATCACGGTGGTCGAACTCGTATAAGGTCAAATTGTTCTTGAACCAGTCAAGGTCCTTCTGCCGGTCCAGATCGAAACCGGCGCGCCCCACGCCGGCCAGCCTGGCGGCGCGGCTGTTCATATACAGGTTCACCAGCGATCGGATCACCGGCCATTCCGTGCAGTCGCGATCCGTCCTGCCCGCGGCGTCCAGCAGGTCATTAGTGAAAGCCGATGGGAATTCCGGCACGCCGCCGGTACCGGACCGGTGTACGAGCACGGCGGCCTCGGCCTGGAAAAGCCCCTTGGGGGATTCATCCCGATGTTCACCCGTGGCGTCCACGAACAGAAAACCGGTCCCCAACGGCGGAGCGCCGGGAAAATCACGGGGATAGCGACACTGGAAAGCCCCTTCCACAACAGGCGTTCTAAGTATGTGTGAGATGCCCCGGCTTGTGGTCACACGCACCAGGACGGCGATTTCATCAGGGGCGGTCACGCTGCCGGCGATGACCAGGTCGCCCCGGTCCAGGTCGTGGCAAGGCGACGGGGTGACGGTCCGGGCCAGACTGACGCCAGGCACAAGGTCGCTGTTACGCCTGCTGATACCGGTCAAAGGCTGGTTTGGTTCCATAGTGTCCCTTGTGGAACATGGTGGTGGTCACATCCGCCCGGTCAAGCAAACCGGTGCCATACCTGCTTGCGAGCATAGCTTCCGTAGTCACATGGCCGCAAGCGGCGGTGGCACCCATCCTACCTTCGCGTGGTGGGGGTGCGGTTTCTTCGTCTGGCGAGCAGGGGCAGGCCGGCGACGGCTAATAACGCCAGGCTGGCGGGTTCCGGGCAGGCATCCACCAACAGCTTGAGGCTTTGGTTCATGCCGGAACCGGCACTGCCGGTAGTGAAACTCCCCCATCCGCCGTTTTCGTTGTAAGCGGCCACCACCATTCCCAGCGAGGGGAACATGGTCACAGCCTCCGTGCCCCAGCGGCCGTTGGCCTGGAAGGTGTCCGCCGGCGCAGCCGGCCAGGTGAGGGTGGAGGTGTCTTTATTCTTGTTGAACCACCAGTTGAACCCATAGACGCCCGGCCCGATGGATGCCTGGTCGCTGCCGCCACCGTAACTGCCCACGTTCAGGTAGTCGCCGTTGGGATCGGTTCCCGAAGTTCTCGCCGTGTTGGCCGGCACGTCGGCCTTCATGTAGTTATCGAAGAAACTCGTGGGCAGCAGTTGCGTGCCGTTCCAGTTGCCCTTGTTCATCCAGAACAAACCGATCCTGGCGAAATCCCTGGGCGAGGCGATCACCCTTCCGGCGCTGTTGAAGACTCCGCCGTCCTGGAAATGAAGCGGAGTCGCCAGGCGCGACTTGCCAGGGGAGGATAAGTTCGTGCCGGATACGCCGAAGACCTTCGCCATGGTCCTGATGTAGAGGTTGATGGCGTAGTCGTTATAAGCCCACTTTTGTCCGGGGTTCTCCGACCGCATGTATCCGCTGGTCATGTCGGCCAGGTGGCGGAAGGTCATTGTTTGATCGTTTGGCTTCAGCGCCCAGCCCCAGTCGGCGATGCGGCTGTCCACGCCGGCAACCTTGCCCTCGTTGATTGCGAAAAAAAGCATGGTGGACACGACCGGTTTGGAGGCGGAAAACCAGTCGTGGCTTTGAGTGTAGGCTCCCCAGGAATAGACCAGATATCCATCCTTGATGACCACCCCGCTGCCGCCGACCCTGTTCTTGAAGGCGGCCAGACCGGCGGAATTCATCCCCAGGTCTTCCGGCGTCTTGGTAGCCCAGGTGGTCCCCGGGAATACCCCATCGGCCAAGAGGCGATTTGGCCAGGACTGCAACAACACCGCGACGCCTGCCAGCATGAAGACCCCCCCAAGGGACCGGCGACTGCCTGCTGTCGGAGTCTTCAAATCATTCCTCCAGCCGTTGACTGAGCGAAACGGTTTTAGGAGCTATAAATGCGGACCGAGCCGTGTCACGCCGGGTTCGTTCCCCGCCGGCGCAACAGTGCCAAACCGCCAATCGCCAGCAGTACCAGGCTGGCCGGTTCCGGCACGGCTTGGGTGAGCAATCCCAGGCTTTGGTTCATCGAACAATTGGTATGGGGAACCGTTGTGCCCCAGCCGCTGGTGTCGTTGTTGTATGCCGCCACGACCAGGTTCAGTGATGGAATGATGGCCATGCAATCCTTGCCGTCGCGTCCGTTGGCCAGGAACGTATCCGCCGGCGCCGACGGCCAGGTCAGCAGGGGACTGTCGCGGTTGGTGTTGAACCACCAGTTGAATCCATAAATGCCGTGCATGTAGGCGTCCTGGTCCCATCCTCCACCGTAGGAACCCACGCCCAGGTAATCATTGCCTCCCCCGCTGGTCCGCGGCAGGGCGTCAGGCACGTCGGCCTTCATGTAGGTATCGAAGAAGCTGGCGGGCAGCAGTTGCTTGTTTTGCCAATAGCCCTTGTTCATCCACATCAACCCAAGCCTGGCGAAGTCCCTGGGCGAGGCCGTGACTCTCCCCTTGCTGCTCTCGAACAATTGACCGTCCTGGAACTGTAGCGGATCCCTTAGACGTTTATTGCCGGCAGTGTATAGATGACTGGTGGTGCCAAAGACCTTGTCCATCGTGTCAACGTAGAGCTGGATAGCGTAATCGCTGTAGGCGTAGGCTTCTCCGGGGCCTTCCGGCAGACCATAACCGCTGGTCATGTCGGCCAGTTGGCGGTAGGTGATATTCACGTCATTGCCCTGCAAGGCCCAGCCCTTATCGCGGATGAAACTATCCACGCTGGCGACGCGGCCCTCGTTGATAGCCGCGAACAGCATGGTCGAAATGACAGGTTTGGAGGCCGACGCCCAGTTGTGGTTGCTCGACGGGCTGCCCCATGAGTAGATCAGGTAGCCGTCTTTAATGACGACCCCGCTGCCGCCGACTTTGTTGCTGAAGGCATTTAGGTAGGCGGAATTGACCCCCAATTGATCCGGGGTTTTCTGCGCCCAGGTGGAGGCGGGATAGACCCCAGCGGCTTGAACAATGGCCGGCTGCAAGAATGTCGCCACTAACATGACAATGGCGACCGGCAGGAACCGGCGCGTTCGCTTGGCGCGATTCACGGGTTGTCTCCTCCTGACATCCGTCTTGACAACAACCAACAACCAATGACAGGACGGGTGAGCAAATCGGAGAGACCGGGTGAGCACAAACCGGCCAACTCCCTCCTGTCACTTCCGTTATACATCCTACGGCCCGGGTTCAATCGGGCCTGGCCGCCGTTGAGCAGACGGCAGCCAACGAGCACAGAAACCATTCTAACCCGGATTTCCCGTTTCGTCAAATCGGGGAACACTTTATTTTCGTCCGCTCTTTTTCGCGGTTTTTTGCGGGTGGTTGTTGTTTTTTGTTTGCCTTGCATCGGCAGCCGGGACGCGCGTATCATGCCCGTTTGCCCCCATGCCGGCGCACGGCGCGACGGCATGGGAGGGACTGGCGAGGTTAGGGGGGAAACGGAAAGGTTCTCATGGCCGAAAACGCCAACACTCTGATGGACAAGCTGGTGGCCCTGTGCAAGAGGCGAGGCTTTATCTTCCAATCCTCTGAGATCTACGGTGGGATCAACGGTTTCTGGGACTATGGCCCCCTGGGCGTGGAGCTGAAGCGCAACANNCCCAAGGTCTGGGAGGCCAGCGGCCACGTGGCTGGCTTCAACGACCCGATGGTGGACTGCAAGAACTGCAAGGCCCGCTTTCGCGCCGACAAGTGTTTTACCGTCATCGTCAAGGAAGGGGAAAATGTCTTGCTCAGTATCGGCGTGGAGGCCGACGACGCGGCCTCGGCCCGTCAGGAAGCCGCCGCCAAGGCCAACAGCAAGACGCGCCGCCGCCTGGAGGAACGCGGCGATAAGCTCGCCTGGGAAGTCTTCCGCGCGGACAAGGTTACCGCCGGCGCCACGGCTATCTGCCCGGCCGACGGAGGCCCGCTGACCGACTCGCGGAAGTTCAACATGATGTTCAAGACCTTTGTGGGGGCGATGGAGGATTCCACCTCGGTGGCGTATCTGCGACCCGAGACTGCACAGGGCATATTCGCCAATTACCGCAACGTGCTGGACACCACGCGGATCAAGGTTCCCTTCGGCATCGCCCAGATCGGAAAGAGCTTCCGCAACGAGATCAACCCGCGGAACTACACATTCCGTTCGCGCGAGTTCGAGCAGATGGAGATCGAGTTCTTCTGCCATCCCTCCACGGCGGATGAGTGGTACGCCAAATGGCGCGAAGCTCGCTACAACTGGTACGTTGGGCTGGGGCTGACCAGCAGCAAGCTCCACCTGCGCGACCACGAAAAAGAAGAGTTAGCCCACTATGCCCGCGCCTGCGCGGATGTGGAGTATGAGTTCCCCTTCGGTACCAGCGAATTGGAGGGCATCGCCAACCGCACCGATTACGACCTCTCGCAGCACCAAAAATTCAGCGGCAAGGACATGGCGTATTTCGACGACGAGACCAAGGAGCGGTTCATCCCGTATGTCATCGAGCCTTCCGGTGGGGTGGACCGCGCCACGCTGGCGTTCCTCTGCGA
>PMBX01000106.1:0-3363 GCA_003153915.1 Phycisphaerales bacterium
GGCAGCGACAGCCACACGCCGACGGCGGGTGGAATGGGCATGTTGGCCATCGGGGCGGGCGGGCTGGATGTTGCCGTGGCGATGGGCGGCGGGGCGTTTTACATCCCATACCCGCGCGTCATCGGCGTGGAATTGATCGGCCGGTTGTCGCCCTGGGTGGCCGCCAAGGACATCATCCTCCGCCTGCTGAGCATCCTGACCACCCGAGGCAACGTCGGATGCATGGTGGAGTATTGCGGGCCGGGCGTGGCCGGCCTGCCCGTACCCGCCCGCGCCACCTGCACCAATATGGGCGCGGAACTGGGCGTGACCACTAGCGTCTTCCCCGCCGACGAAGTCACCAGACAGTTCCTCACCGCCCAGGGACGCGGCGGGGATTACTCGCCGCTCTCGGCTGACCCGCTCGCAGCCTACGATCGCATCGTCAAGCGGTTGCACGCCAAGCACGACTCCACCGTAATCGAGCGGATCAAACGGTACTGCCGCGATGTGTCTATCTCGCCCTCGAACGAGCCGGACATGCTGGATGTGGGCTTTTCCCGCGTGGTAATCGATCTGGACGCACTGGAGCCCCTGGCGGCTGCCCCGTCCAGTCCCGACAACATCGTTTCGGTCGCCGAACTTGCCGGGGCGCCCGTCCGCCAGGTGGCCATCGGTTCATGCACGAATTCCAGCTTCCAGGACCTGATGCTCGTCTCTGCCGTGCTGACCGGCAGGACGGTGCACCCGGATGTGGAACTGGCCATCGCCCCCGGCAGCCGGGGGGTTTTGAACATGCTGGCAGCCAACGGGGCCTTGGCGCAACTGGTCCGCGCGGGGGCGCGCATCCTGGAATCCGCCTGCGGGCCTTGCATCGGGCTGGGCTTCTCGCCGGCGGAGGGAACCGTCAGCCTGCGGACATTCAACCGCAACTTCCCCGGCCGCAGCGGGACAAAGGGCGACCAGGTCTACCTGGTTTCCACGCAGACCGCCGTCGCCGCGGCGCTGACGGGAAAAATTACCGACCCGCGAACACTGGAATCCCTGGGCGTGGCTTACCCGCGCATCGAAGCGCCGAAAACCTTCGCTATCGACGACGGGATGATCGTCCCGCCGCCACCGAGCGAGCAAGCCGCGTCGGTGGAGATCATCCGCGGCTCGACTATCGTCAAGCCCCCACCGGGCCAACCGCTGCCGGATACGCTGGCCGGCGAGGTGCTAATCAAGGTTGCCGACAAGATCACCACCGACCACATCATGCCCGCCGGAGAACTGCTGAAATACCGCTCCAACGTCCCGGAATACGCCAAGTACGTCTTCAACTGCTTCAACCAGGCCGGCGGAGTAGAAAAGAGCTTCGCCGACCGCGCTCTGGCGGCAAAGTCCGCCGGCAGATCGGGCGTGGTCGTCGCCGGCGACAGTTACGGCCAAGGCTCATCGCGCGAGCACGCGGCGATGTGCCCGATGTACCTGGGCGTCCGCGTCGTGCTGGCCAAGTCCATCGAGCGGATCCACCAGGCCAACCTGGTCAACTTCGCGATCCTTCCGCTGACCTTCGCTGCCCCGGCCGACTACGAGAACATCGACGCCGGCGATGAGTTGCGCATCGAGGGCGTTACAAGGGCCGTAGCCTCTGCCGATCGCATCACGGTCCGCGACGTCACCAGGGGCCTCGATATCGCCTGCCGCGTGACACTGGCGCCTCGCCAACGGAAAATCCTGGCCGCCGGCGGACTGCTGCGCTACACCGCCGCTGGTGGGCAATAAGGGGTCCACCGGCGATGACCGCCAAGCCCAGGGACGCCCACAAGCCAGCCGCCAAGACGGGCAGGACCGTCTCGGTCTTCGGCGCAAACGAAGCCAGCGAGGGCCAGGAATTGTACGAACAGGCCCACGACGTAGGTGCGGTCCTGGCCGGACTGGGTTACACGGTGGCCAACGGCGGATATGGCGGGACAATGGAGGCCTCCGCCGCCGGAGCCAGGGGCGCCGGCGGGGCGACCATTGGCGTGACCTGCTCGCTTTGGCGGTCCGAGCCTAATCGCCACATCGGCAGCGTGATCGTAACAAGCAGCCTCTCTGCCCGGCTGGAAAAGCTGCTGGAATTGGGCGACGCCGGATACGTCGTATTAGCCGGGGCCACCGGCACGCTGGTGGAGCTGGCCACCGCCTGGGAGATGATGTGCAAGGGCATGTTGGCCCGCCGGCCTCTGGTATGTCTGGGAAGTTTCTGGCTGCCGGTGATAGAATTGTTAGCCGCCCAGCGCGGCAAATGCGGCGAACTGGTGGCCATGGTGGATTCACCGAGAGAACTGGAAAAATACTTCCCGTCCCTCCGGGACCGACCGGCGGTGGAACAAACGTAAGATGCAACGANNGGCGATTCGTCCGGCCAGGCCGCGGCGAGGGAAGATGGCGGTTCAGTCTTGTTGGATCGCCCGCCGGTCCCCATCACCCCGCCGACCTCCGAGAAACCCGTCAAGGGGGCCAAGGTAGCGATATCCGACTTGCCGATCGTGGACCGCCGCTGCCGCATGAAAACCGACCCCCAAAGCGGCTGGGCGATTTTGGAGTTCGAGAACGCACCGGGCCTTCCTGCCCTTGACCCGCATCGCCTCCTGCCCTGCCGGCGGCTGGAACAGATGGAACGGTTGGCCTCCCAGGACCCCGCCGCGGTCTTTCGCGTCTCCGGGGAGGTGACGGTCTTCCAGAACCAGGCCTACATCCTGCCGCGGACGCTGGCGGTGGATTCCGCCTCGGCCGAGGCGCAAGCCTACCCAGCCGCCCTTCCGCCATCCAGGGGCGCGGGCAAGAAGGCGGCCCGGGCGGCGGTAAAATCTGTCCCCGATGAATCCGCCTCCGACGCCAACGCGTCATCCTCCGAAGGCATCATGAAGGCTTTGACGCGCAACCGCCCCGCCAAACCGGTCCTGCCGGCAGCCGAGAGCGCGGAACTGATTCCCGAAACGCAATCCGTCGCCCCGCTTGGCGAGGCCCCCGCCGCGCCGGAGCGGGACGCGATGGTCGTCGATCGCCTCGTGCGGGCCTTCCGCGGCGGCGATCCGGCATGGTGGGAGGCGCGCTTCGAGTCCGACAACACACTTCAGGACCGCCCCATTCGGCTCCTGCCCTGCCGCCTGCTGGAACGCGCGCAGAAAGCCACAGGCCGCCTCGTCGTCACCGGCGAGATCACCTACTACAAGGGCCGTGCCTACCTGCTGCTGCGAAAACTCCTGCCCGAACGAGACATGGGACAACTTTAAAACCGGGAACACGGAACCGGGAACCAGGAAAGTTCGCGACGTTCGCGCTGTTCGCGGCTCAAGATCGTTTAGAAAATAACCGGATTGTTAGCCGCGAACCCACGCGAACAATACGAACGAA
>PMBX01000106.1:3401-3583 GCA_003153915.1 Phycisphaerales bacterium
GTATGTCGCGTGCGGGAAAACGTCGCCGGGGCGCTGAAGTCGCACAGTTACGGCTCGCTGGTGGCGATGAACGTGGACCCTATCGAGAAGAAGCCCCTGTTTCATTTTCTGCCCGGCTCGCGGAGCCTGTCGGTCGCGGCGGCGGGGTGCAATTTTCAGTGCGAGTTCTGCCAGAACTGGCA
>PMBX01000027.1:0-3994 GCA_003153915.1 Phycisphaerales bacterium
GCCTCCAGAGAGTCGGCCAGTTTCACGCCCGCGGCGCGGGCGTGTCCTCCGCCACCGATGCGCTGGGCGAGCCGTGCCACGTCCACGGCGTCGCGGCTGCGAAGGCTGGCGCGGATAAATCCGGGGTTCTCCACCACCAGCACGGCCACCTCAACTCCGCCGATACGCAGGGCCTCGTTGACGAGATTTTCCGTCTCGTCAAGCCGCGCGCCGCTGGCGGTGAAATCGCCCTCGGCCAGACTCATCACCGCCAACCTGCCGCCGCAGCGCAACTCCAGCGACGCCAACACCCGCGCCGCAAGACGAATCCGCTCCGGCCGGTCGGACTGAAAAAGTTGGCGATACAGATGATCCGCGCGCAGGCCGCAGTCCAGCAACCTCGCCGCGGCGCGGAGGCAGCGCGCGTCGGTATTGGCGAACTGGAACCAGCCCGTGTCGGAGGTGATCGCCGTCAGGAGTGCCTGTGCGGTTGGAGGCTCCAGAGTCCAACCCAGCGCGTCGATGAGTTCCGCCACCATCACCCCCACGGCAGCGGCGGTTGGGTCGATCCATTGTATGTCGGCGATCCGTCCGCCCGTAGCGTGATGATCCACCACGACCAGCTTGCCCCGCCGTGCGGCAAGAGACCCCTCCAGGCCGTCGAGCTGCTGTACGACGCTGGTGTCCAGGATAACGACGACATCGCAGGAATCGGCCAGTTCGGCGAACCGCTCCTTNNGAACATCGAAACGGTTTTGCCCGCCGCCTCGGCCGCCAGTGTAAGGGCCAGCATCGAGCCAAGCCCGTCACCGTCGGGGCGGGAATGAGTGACGACCAGCAACGAACCAGCCTTGCGGAGCCGCTCGACAATCCTTCCCATGCCGTTATCGCAACAGTTCTCGCACACGTTGGATGTCCTTTGCGATTTGTGCCCGCAGGGCGGCAACGTCGTTGAACCGCCGTTGCTCGCGCAGGCGCTCGGTAACGTTCAACGTCATCTCCAGGCCGTAGAAGTCACCGCTTGCATCTAGCAGGAAAGCCTCCACCACGGAGGCGCCCACCGGGCCGAGTGTGGGCTTGTTGCCCACGCTGATGGCGGCGGGCCAGACCCGCCCCTGGATTTCCGCACGCCCGGCGTAGACCCCATCGGCGGGGCAAACCTGCTGGCCGGGTTTGATGTTGGCGGTTGGAAACTCAAGCAACCTGCCCTGGCCCTGCCCGGCGATCACCACGCCGCACATCGCAAAGTCCCGGCCCAGGCAACGGTTGGCGTCCTGGATATCGCCCCGCGACACAAGTTGGCGGATCAGCGAGCTGGAAATCCGCCGCGGGCCATCGGGAAAATCCAGTACCACCGGCTCGACCACGTGGACGGTAAAGCCCGCCGACCGGCCCGCCTCGGCGAGGATCTCGATGTCGCCGCCACGACGGTTACCAAAGCGGAAGTCCCTACCCTCCACCATCGCCGACGGTGAGATTCGTTCCATGATAATATGATCGATGAAACTCCCGGGTGTCATCTCCAGCAGCCATTGCTCCGGGGGAAGGGCTATAACGAAGTCGGCGCCCGCCTCTCGAAGCAGGCGGCACTTGAGGGCAAAGGGCGTGACGCGCTGCGGGGCGTCCATGGGGCGCAGGACCTGGTCTGGCGGCGGCTCGAAGGTCATGGCAACCACGGCCCGTCCGGCGGAATCGGCAATCCGTCGCGCCTGATCCAGTATCCGACGGTGGCCCAGGTGTACACCATCGAAGTTACCGATTGTCAGCACGCAGCCGCGCGCCGCATCGGGGATATTGTCCAAACCCTGGATGGGGCCGTCTTCCATACGGCTTTCGACTCCAATCTCGATATTCGTCCGGTCCGCAGAGCCTTCAGGTCGCCCGGACCACCGGAGGCCCCTGGGCTGCGCGAATCAGTTCCACCTGCACATCATAGGTCTGCTGAAGGATATCCTCCCGCAGGACCTCCAGCGGCTGCCCCGCCGCAAGGACGCGCCCGTCGCGCATCAGCACCAGTTGGTCGGCGAAGCGTGCCGCCAAATTGACGTCGTGGCTGATGCAAACCACGGCCATGCCCCAGTCGTGGGCCAGGCGCTGCATCATGCGGTGGATCATCAACTGATTGCGTATGTCCAGTGCGCTGGTCGGTTCGTCCAGCAACATCACGGAAGGCTGCTGGGCCAGCCCCCGCGCGATCATCGCGCACTGGGCCTCGCCGCCGGATAGTTCCTCCAACATGCGGGAGGCAAAGGGCAGCGTTTGCGTCATAATCATGGCCTGCCTGGCCACGGCAAGGTCCGCCGCGCCGGCAAGGCCCAGCAGGCCCGTGTGCGCCAGCCGGCCCATCAGTACCAACTCCCCGACGGTGAAGGCAAAGGCAGATCGCGGCGTCTGCGGAACATAGGCCATCAGCCGCGCCAAATCGCGAGGGGAATGCCTCTCGATTTCTTTACCATCCAACAGGATGGTTCCGGCACTGGGACGCAACTGCCCCAGTAGGCATCGCAGCAACGTGGTTTTTCCCGACCCATTGGGGCCAAGCACACAGACCAGCCTGCCCGCCTGAGCCTTCATGTTCACCCCACGAAGCACCGGCCGGTCTGGGCGGTAGCGAAACTCCACGCCCTCGGCTTGGATGACATGTTGCTCGCTCACGCGGAGGTCTCCTTCAGCCGCGAGCGTAGCAGGTAAATGAAGAACGGCCCCCCCGCCAGCGCCGTGATGATCCCCACCGGGACGCTTCCTACATTGACCCACTCCCCCACGGTGCGGCAGAGCGTGTCCGCCAGCATCAGGAACATCGCGCCGATAAACCCGCTGAACAGCGCCAGCCTCCGGTGGTCCGGCCCGATGATCATGCGACAAAAATGAGGGACGATGAGGCCCACGAAGCCCACCGGACCCGCCAGCGCCACGGCGGAGGCCGTCATTATCGCCGCGATGGCGAAGGTCTCCATCCGCAGGTGATGCACCGGTACGCCCACCGATCCGGCGACATCATCGCCCAGGCCCAGGGCGTTGAACCAGCCGCCTCGCAAGAACAACGCCACCCACCCGGCCAGGATGCAGGCCGCGCAAACCGTCAGTAGCGACGCTTCCGTCAGGTCGCTGATCTGGCCCATGCCCCAGCCGACGAAATTGATGATGTCGCTGGATCGCGACAGCTTGAGTATCGCCAGCATCAACGCCCCGTTGAAGACGTTGATGACCACGCCCGATAGCAGCAGCACGTAAGGATCCAACCGTCCCCGTCGCCGGGCGATGCCATAGACCACCAGGCAACTGCCCACTGCCCCCGCCAGCGCCAAGACCGGAGTGTTTACCCAACCGGACTGAAGCAATCCCCTGGCCGCAAGAATGGAACCCACCAGTACGCCCACGCCCGCCCCGCTGGAAACGCCAAGGATATACGGCTCGGCCAGCGGGTTGCGCAGCAGGGCCTGGAGCGCCATGCCCGCCACCGACAGGGCCACCCCCACCGCCGACGCCGTCGCCAATCGCATCAGCCGCATCCGCCAGACGTTGCCCGTCAACCTGGCCACGCCGAACATGCTGCACGCGCCCGCGACGACGATCGTTGCGATCAGCAGGATCAAACCGTCGCGGACCAGCTTGCCCGCGCTGAGGGAGCGGAGAGATTCCGAGGGCGGTTCGGTCACTTGCCTGTCCCCCGGACTATCTCTGGATGGATCATCTCGGCAAGGGTGGCGGCCAAATCCGCCATCGCCGCCGTGGGGATCGTCCATTGACGGTCCGTCACGACGTGGATTGCCCCGGTCCGGGCTGCGGGAAGATCCTTGAGGGAACGCCAGTACTCCAGCGCCTTGGCCTCCCCTCCCGCATCGACCTGGCAGATGAGCACCTCCGGCGCGGCAAGCAGGATGCTCTCGGCGGTCATTGTGACCCAGCCGGAGTACTTGGCGGCAACGTTGGTCCCACCGGCGGCATCGATCATCTGGTCGATGAACGTGCCCCGCCCAGCAGAGCCGAAGGTCTTGAAGTCCGTGACAAATAG
>PMBX01000027.1:4082-13944 GCA_003153915.1 Phycisphaerales bacterium
ACGGCCAGTATCGCCTCTGCGCTGACGGAGAATGCGTCGCCCACGACCGGCCGGGTGACACCCTCCGGTAGCGAGTCCTGGCTGGTCACGCCCACGACGTGTCCGCCCAGGCCCATGTCAAAGAGCATCCGCGTGATGGCCGGGGAGAAGCTGACGATCCGCGGGCGAGGAACCTCCCGCCCAGCAGGCGGTTTGTGACAGCCGCCGATGAGAGCGGACAGGACGAGAATGGTCGCGACGAAATATCTCATGGGTGGCCTTTGGCCTTGCGTCAGTCTGCCGCGCGATGGTAGAGGCCGCCACGGTGACTGTCAAGGCGACGGCAGGCAAACGGCGGTCAACCGACAATCTCTCGGGTGGCCGCGGGCAGGTATTCCAGCAGGTCGGTGGCGATCAGCGACACCTGGCCGAGTTTCCCGGCCGCCANNACGTCCCCGCTGCCGGCGGTGGCCATTCCGGGATTGCCCGTAGTGTTGATGTAGACTCTCCTGCCGTCGGCGACCACCGTGGCGGCGCCCTTCAGCGCGACAACCAACGGGTGACGATCTCCGGTCCCCTTTCGCCACTGACCAACGGCGGCCAGGACGGCGCCTTGACGATCGGCCTGGATGTCCGGGATGCTTCTGCCGCTCAGGCGGGCGAATTCCCCCGGATGCGGCGTGAGGATCAGCGGACAGTGGACCCGGCTGGGCCAATCGGCGAGAGAAGCAAGGTTGTTCAGGCCGTCGGCGTCGATGACCAGGGGTTTGTCCTGGCCCAACAGGGCGACCATGAGCTTCTGCTGACCCGGCCCGACACCCAGGCCCGGCCCGACAGCCAGTACATCGCAAGCCCCCGCCGCGCCCAACACCTGTTGGACGGAGCGTTCAGCCAGTTCCCCATCCGCCTGGCAGGCCAGCGGGATGGACGTAGCGCAGGGACAGAGTACGGCAGCGTGGAGTTGAACGGTCTCCGGGGCGGCGAAGGTCACCAGCCCCGCCCCGCCGCGTAGGGCAGCGTTGCTGGCAAGCGATACGGCGCCGACCATCCCGCGCGACCCGCCGACGATCAACACTCGCCCGAAGTCGCCCTTGTGCGAATCGCTCTTGCGCGGGGCCAGCCGGAACATCAGGTTGATCCTCTCGATGGGTTGGTCCATGTTCCATCCACCGTTGCTGGTTCGCGGCGTTAGGGCGACTTCTTCGCGCCGGCTTGGCGGTTAATCATCGCGGCGATGTATCCGCCGGAAAAACCGTTGTCGATGTTGACCACGCTGACGCTCGATGCGCAACTGTTGAGCATGCTCAGCAGCGCCGCCAGGCCGCCGAAACTGGCGCCGTAACCCACCGAGGTCGGCACGGCGATAACCGGAACGGCAACCAGTCCGCCCACCACGCTGGCCAGTGCCCCCTCCATGCCCGCCACCACGACGATCACGTTGGCCGACTGGAGCGCGCGGCTCTCAGCCAGCAGGCGATGCAAGCCGGCGACGCCCACGTCGTAGTGCGTGGTGACGTGCTGGTCCATGATCTCGGCTGTGACGCGGGCTTCCTCGGCCACCGACAGGTCGCTGGTCCCTGCCGCGACGATGGCTATGTGTCCGGCCGGCTCGGGCGAATCGGTCTGTCGCAGAGTTATTGCCCTGGCTAACTCGTGGTATCCGGCGGCGGGGAAATCCACCGCAACGGCATCGTAGACGGACCGCTCCGCGCGGGTAGCCAGGATGTTGCCACCGCGACCGGCCAGGCCGCGAAAGATCGCGCGGACCTGTTCGGTGGTCTTTCCGGGGCAGAAGATCACTTCCGGGAAACCGCAGCGGATCGCTCGATGGTGGTCCACCTTGGCGAAGCCCATGTCCTCAAACGGTAGATTGCGGAGCCGCCGAAGGGCCTCTTCCACTGAAACCTCCCCACCGGCAACGGACTTCAGTAGTGATTCGATCTGCTGGGTGTTCATGTCCGCATTATAGGGCAATGATCGTCAAAGTTCATCGCCTCACGGTGGCGTGGGCCTCCAGGTCCAGCCCGGCAGGCGGACCGGTGGTGANNAGGCGAAGAGGGCAGCCGAGTTTTGCAGCCAATGTCGTAACGGCAGCCCGCAGCGCCGAGTTGGCCGAGACGCCCCCGCCCAGGACCAGGCTCCTTGCGCCAATGAGTTTGGCGGCGCGACGAAGCTTGATGCCAAGCACGTCTACAACGGCTGCCTGAAACGACGCCGCCACATCGGCGACCTGCTGCGGGGACATCGCCTCTGCGGTCCGGGCCGGCTGCCTGTCTCGCAGCGCGCCAGGGACGCCCTGGACGTGGTACAGTACGGCGGTCTTTAGGCCGCTGAAGGAAAAGTCCAGCGACTGGCCCGCCAGAAGCGAGCGTGGAAAACGGACGGCCGAGGGATTGCCTCCCCGCGCGACGCGGTCGATAACCGGCCCGCCGGGATATCCCAGGTTCAGGATGCAGGCTACCTTGTCGAAGGCCTCTCCCGCGGCATCGTCGATGGTGCTTCCCAGCAGTTCCATTCGCGTGGGCGACAAGCAACGGTACAGCGCCGTATGCCCACCCGAGCAGATCAATGCGGCGGCGGGGTATTCGATGGGTTCGGCCTCCAGCGCCGCGGAATATGCATGGGCGTAGACATGGTTGACGGCCAGCAACGGGACGTCCCAGACCCAGGCCAACGTTTTGGCGGCCATCAGGCCCACCAGCAGCGAACCGATCAGCCCCGGTTCGTGCGTTACGGCCACGGCGGCGATGTCGGCGGGTTTCAGCCCCGATTCGCGCACCGCCGTCTCGATAACACCGTTGACGGCCTCTATGTGCGCACGCGAGGCGATCTCTGGCACGACTCCGCCGTAACGGGCGTGCAGGTCCACCTGGCTGGCGACGACGTTGGACAGGACCCGCCGCCCGTCGGCAACCACGGCGCAGGAAGTCTCGTCGCAACTAGTCTCGATGCCCAGGATATGCGCCGGTGGGGTCATTTCTTTCCCATCGCCGGTTGGGTCGCAGCCGATGGCGCGGCGCCCCGTTGGGAGGCCTGTCGCGTCTGGCCGGCAGATTCGACGGCAGCATTCAACAACTGTTGGATGTCATGGGGCGAGCGGAGCAATTCCACCGCGCGGGCCAGCGGGGCGTCGGCCTCCAGCAGGCTGACACCGATGGACGGCTCGTTAGGAGCGGTTTCGGTGGTGGCCGGCATGGCGGCCGGCGTGCGCCTGGGGGATGATGGTTTCTCCTCATCGACGGCCGGCAACTCGCACCTGGCCCGCAACATGGCCAGGCGCTGCCGCTTGGCCGGTAGGACGGAAATGCCCACGTGGGGGTCGATGCCCCACGTCTCGCTGCCCGCACGTCGAGAAATGTGCCGGTCCTCACCCAGCAGCCACTCGGAGGTCGTCAGGTTGATCTGCCCCAGGTCGCCGGGCAGTTGGATCATGCTCTGGACGTAGCCCTTGCCTCGCGTCCGCGTGCCCACCAGCACCGCCCGCCTGCCCTCTCGCAGGGCGCCGGCAACGATCTCCGCCGCCGAAGCTGTCCGCCCGTCGATGAGCACGACGACGGGCAGGTCCGCCGGATACGTCCCCTCGGGCCTGGCCACGTAATGCCGCGACTGCCCCACGCGGTCTGTCACCGTGACGATCGTGCCCTGCGCCAGGAACAGGTCGGCTACATCTACGGCGGAGGGCAGGCGCCCGCCTGGATTGTCGCGAAGGTCCAGGATCAATCCGGACATCCCGTCCACCTGGCGGTAGGCCGTCTGGAACTCCTCCATCGTCGAGGGGGTAAACTCCCGAATGCGGAAATAGGCCGCCCGGTTGTTGGGGTCCGCCAAGTAAACCCACTTACCCGCGGCGTCGCGATAGAGGCCCACAACGGTCTCTACTGGGGTGTCCTGACAGACCAGGGCCACCACCCGGGGCGCCTCGTCGGCGCGTTGGACCTCCAGCCGCACCGTCCGCCCGACCGGTCCGTCGCGCAAAAGGCCGTCCACCTGGGCGGCCGTGAGATGCTCGACGGGACTGCCATTGACCGAGAGCAGCACATCGCCCGCGCGAAGACCGGCCTGATACGCGGGCGTTCCGAACATCGCGCCACGGACAATCGCCCCACCGTCGAGAAAGTCCATCCGCAAGCCGACGCCGCGTTCCTTGCCTTCCATCCGCCGTCCAAAGGCCTCTACCTTGTCGGCGGGGATGTAGGTGGAAAACTCATCCACCGCCCCGGCCAGCCCACCGGCCGCCCCGCGAAGCAGGTCCACATCCTTGACGGGCAGGAGGCTGTTGTCCTGGATCAATCGATATGCCTCCGCCATGGGACGGAGTTGCTCCATTACCGGGTCGGCGACCGGAGGGGGCGGACGGCTGACCTGGAAGGTCACAACCGCCGTTACAACAAGGGCGATGACCCAGATGAGGTTGCGCTTCGGCATGGTTTTCGGCCCCACGGCGGGTTGTCAAGAGGCCCGGAATCGGCTGGCGGACCAGGGGTCACAGGCCCTCGATGGAATCGGCACGGCCGAGAAAATGGGCAGGGGCGGAATTGAACCGCCGACACCGTGATTTTCAGTCACGTGCTCTACCAACTGAGCTACCTACCCGCGATAGCCCGGATTACACAACAGCACCAGGCACATTCAATCTAACCGAACCGCACAGGATGTCAAGCCGGACAGTGAAGCTTTTCGACCCTTCGACATTACAAATTAAGAAACGGCAGAGACGACCTCATGCAAATACAATCTCCGACCTGCTAATCCTTCAAAGCCTCCGTCAAGGTTCAACCAGCCAGGGAATCGGCCGGGAATACTTCGCCGTCCTGTGCAAGACACAATCCCTGCCCGACCCATCCAACGCGCAAAGAAGAACCGGGCGAACCTCCCCGCCCCGAACACGTCGAGGGGTGAGGCCCGCCCGGTCTCATTGTGTCGCTAAACTTCGCGAAACTACAGAGTTAACGCGATACTACGATACTAACTGCGTTTGCGACGCAGCAGGGCCAACCCGCCCAGGACCAGAATCGACATCGTCGCCGGTTCGGGAACGTATTCCAGGCGGACATCGTTGTTGACCGTGTCCTTGTATAGTGCCCAGCCGGCGCCCACTCCATCCCTGTAGGTGTAGAAGTCAAACCGCGATCCATCGGGGTGGAAACCGTCCGAGGGCAGGTTGCCCACGCCGGTTGCGCCGTCAACGAACTTCCACGTCTGGCCGATCGTCGGGGTGTACCCATCCGTCAGAACGCAGGCAACAGTGGTGGCGGCGTTCCAGTCGAGCCCTGTGGCACCAGCGATCGTCACCTGGAAGTCAGCGGCGGAATTGACGCGCAATTCCACAGTGTCGGTGGCGCTGTTGGTGGCCCATCTCCAGCCCAGAGACATCGCTCCGGCCTGGTTGAGCACGAACTTCGAGGTGCTGGTCTGTACTATCGCACTGGCGATAGTCGCCCTTCCGCCCAACAGCCGGAACTCCGTGTTGGCTGTTCCGACGCCCATGTAGAAGCTGGTGCCGCCGGCCGTGCTGTTGAGGGAACCGCCGGTCATGTTGAACAGGCCAGTTCCGCCGTTGCCCAACTTGACCTGCATGGCACCAACATCGAAGAGGCCCGTTCCGCTGAGGTCGTACTCGAACCTGCCGGTGAATCCGGCGTTGGAGTAGCCAAGGAACATCGCGTCGGAGGTCGAGGGGATGTACTTCAGCGTGCCACCGGTTTGGTTGATGATACCAACGGCGTTGTTGTAACCGGCGTAGATACTGCCAACCTGCACCAGGCCGTCATAGATGTTCAACGTGCCGTTGCCGTAGACGCCGCTACGTCCGCCCAGCCACATCCTGCTACCGCCTGTCCCGGCGACGTCCATCACCTTCACCGTGCCGCCGTTGACAGTCAGCGTACCATTGGCCCGATACCCAATTATCAGGTTGTCCGACGTTGAGCTGCCGGGGGTGCTGCGGGTTTCGAGGGTCGCGCCGCTGCCGACGACGACTTCGCTTCCAGCCACGCATGGGGTGGTGCTGTCGATACTCATGAATTTGGCGTTAAGCGTCGTGTTGGTCAGGGTCAGCCCCGTTTCACCGTTGCGAATGCATGCCGTGTCGTTGAAGCCCGGCATCTGCGTCACCCCGGTGACGGAGTTGGGGTCGGCGGCGCTGGTGATTACCCACCAGTCGGTGGACAACCCCAGGTTCTTGGTTCCGGCATCTTTGTACTCTAACGTCGCCGCGTAACTCGGTACTGCCACAGCTAGGAGCAACAATGCTACTAATGCGCAAGTCTTGGCCATAATTGTTCCCTTCCTTTCCGGGTGGCTCTTACCACTTGCTCCGAACAACTTGACTCCGAAAAAAATCGCCTCTCTTACATCCGACACACGCTGGCCTTGGCGGCCGAGGCAGGTTTCGCCGAGCGGGAACGTCCCCTGCCTTTGGGGAATTGCCGGCCCCGCCGCTCCGGTGGCAGGACCATAATCCGTAGTATATCACAGGCCCGCAAAACGTCAAGGGTTATTCCTCTTTTTTCCATCCGCGATTTCGCATTCCTAAGGCCGGGGTTGACCTTACCCCTAGGCGGTAAATGAAAAAAACCGGGCGGAACCATAATGGCCCGGCCGGTCTCGTTNNGCGTCATGCCAGGAGGAATCGCAACAGGACAAAGTACGCCGCCGCCATGGCCACGCTGCTGGACATGATATCTCCAGCCGGCGGGACATTCAGCCTAGCAAATAAAGGGATCATCGCAAACGCCCCCAACGTGCGCAACAAGGCCGAACCTGCCAACGAAAAGAACATATCCTGCATGGGTTGCTTTTATCATAACACTGCATTCTGGTCAAATCACCGTGGCAGAACTGCCGGACAATCCACCTTGTGAAATCCGGGCCTCCGTGATAAGATTGTATGGTTAGGAGGAGTTCATGCGTGACCCTGCCACCGTCCGGCTCGGACGGACCGGCTGCGTTGCCGCGACCGGTCTGGGTTTGCGCGTCAGGTCAATAGCGACGTGCCTGGCCGTATGGGCGATATTGGTCCCGCCCGGCTTGGCTGTCGCGGAATACACCGTCGTCGCCGACCACGGACCGTCTTCCAACCGCGTCAACATCGTCTTCCTGGGCGACGGTTACACCGCCGGCCAGATCGAGACCGACTACGCCTCGCACATCAACACGATCCTGGCCCACATGTTCGGTGGAACAGAAGACCCCTTCGGGCGATACGCCGACTTCTTCAACGTCTATCGAGTCAATGTCGTGTCCAACGAATCCGGCGCTGATGCGCCTCCGTTGGGCATCTCCCGCGACACGGCGCTGGATGCAAGTTATTACTGGAACGGGAGTACGGAACGGCTTCTATTCCTCGATTCCCACAAGGCCGCCCAGGTCCGCGATGCCGCCCTTTCCGGCAGCGGCATCCGGCCGGATATCAATCTGGTGACAGTCAACGACACGCGATATGGAGGAGGAGGCGATGGAACCTTCGCCGTATGCGCCGGTGGAAACATCAATGCCGGTGAACTGGCGCTGCATGAGATGGGCCACTCCTTCAGCGGCCTGGCCGACGAATACGACGACTCCAACAGCAGCAGTGTCAGCATCTATACCGGTTCGGAACCGGCAGAGGTCAACGTCACCAAGGATCCAAACGGAGCGAAATGGTCCCGCTGGCTGGGCTACGACCAGGGCGGCAACCTGGGGGTGGTAGGAGCATACCAAGGAGCTCGTTACTACGACCAGGGATTGTATCGCTCCTCGATAACCTCCAAGATGCGACAACCGGGGCAGCCATTCAATGCCGTCAGCCGCGAAAAGATCATCCTGGACATCTACAACATCGTCCATCCCATCGACAGTTACATCATCGGCCCGCAGGAAGAGGACCAGTTGACGGATCCACAGAACCTTTGGGTGGATGTCGTGGACCCCAACGTCATCAACGTCAACTGGTACGTCAACGGCAAGCTCGTTACCGGCGCGGATGACGAGCAGTTCAATATGGCCGATTTCGGTTACGGGCCTGGCAGTTATTCCGTCAAGGTCCGTGCCTATGACGCGACAGACTGGGTTCGCGCCAACCGGTCGAGCCTGGAACAATTCATGGAATGGGAAGTGGTGCTGACGCCCGAACCGGCCTCGGCGGCCTTGTTGTTGTGCGGTGCAGCCGCGATCCTGTGGAAAAGACGACGCTAGTCCCCACGTACAGTTAAGCCCCCCAACGAGGCGCTTCCACTTCTCCGCTTAGCGCCACATGACCTTGAACATCCCCTTGACCATGGCCTCCCGGAACCGCAGCAGGCCCTCGCGGTCCACGGCCAGGTGGCGAAGTTCCCAATCCGGCGACTTGATCCGCAGGCGGTGCCTTCCTTCCTCGGCGAGTTCCTCCAGTTCCAGCGCATCGGCGATCGTAGCCTCGCGGTGGCGCATCGGGTTGTGGCAGATCATTCGCCGGTTGGACACCACGATACCGGCCATGCCGTCCTCGGTCCGCGTTCGGTCACGGTCCGGTATGTAGGCTAGGAAATGCTCCCCCTGCTGGGGCTTGTACCACTGCTGGAGGCGATTCTGGACGACCACGGCCAGAAGGCTCCAGGGATGTTCGCCCGTCGCGGCGATACGGTGCTGGAGTTCAGCCGCTCCGGCGGTTCCCTTGCCTCCCACGGCCAGGAAGAATTCCTCCGCCACGTGAAGGTTCCCGATCCACAGACGGCAAAGCCCCACGCCCGTGTTGGGGTCCAGGCGGATCTGAGCGGAGACCAAGTCCTTGGCCGTGCACATATCGCACAGCCAGTACGGCATGGGCAGGTCCGCCGGTGGCGGAGCGTCCGGCACGCGAGGGAGGCGTTTGCATAGGTCATCGTTGCTCAGCGAGCGGAGTTCGTCTCCCTTGAGCACCAGCGCCCCCCCGATACGGTCGGACTCCTGCGACATGCCGTCTATGAGGTGCGTGACATACACGATGACATGCGCCGCCAGGCGGGTCTCAGCGCCGCATCGCGTACATCGCCGCGGCATGGCGCAACGGAACGTCGGATCCAGCAGTCGCGAGGAGGGGAATTCAAACAAAGCCCCTCCGGCGTCGGATTTCACCAGCCGGATGGCGTCGCTGACGGCGGGCAGGACCGCCGTGGATTCCAGATCCGCTGTCTGTCGTTCGTGCGAAGCCGCCTTTTCCGGCGGGTGCTCCGGCCCCTCGGACTTGCCCTCATCAAGCCAGCCGGAGATGGCGTCCTCGGTCACGGCGATCCGCTTGGGCAGGCGAAAACGGAAGTGGCAGTGCCCGCAGCGAACAAAGCAGTCGCTGGCGCCTGGGGGGACGCCCAGCAGCACGCCGCACGACGGACACAGCACCTGACGGACGCGCATAAACCGGCCCCTTCCATAGTGAACACTTGTTCCCTGCTTCGACGATATGGTCCGGCGGCGCAAACGCTGTAACTGCGCCCGACTTATTAACCATTTTACCAGGTTCCGGCGGAAGCGGGAAGCGGATTCCCACCCCGCGGCCATGTCTAGGAGCATCGACAAAAAAAAGAGACGGGCCATGGGGAATACCCGTGGCCCGTCATAAAGGCGGCGCTGACCTACTCTCCCGCTTTCGCAGTACCATCGGCCCCTGCGGCTTAACTTCTGTGTTCGGAATGNNGGCCCGCAGCGTATGGACACCGCCACGGCCTGGTAGCACCGTTTAGCGCTGCCAGACCGGTCCGCTGTCCGGCCGGTGGAGACCGGCCGGTCGTATTGTCACATAGGGATCGCAATCGTGAGGTCACCGAAAAGCTCTCTTGGCGGCGTTGCCTTCACCATGGGGAAGGTCAACGACGAATGTGACCAAGCACTCGCCCGTTAGTACCGGTAAGCTCAAGACATTTCTGTCCTTACACACCCGGCCTATCAACCA
>PMBX01000086.1 GCA_003153915.1 Phycisphaerales bacterium
GCCGGATCATACTTGTACGCCGCGGCACAGGCGCCTTCGGAAGAAACCATGCATGGCCCCACCGCGTCGCGTGGAGTACATCGCCGGCCAAACAGATCGCAATCCCAAGGCCGGCAAAGCCCGCGTATCACCTCTCCGCAACGACAACCCACGGGATCATGAGTTTCTATCTTCGGCAAATCAAACCGTATTTGGGCGTCAAATTCCCGCCACGCCTCGCGCAGGACCAGCCCGCTGGCGGGTATCACACCTATCCCCCGCCACACCGCGTCGGCGGGAACGAAGACTTCTTCCAGGAGTTTCATCGCGGCTGGGTTGCCTGCTTTTGAGGCACTGGGATAGACCGAACCAGCTGTTGCCTGCCCCGCGGCCAACTGGTCCAGAATCGCCGCAATGCCCGCCAGAATTTGGGGCGGGTCGAACCCCGCCACCACGCAGGGACGGTGAAAGTCCCTCGCCAAGTCCGCGTACGCCCCGTAACCGATTATCACACTGACGTGCCCGGGGCAGAGGAACCCGTCGATGCGCACGTCCCCGGCAGCCAGCAACGCATGCATCGCCGGCAGGATCAGCTTGTGGGCGACCAGGACGCTGAAATTGGCCAGTTTTTCCCGGCGCGCCCGCGACAAGGCCATCGCCGTGCCCGGAGCAGTGGTCTCGAAGCCCACCGCCAGGAACACCACCTGACGGTCGGGGTAATTTGCGGCCAACTCAACGGCCTTGTTCGCCGAGTACACCACCTCCACGGCCGCGCCACGTGCCCGCGCCTCGGCCAGCGAGCCGTTTTGCCCCGGCACGCGGACCATGTCCCCGTATGTGGCGATGACGGGGGCCTTCGCTAGAGCGGCCAGGTGCATCGCCTGGTCCAGATAGGAGGCGTCGGTAACGCAGACCGGGCAGCCCGGACCGCTGAGAAGTTCCAGAGCGGGGGGAAGAAGGCCCTTCAACCCGCTGCGGGCGATGGCCATCGTGTGGGTTCCACAGACCTCCATGATGCGCAGCGGACCGCCAGAGGCCAATAGGGCGGAGTGTTGGTGAATCTTATCACAAGCTCGTTGCGACACCGGGTCCATACGGGTTGTATCAGTCTATGGGAAGACTAATCCCCTTGCCCATCTTGGGCGTCGAAAGCGGAAAGAGACTCCATCTCCTTGAGCAGGTCGTAGGTCACCTTTGCCTCCTTGGGATCCAGGATGGTAATGGCGTAGCCGGCGTGGACCAGCACCCAATCACCCACCTTGGCCTCGGGCACCAACGCCAGGGAGATATCGGCGGAACTACCGTCCAGGGCGACGGTGGCGTCCTGGCCGGCGGCCTTTACGATCCTGGCGGGAACGGCAAGGCACATAATCGGCTCCGTTTTCCGACAAGCCCGCCGACCGCGAAAGCGCGGCGACGGCTTGACAACAACATTGTATAGGACGGACCTGGCATGGCCAAAACGAATGTTGCTTATTGGACGAATCAGGCCCGCGCGGCGGCGATGACGGCTTGGCCCAGCGCCACGCCTCCGTCGTTGCAGGGAACCATGCGATGTCGCAGCACCTCGAAACCGCCGGCCTCCAGCGTCGCAGCCAATCCGGCGGACAATCGCCGATTGGCGAAACAACCGCCCGACAGCGCCACGAGCTTGGCGCCCGTCGCCTCCCTGGCGCGTCGGGCCGCCGCGGACAGAAAAGCGATAACGGTGTTGTGGAACTTGCCGGCAACTGCGGTCGCGCCGGCCCCGGCCTCCAGGTCCGCCACGATGCCGCCAACCATCGCCCGCGGGTCTATGACAAAAGGCTGGGAGGAGGTGATCTCAAACTCGTAGGCGTCCGCGAAGTCGGCGGCCGCGGCGGCCTCCAGGAGCATGGGCGCCTGCCCTTCAAAACGATTGCTATCGGCCAGGCCGCACAGCGCCGCGACGGCGTCAAACCATCGCCCCAGCGAGCTGGCAGGCGGACAATTGATCCCAGCCTCCAGAACCGAGGCCACGGCCTCCAAAATCTCCGGCGCCACGGATGGAAGATGTTTCCGCGCCACGGAAAGGAATCCATCGCCGAACGCATCTCGCAGCGCCGCCAGGGCGGGGCGGAACGTCTCCCGCGCGGCGGCGTCTCCACCGGCCAGCGGCAGGTAGCGGAGATGCCCCAGGCGACGATACTCCCGCAGGTCCGCCTGAAGGATTTCACAGCCCCAGACGGCGCCGTCGTCCCCGTAGCCGGTCCCGTCACAGGCGATCCCGATTGCCGGGCCGCTGCGCCCCCACTCGGCCAGGCAGGAGGCGATATGTGCATGGTGGTGCTGCACGCGGACGATCGGCAAGGCCGGCCGGCCGGACAAAAGTCCCCGGTGACGCCGCAGGGCGTATTGGGTGGAGAGGTATTGGGGATGCATATCGGCCGCGATGACGGCTGGGCGTAGCTCGAAGAGCGACTCCAAATGGTCGATAGTCCCGATGAAATGGCGGTAGGCCCGCCCGTCGGACAGGTCGCCGATGTGCTCGCTGAGGACCGCCCTGTCGCCCTGAAGCAGGCAGACGGTGTTCTTGAGATCCGCCCCGACGGCCAGGATGGGTGTATCGGTGCGGGCCGATCCCGCCAGGCGAATCGGCTGGGGCGCGTAACCCCGCGCCCGCCGCAGGACCATCAACTTGCCGCCGGCAGATTGCACCACGCTATCGTCGAGCGGCCGCTGTATCCGCCGGTTGTGGAGCAGGATGGCGTCGGCGATGCGNNGCGGGCAGACCGTTGGCGAACAGCAGGTGATGCAGCGGCGTGTAGGGCAGCATGACGCCCAGGGTTCCCAGGCCGCCGGCCACCGACGCGGCGACCGGCGCGCCCGCTCGGACCGGTAGCAGCACGATAGGCCGGATCGGGCCGGTCAGCAGCGGGCTAGCCTCTCTATCCACCTCGCACAGCGCCTCAGCCGCCGCGATGTCGGCGACCATGACGGCAAAGGGCTTGGCGTCGCGTCGCTTGCGCTGCCGCAGGCGTCCAACGGCGTGTTCGTCATCGGCGCGGCAGGCCAGTTGGAACCCCCCCAGGCCCTTGATCGCCACGATCCGCCCCGCGCGCAGCATCCCCGCCGCCTCGACGATGGGGTCGTCACAGGCCACCCTCTTGCCATGCGTGTCCACCAGAGCGACGCTGGGACCGCACCGCCGGCAAGCCACCGGCTGGGCGTGGAAGCGGCGGTCGGCGGGGTCGGCGTACTGGGCGGCGCAGAGATCGCAGAGAGGAAAATCGGCCATCGTGGTATTGGCCCGGTCATAGGGAATCCCCGCGACGATGCTGTACCGCGGCCCGCAGTTGGTGCAGTTGATGAACGGATAGCGATATCGCTGATCGGCCGGGTCGTTCATCTCGCGCAGGCAGTCATCGCAGACGGCTGTATCAACCGTCACCTGGGCGTCGGCGATTTCCCCGCCGATGGAGGCACGGATCACAAAACCGTCTTCTTTGGCCAGGGGACGCAACTCCTGCTCGCTGCATTGTTCGATGAGTGACAGTGGAGGCTGTTGGGCCTCCAGGCATCGGCGGAACTCCCCCACCGCCCTGGCCGGTCCCTGAACCTCGATGGTCGCCCCGGAGGCATCGTTGAGCACGAACCCCTCCAGGCCCAGCCGGACCGCCAATCGATAGACAAACGGGCGGAAACCGACGCCCTGGACCCGGCCTTGAATCCTCAATTGCCGGCGGACAACGTCATTGATGGCTTTTTCAGTCATGCCTACCGACCATTCTATGAAGATTCACCGCATCGCCACAATGCCGCCGCGGCGCTTGTAAACATCCCGTGCGGCGGCGATACTACCGCCACCATGACCCTGAATGCTTCAATACTCGCGGGAAAGTTCATTGTTCTTGACGGTCCCGACGGGGCGGGCAAGAGCACGCAACTGGCCGCCCTTGCCGATTTCCTCCGCCAGACCGGCGTGGATGTAGTTGTGACGCGGGACCCGGGCGGCACGGCCATCGGCGACCGCATAAGGCAAATCCTGCTGGACCGCGCGCACGAGAAGATGTCCGTCGCCTGCGAACTGATGCTCTACATGGCCAGCCGGGCGCAACTGGTGTCCGAGGTGATCGCCCCGGCGCTGCGGGCGGGCTGCTGCGTGCTGTGCGACCGCTATATTTCCTCGACGGTGGCCTACCAAGGCGCCGGCGGGGCGGATGTGGCGGCCATTCTGTCAGCCGCCAAGGTCGCCGTGGGCGCCACCTGGCCGGACCTGACGGTCATTCTTGACATCGATCCGGCCGCCGGACTGGCGAGACTGACGGGCGCCAGGGACCGGATGGAGGCCAAAGACCTGGCCTTCCACCGCCGCGTGCGCGAGTTGTTCCTCAAACAGGCCGGCGAGCATCCCCAACGGTTCGCCGTCCTGGACGCATCCGCCGGCGCCGAGCAAGTGCAGCGGCGACTGCGGGAAATCATCGCCGGACATCCCTGGGGCAAGTGACCGGACCCCCAACACAGGATCGCCTACGAAATGCTCTCGCTCCTTGACATCGTCGGACAGGATAGCGCCATCGCGAGACTTCAACGGATGTATCAGGCGGGGCGCATGTCGCATGCGATGTTGTTTGTCGGTTCCAGCGGGGTGGGCCGGCGGACGACGGCGGAGGCATGGGCGGCGGTTCTTCTGTGCGAAAAGCCCCAAACCCGCCCCAATGGGGACCGGTTCAAGGAACTGCCCGCCGATTTCCCACTGTCCCTGGCCTGCGGGACTTGCCCGGGTTGCGCGATGACGGCGGCCGGCACGCACCCAGACCTGTACCTGGTTCGCAAGGAACTGGCCCGCTATCACGAGGACAGCAACGTGCGCGATCGCGTCATGCAGGAACTGGGCATAGACGTCATCCGCTCTTTTTTGATCGCTCCGGCCTCGCTGGCCTCGGCGAGGCGACGCGGCAAGGTCTTCATCGTCACCGAGGCCGAACTGATGAGCGTCTTCGCTCAAAACTCGCTTCTCAAGACCCTGGAGGAACCGCCGCCGGGCGTGACGATCATCCTGATCTGCCGTCGCGGCGGAGAGCTGCTGCCAACCACGCTGAGCCGCTGCGTCACGGTCGATTTCCGCCCCCTGCCGGCTGATTTTATACGTGACAGGCTCCGTTCCCAAGGCATGGTGGATGAACAGGCGGCCTTCTGGTCGGCCTACGCCGACGGTTCGCTGGGACGCGCCATCCGTTTGGCGGGGCGGGAACTCTATCCGGTCAAACGCCGGATCGTCGAACGACTGGCGGGCCTGCCCAAGGAGGGCGACGCCGAATTTGCCGAAGACCTGCACCACATCGCCGAAGACCTGGCCGCATCAGCCGTCGCCGAGGCCAAGAAAATCGACGGAGCGGAATTGTCCAAAAACCTCGCCTCGCGGCAGGCGACGGGTGAGTTGCTGGAGCTGATCGCAAGCGCATACCGCGACGCCCTGGCCCTGGCTACCGGCTCGCCCCGGCCGCCGGCGCACGCCGACCAGGCATCGGCCATCGCCTCCCTGGCCCAGCGGTTTGGCCCCATGGGGCTGGCGGAAATCCTCGAACAACTCAGCGAACTGGAGGAAGCAATCTGGCGGAACGTCAATCCTCGCCTGGTTTGGGACAACGTGGTCATCACGGCAGCCTCGGCGGCGCCGCTACATTTATGGACCTGATGAGGCGTGTGTNNTCGTCGCGGTCCTTTGGAGCGGCGGGCTGGGGTTGATGCTTCCCGCGGCCAAGATACTCATCTCCGACGAGGGCCTTCACGGTTGGGCGTTCAACGCCGTCGCGCAGGACCGTATGGGCGCCAGCACGCGCCTTGGCGCGGTTTCGATAGCCGGCCGGCCCCCCATGCTGGCGATCCAGGTTGTCAAGCCAGACAAACACTCCCCCCAGGCGGGACTCCAGGCCAACGACTGGATCA
>PMBX01000036.1 GCA_003153915.1 Phycisphaerales bacterium
GCTGCAATCAAGTCCGCCGGTGGCCGAGCTGCCGCCAGCGTATCAAAGAACACCGACTTCGTGGTGGCCGGGGAGGCAGCGGGTTCCAAGGCCGAAAAGGCCCGCCAACTGGGCGTGGAAATCATCGACGAGGCGGAATTCCTCCGCCGCCTGGGCATAAAAAAATAGGCTCGCTCAAGGCAAGCCTTTCATGCGCGGCGAAACGGGCGACATGCTTGTCAGCACATCGCCGCGAAGGTGAGGACGATGAACAGCACCATACGCAGTTTGCGGTGAAAGTTGCGCAGGGTCATTGGCGACTACCTCCAAAGGCAACCCAATTATCCGACTCATATTTTACCTCAACTCCACCGCGTGTAAAGAGTAAAAGGCGGGATTATTGGGAAAACCACTTCATTATTGGAAAAATTCGCAGCTTAATAAGGTATGGAAAACGACGTTGAATTAGCCTCGAACTCGCAGCCGTTGGCTATCTTTACGATCACCCCGAGGCCCGACGAACAAAGAAGCGAGGAGTTACCGCCCGTTGTGTTTTAGGTTGACCCGGCGGGGCGGGACCGCTAGGGTGGCTGGCGGCCTGGGAAGTTTTTGCGGCGTGGCGTAAGGATATGGCCCGGGCGTTTCCGTAACATAACACATGTAAGGACCGATAGATGCCTCCCCAGCCTCTCGTGGACCTCTCCATGATAGCGATGGACAAGCCCCTTGTTGACGCAGAGGGGATCCGGCGGGTCAACCCGCACCGTTTCGAGTTCCAGCAGCTTGATGGGATATTCTCGCTGGATCGCCGGACCGGGACGTTGGTGGGTTATCGTGACCTGCGGAGCGATGAGTTCTGGGTGCGCGGGCACATCCCCGGCCGACCGATATTTCCGGGCGTGCTGATGATCGAGACGGCCGCCCAGTTGGTCAGCTATTATGTTGTCAGCGATCCGGCTTGTGCCAAGGGGACGTTTTTGGGTTTCGGGGGCGTGGACGGCGTGAAGTTCCGTTCCTCCGTCGAGCCTGGCAAGCGGATCATCATGGTTGGCAAGATGCTCGAGATGCGGCCTAGGAAGATCACTGGCGCGACCCAGGCTTTTGTGGACGGGCAGATGGTCTATGAGGGCACGATCATGGGCATGTGGATATGATGTTTCCGCCCGAAGCGTGAGCGGTTTGCTTTCGCCCGGCAGGGGTCCATGAATCGCCTGATCCACAAAACGCTCGCCTGGTTGCCCCGGCGGCGCCGCCGCATGTGGCGATATGTCTCTCCCCGCCGGCGCGGCGCGGGGCTGTTGTTGTTGGCGCTGCTGATTGTATCGGCCTGGGGGTACTGGAGCCTGACCAACAACGATAGAGTCCGAAGCGAGGCCCGCCGTTATCTGCGTGGACTTTGCGGGGGCAGGGTGGAGATAGCCGAGGGACGTTTTAATCTGCTGGAAGGCATCGAACTGAGCGATGTGCGGATTTACGTTCCCGGACCGGCGTCCCCCGAGCCGTTCCTGCGCGCCAAGAAGGTTATCCTGCGATATGGGCCTTGGCGCCTGCTGGCCACCGGAAGGCTTCAACCCACGGAGGTGGTCTGTCTGGAACCGGTGGTGACGCTGGAACATGACGTCCGTACGGACCGCTACAATTTCGAGGCGTTCTTCGCGGCTCATGGCGGCGCGGGACTTCGCGGCGGCGGTGGTACGATAAATTCACTTCCGATCATACGCGTTCGCCAGGGTCTGCTTCGATGGGTTGACACCGACGACAAATTGCGGATGCCCTTCGATCCGCTGCCGATCAGCCTGGTCATGTCGCCTGGAGGCGAAGGGGAATACATCATAACTGTCGAAGAGCAGCGAAGCGGCCAGGAGGCGGCCATCAGCGGGAAGTTCGCCCTCGATGTCCGCACCGGTTCGTTTCGTATTCATCAAGGCGCCGTGCCCATCCCCAACCTCGACAAGGTACTTCCGGGCAAGTACCGCCAATGGCGGCAACGATACAACGTGACGGGGGAGGTGCGGCTGAAAAGCCCCCAGGCCCTTACGTCCCCCGACGGCAGGATGGAATGCCAACTGGTCGGGGTGTCCCTCAAGATGCCGCCGGAGGAAGGGGGGATGAACTTCACGGGCGTGGATGGAACCGTCTGTTTCGATCCCAACGGGGTGGAACTGCGAGACGTTTCCGGGCAGGCGATTGGGGCGGGGGGGGCCAGGTTTGAAGTCACCGGAAGATACGAAGGATACGAGCCGGACAGGCCCTTTGATCTGAAGTTCAAGGCCTGGGCGATGACGGTTCCCTCCGGCCGGGGCGTGGGGGGCCAACTGGGAGGGATGCTCAAGGCGTTCGAGGAGTCGTTTGAAGTATCCGGCAGGATGAACCTGGAGGCCAGGATCCGCCGGCTGGCGGATGGCAAGACCGTGGTGGATGCCCAACTGACGCCATTGGGCATGTCGGTCTGTTACAAGGCCGTGCCCTATCGGATCGACGATCTTCGCGGGCTGGTTGTTCTGACAACCGATCATGTGGAACTGCGCCAAGTCGTGGCTGGCAGACAGGGCGCCGTTTTTACCATCGACGGACAGGTGGGCCTGGGAGGAACCGGGGGAACCGATGTTTCGATCCGGGCCAGCGAAGTGGTTCTGGATACCCAACTCCGCGATGCGCTTCCCGAGCGGGCGCGGAAGATATGGGACCAGAACAGCCCTTCCGGGAAGATATCCGGTTGGGCCCGCATTCAGTGCGGTGAGGGCTACAAAGTCACGCACTACGAAGCCGTCCTCGATGCCGACGGAAATATCTCCGCCTCCCGGCAGGAGTTTCCCTATCGCGTCGAAAACCTTATGGGCAGGATCCGCATCTCGGACGGCGAGGTGTTTGTCGAGCAGCTTAGCGGGTCCAGAGGCCCCATGCGATGCGTCGTCAACGGGACCAGCCGCAAGGCCGATACGAGCCAACCGGATTCCGACATCACGATGGAAATCCGCCACCTCCCCCTTGACGAGGCGCTATTGGCGGCGTTGCCGGACCAATCGCGACGGCTGGTCGGCTCGTTGCACGCCTCCGGACAGGCCGACAGCGCCCTGGTCACGCTCAAACAGGTTGCCGGCGGCGATACGTATTACGACATCCGCGCGACGATGAGCAAGACGTGCCTTAAGCCCGATGCGTTCCCGTATGAACTGGCCGATGCTTCCGGCGTGGTGGAAATTCTGCCGGAATCGGTGGAGATAAAGAACTTTTCAGGCCGCCACGGGGATAGCTCCATCGTTGTCAACGGATGGGCCTGGCCGGGCGAGACCGTCGGAGTGGACCTGAATGTCCGCGGGCAGTCTCTGGCGCTGGACGAGGCGTTGCGGGAGGCACTTCCTGATCGCGCCAGGGACATCTGGCGGCAGATCAACCCCTCCGGCGCGGCGGACATGGAAGTTCATCTGGTCCACAATGCGCCCCGGCAACCCGCGGCGACCGACTACCTGCTGGCCGTGCATCCCAAGAATGCCCGCCTCCGTTACGAGGGCTTTCCCTATTCCTTTAGCGGGGTCAACGGGACCGTCACAGCCGCTCCGTCGCGGATCGACATCGAGGACCTTCGCGCCTCCCAGGGCGCTATGCAGGCTGGCCTGAGCGGTTCTATCATCACGGAACTGGGGGCGCGGCAGGTGGACCTTCGCCTCTGGGCCAGGGAAGTCCCCATCAATCAGGAACTCCTTTCGGCCATGCCGTCGGAGATGTCCGCCCTGACGGGCCGATTCAGCCCGGGTGGGACCTGCGACGTTGACTTGTCACGGCTGACGTTGTTCCGCATCGAACAGCCCGCATCGCAGCCGGCGATGTCGGGCCAGGCGGCGTCGCAGCCGGTGGAGGCGTTCGCCCCTTCCTGGAGCGCCGAGGGAAAAGTGCGTTTCAAGGAAGCCGAGTTGAACCTGGATTTCGGCAGGCGGACCGCAAGCGGGACGGTAAGCGGCGGGGCCGGGCGTGACGCGGCGGGGTTGCGGTTGAACGCAGCCATCGACCTCAGCGAGTTGATGCTGGGCAGGAGGCGGCTGACCGACGTACAGGGAAAGCTTGTAAAGTCAGCCACGGGGACGATCATCCGGATCGACGATCTGTCGGCCAAGGTTCACGGCGGGAGGGCGACTGGTTTCGCCGAAATCCGCCTGTCCGATCCGCCGCAGTACGGACTGCGCCTTTCCGTGGAGGATGTGTTGCTGGCCGACCTGTTCCAAGAGGGTCCGCCGCGGCCTAAGGAAGAACCGGAGGTGACCGGACTGCTGACGGGCAACCTGGAGATGACCGCCACGGCGGGCAGGCCCGACAGCCGCCAGGCCACGGGGCTTTTCAGGATTACCAAGGGGCAAATTTATAAACTGCCCGTTGTGATGGGTTTCGTCCACGTGATCTATCTGTGGGTTCCGGGCGGGGCGGCGTTTACCGAGGGGGAAGTCGCCTATCGCATACAGGGGCAAAAACTGATATTCGATGAGATATCGCTACGCGGTCCGGCAATGTCGGTGGTTGGTTCCGGGACGATGGACATGGACAGCGAGGCGCTGCGCCTGACCTTCCTGACCGGTCCGCCGGGCAAGCTGCCCAGGATCGCGGCTATCGAATCGTTGCTGAAGGGCCTGGCTCACGAGATAGCCGAGGTCAGCGTGACTGGAACGCTGTCCAAACCGGTCCCGCGGGCCATCTCGCTTCCTGGACTGGAAGAAGCGGTCCGCCGGCTCGTTAATCCGGGCCAGGACTGAGGACCTCGGCGCGATAGNNACAACAATGGCATGACAGGTATGCAAGGAGATGCCCGGTATGGCCAAGGCGAAATTGGGAATCATCGGTGGAAGCGGATTGGGCGAGGCTCTGCTGGGCGGTCTACAGGGCAGGCCGGTTATGGTGGAAACGCCCTTCGGCTCGCCCTCTGACGTCATCGTGGAAAGCGACGGCTGGGGCCTGCCCGTGGCGCTGCTCAACCGCCACGGTCCCGGACACGCCATCCCTCCCTCGCGGGTGAATTACCGCGCGAACATCTACGCGATGAAGGCCCTGGGCTGCACGCATATCATCGCCTCCGGGGCGGTCGGTTCGCTGCGGGAGGAAATCCGTCCCAAGGACCTGGTCATCCCCGATCAGGTTATCGACAAGACCTATCGTCGCGTGCAGACGTTCTTTGACGAGTTCCTTGCCGCCCACGTTGAGTTCGCGGCCCCGTTCTGCCCGGTCCTGCGGAGGCATCTGCTGAATTGTACCGCGGCCGTCGCCACCAAGGTGCATGACGGCGGGACATACGTGTGCATGGAAGGGCCGGCGTTTTCCACCCAGGCCGAAAGTCACATGCACCGCGCCTGGGGGGGGCATCTGATCGGCATGACGGCCATGCCGGAGGCCAAGCTGGCCCGCGAGGCGGAGGTCGCCTACGCGCTGGTGTGCCTGCCCAGCGATTACGACTGCTGGCGGCCCCCGCCGGCCGATCTGGACAAGCACCAGCTCCTCAAGGAAATCATTGGCAACCTCACCGAGGCCACGCGCAACGCGATGGCGTTGATCCGCGCCGCAACCGAGCGGTTCGATGAGATCGCCGACGTGCCCTCTCCCGCCCATAGCGCCCTGGAGATGGCCATCTGGACCAACCGGCAGATGATTCCCCCATCCGCGAAGGAACACCTGGGTCTGCTGGTGGACAAGTATCTCTGAGCCGCCTGAGGTACTGATCTGGGACAGGCAGTAACGGAAGACTCGTCACCGTGGCGGGGCGTTGGTGCGATCAGCGGTTGCTCGATTTCTGCTGGGCGCCGTCGTCGGAGTCGTAAGGCCCGCCCTCGATGGCTTCCCCGGCGATTTCGATCCGCTCCACCGACATCGCCTTTCCGCTGGTGGTATCGACGGAGGCCAGCACGCCGCACAACCGTGGGTCCCCCATGGCGATCTCGAAGTGCGCGGGCATGGAGGTCGTCAGCGCCGACAGCACGCGGTCCTTCCTCCGGCCCAGGACGCTATCGTATGGACCGGTCATTCCGACGTCGGAAATGTAGGCCGTGCCTTTATCCAGTACCCGCGCGTCGGCGGTGGGGATGTGCGTATGCGTGCCGAAGACGATGCTCACCCGACCGTTGAGGTGATAGCCCATGGCGATCTTCTCGCTGGAGGCCTCCGCGTGGAAGTCCACCACGCGGATGACGGCCTCGGAAGGTATCTCCGCCAGCACCTTGTCGATGGCCGACCAGGGCGAATCGTTCTGTCCCATGTACATCTGGCCCAGCAGGCAGGTCACGGCGACGTTGTACATCCCGGACTTGCTGGCCACCACCGTCCATCGCCTGCCCGTCGCAGCCGCCGACAGATTGATGGGACGGACCAGCCGGTCGGAATTCTGTAGCAGGCCGAGGACCTCCCGCTTGCGGTACACGTGGTCGCCCAGGGTGATTACGTCCACCCCGGCATGGATGAGCTTATGGAAGATCGGCGGGGTCAGCCCGCTGCCGCCGGCGGCGTTCTCGGCGTTGCAGACGACAAACTCGATGCGTCGCTGGGCGATCAGGCCCGGCAACTGGTCGATCAGGACCTTGCGGCCCGGCCGGCCCACGACGTCACCGATGCACAGGATATTAATCGACATTTGGCTCTCTTCCCGCTTGGTGAAGCGATTATACGGAGATGCCGCGCTCGGTGAAGCAAAATTAGGGCATTTTAAGTTTGGGTGAGTGCGCGGTGGGGCTTCCGTCCCACCGCGCATTCAAGTAAATGCTAGGCTGGCGGGACAGAGCCCCGCCAGCCAGGTGCGCACCGCGCGGCGGGGCTCTGTCCCGCCGCGACAACGGACCCGCATCATGCTATCCGGGGTGGTGGGACAGGAGCCCCACCACCCGAAAATGCGCGAGACGATGCCGGCGGGCGATCTTCCCCAGGCACAACCGTGCATGGTGGAACGCGCGCGGGTTGCAAACGCTTATCCGTGGGGTTACAGTACCGCCCCATGAACTGTCCCGGACAAATGGACATTGCCCAGCAGGTGGCCCTGCTGATGCGAGGCTGCGAGAATTGCTTTACCCCCTCGGAGCTGGAAGATCGCCTGCGGCAATCCGCACGCGAAAATCGTCCGCTGCGTGTGAAGCTTGGGCTGGACCCCACCGCGCCGGACATCCACCTCGGCCACACCGTCGTGCTGCGGAAGGTGCGGCAGTTCCAGGACCTCGGCCACCAGGCGGTCATCATTATCGGCGACTACACCGCGCGGATCGGCGACCCCAGCGGGGTGAACAAGACCCGCCCGATCCTGACGCCCCAGCAGATTCAGCACAACGCGGATACCTACATCCAGCAGGCGGGCAAGGTTTTGGATACCTCCCCACGGAAGCTGGAGGTCCGCCCCAACAGCCAATGGCTGGAGAAGCTCAGCTTCGCCGAGGTGCTCAAGCTGGCCGCCCAGATGACCGTGGCCCGCATGATGGAGCGGGACACGTTCCAGCTTCGCTTCAAGGCCGGCGTGCCCATCGGCGTGCATGAGTTCCTCTACCCGCT
>PMBX01000264.1 GCA_003153915.1 Phycisphaerales bacterium
TAACTGGCTCTATCGCTCTGGGCAGCATAAGACCCCAACACAATGGCCCGACGTGGACCGGTTTTCGGTGCGCAGGTCAGTCCGCTAAACCACTACGAGAGGAAAGCAGCATGATGCACGAAAGAAACGGTGAGGCCTGACATTCCGGACTTTTTCTGGTTGCAGACCACATCAGGTCCGACTGACCAGAGCAACGGTACAAGCCTTCATGATCCAAGCAGGCTAAAAACAGGGCACTAACGGGATCCCAGGACCTTTGCCATAAACTGGCGGTAGTAGCCGTAATCTGCCAAGGACAGTTCGGGGATTGTCGAGTGGTCCAGGGTCGGGAAGTATCCACCGCGGTCCAGCAGCGGGCTTATGCGACGGAGCACCTCAGCCTCGATGGCGGGGGTTCCCTTGGCTAGCTCCATTTTGTCGATGCCACCCACAATCAGCAGTTCTCGGTACTCCCGAGCGACTTTCACCACATCCATGCCGGCAGTCACTTCGTACGGGCCCAGCATGTCCACCCCCACCTCCAGCCACAGTGGCGTGATGAGGTCAATATTCCCGTCGGAGTCCACCATGAAGTGCTGCACGCCCTTACGGCGAAGGTGGTCAATCAATCGGCGGTATTGGGGCGCCATATAGTGACGGAACATCTCCGGCGACAGCAGCGGCCCGGTCTTGTACGCCAGGTCCTCCCATAACATGATATAATCCACCGGCGCCTCATCCATTAACTTCGCAGTCGCCTGCAAAACGAAATCGGTCCAGTACTCGCAGATCTCGCCGACCAGGGCAGGCTGGTCGTAAAAGTTCACTGACAGCGTTTCAACACCCATCATCTTCCGTAGCACGCCATACCAGCCGGGCACGTAAAGCGTGGTGGGAAAGTCTCTGTTGAGCCAGGCCGCCTTGTGCTGCTCCCACTTGGCAGGATAACGGCCTGGATCTGCCGGATTGAGGCGCTTGCGATATTCCAGCCAGCTTGCTCGATCGGTGATGGGGAAGCCCAGATATTGCGGAATGCTTTGCACTCCGCGGCGAAGGGACTTCTCCGTTGCGCCCCAGGCATCCCGCCGGATGGTGTAGTTGTCGGTCTGCTCAATCACCTCGCCATAGAAACTGGGCAGCGGAGCCAGGTTCACGCCCACCTTTACGGGTAGGGGATCCTCGATCCATGGCCCGCCATGATCGAGGCCGAAGTAGTCTATCCAGCTTGTCTGACGGGGTACGTCAACCGGAAGGCCCTGGTCGCGCCACCGCTCGGTCGTGTCGGCACGGAAGTACCACTCCCACCTCGGCCAGCGATCCACGGAGGCGAAGCTGGTGTAGCGAAGGAAACGCTCACGGTCAGTCATCGTCGTTGGTTGAAGCTGGTTGTCACTCATCAGTTGTTCCCTTTGGAATTGCGGGGCAGGTTACTCGCAAATGAAGTGGTACTCGCCGCTGCCCATCTCGAATATGACACAGCCGTCGTCGCAGTCAGCGCCGAGCACACCGTCAATTGGCCCGACCAACGCACCTTGGCGCCAGGCTGCCTGGCCGTCTAGGAGCACCTCTGCCTCTGAAGCATCTGGTGTGGTCGGCATGAACACTCTCGCACGGGCGTTGGCGGGGATGGTCACGTCCATCTCAACACCTCGGCCCCGGCGCCGCCAGGACACCTTTACCAAACCGCGGACGGTCGGCAACTCGGCTGATACCCAATCCAGACCGGTAACCAGGTGTGGCTGCACGACAAACGCTCTCCAGCCAGGCCCCGACTCATCCACCCTCAGCCCGGCCAGCACGCGATAGAACCACGCGCCGATCGACGCCAGCATCGCATGATTGTGCGAGTTCATGCCGCCCCCGGTGGCCAGCTCCCATCGCTCCCACATGGTAGTGGCGCCGTTGGCGAGCATGTGGCCCCAGCTTGGATAGTCCTCCTGTGTCACTAGCCGCCACGACACATCGCTACGGCCGGAGCGGGAAAGGGCCTCGGGCAGATACTTGGTGCATATGTTCCCGGTGGTGAGGTGTCCGCCGAACTCTTCCATCACGCTACGAACCAGATTCTCCAGTACCCTGGCACGACGTGAGGTTGGTACCAAGTCTAAGTACAGGGCAAGACAGTTGCTCGACTGGCTGTTAAGCCCATATCCTCCCGCCTGTTCGTTCCAGAACTCGCGATTGAAGGCCTCGGCTACCTGCTCGGCGAGGCGTTCGTATGCCTGCCGGTCGTCCTGCCGCCCCAGCAGTCCCGCCATCCGCGCCAGCAGCACGAGCTGGTAGTAATACATGCCCGTCGAAATTGTTTGGCCACTGATGTGGGCGCTGGCGGGAGAGCCGGCGGCGCTGACCTGGCGCCCTAGCCCGGCTGGCGGCGCCCAGTCACCCCAATAGCTGTACTGGACAATGTGATTGCGGGTCCGCGTAGTAAGGTAGTCCACCCAAGCCTTCATGCCGGCGTAGTGCCTCTCGATCAGCCGGCGGTCCCCATAATGCTGGTACATCAGCCAAGGAAGCAGCAAATAGCAGACACTGACCGGGTCGGCAGGCCGGTTTCCGACGTGGTACGGGACTGTGTCGCTGATCGTGCCGGCGGCGTCTTGGTTCTCGGCCAGGTCGTCCATGAACTTCGTGATAAACCGCGGCATCTCGTAGTTGTAGATCGCTTCCTCGCTGCGGGCAGTCATGTCGTTGAGCCAGCCCAGCCGCTCGCTGCGCTGCGGACAGTCGGTGGGGATTCCATGCAGGTTGCTGCCTTCGGTCCACAGGATCGCCCGGTGGATGCGGTTAATCAGGTCGCTGCTGCACTCGAACCGGCCACGGCGGGCGACCGAAGACCGCACCACGCGTCCATCCAGGCTGTCTAGCGTTGGCTCCCCGGGCCAGCCCTGCACTTGCACGTAACGGAAACCGTGGTAGGTGAAGCGCGGTTCCCATTGCTCCACACCGTTTCCCTTGAGGATATACACGTCCTCGGCCCGGGCGATCAGCAGATTGTCCTGGTTGACCATGCCGTCGTCGCGGCAGGTCTCGCCAAAACGAAGTGTGATTCTGGTCCCGGCCGGACCCTGAACGCGTAGTCGTGCCCAGCCGGCGAAGTTCTGCCCCAAGTCGAAGACCCACACACCCGGCAACGGCTGCGACAATCCCACCGGCCGGAGGGTGTCCACCACGCGGATGGGCTCGAGCATCTGTGACGCCAGCTTTCCGCCCGGGGCGCTGGTCACCAGGCTGCGGAACCAGCACTCCAGCCGATCGCTCGTCCTGCCGTGGCTGTAGCCAGGGCTGTCCCATCCGGGGCGTTCCGCGCGGGCATCGTACACCTCGCCGTCGTAGATGCTGTTGGACAATGTTGGTCCGGCCAAGAAGGGCCAGTTGTATTGGGTAGCCACAACCTGACACGTCCCATCCGTGAACTCGATGTTCAATTGCAGCAGCAGCTTAGGCATCCCATACCAGCCATTGCCGAGTTCTGCACCGATGACATTCCCACCCTCGCGCAGCAGCGCCGTCACGTCATGGGTGACGTAAAGCACGCGCTTGGCATAGTCCGTCGGGGCAGGATCCAGCACATGGTCACCGACGGCTTGGCCGTTGATGTGAAAGTAGTGGTAGCCGATACCGGCCACGTACGCCCGCGCCCGTCGCACTGGCTTGGCGAGCTTGAAGTCGTGAACCACCAGCAGGCTTCGCCCCGGCAGGCAGGCAGGCGAGCCGATCCATACTGCCTGCCAGTCCTCAGGGTGCAGCAGGCCCATCTCAAACCACGCTGCTTCGGCGGCCGTTGCCGTGCAGCCGTGATTGTCCCAGACCTCCACGGTCCAGTAGCACCGCTGGCCGCTGTGAAGCTCGTCCCCGGCATACTCGACGCTCACCGACTGGTCCGACGCCACGCGCCCGCTGTCCCAAACGTCCGCACGCCCGGCGGCCAAGGTCTCGGCCGATTCCGCCACGCGGACGCGGTAGCCAACCTGCGCGGTACCCCGACGATCGCTGCTGAGAATCCAACTCAGCCGCGGCCGCTGCACGTCAAGGCCCAGCGGATTACAGGCATATTCGCAACGCAGGTTCCGCACGCTCAGCATCAAGGTACCTCGGAGCTTGGGCAGCATATGGGTCGGGTCAGTTAAGTGTCAACCCACTTTCAGGTAACGATCTGGACAGCGGTGCAGGTTGGCGCTAGGATATATATCCTATCCACACTTGGAGTCCGCCATGGCGCGCAAATACTCCTTGGTCCTAGGGAATCTCGGCAACACCCGCGACCGCTTTTGCAGCGGTTACAAGGCTAACCCAGACACGATGACGATGCTCGCCCAAGCGGCCAATATCCCGCACGTTAGTGGCATTGAGCTGGTGGGAACCTGGGACATCCGGCCCGACAACGTCAAGGAAATGTCCAAGGCCCTTGGCGACCTGGGCATGACATGTGTGTCGATCATCCCGGACCTGTTCGCCAACAAGCTTTACTGGAAGGGCAGCTACAGCTCGCGCGACGCATCCGTCCGTCGGGAGGCAATCGACTACACACGGCAGATGTGCGACATAGCGATGCAACTGGGCTGCCAGATCATGAATATCTGGCCCGGACAGGACGGCTACGACTACCTGCTCTGCGCGGACTACCAGCGCGAGAGGGAGTGGTTTGTTGAGGCGGTCCGGGAACTGGCCGCCGCGTATCCCAAGCTGCGGTTTGCCCTGGAATACAAACCAAAGGAGCCGCGGACGCACTCATACCTGGCGCGCATGGCCGACACGCTGCTGGTGGCGATGCGGTCAGGCTGCACGAATGTCGGCGTAACCATCGACACCGGCCACGCTTATGTGGGTGGGGAGGTTGTAGGAGAGGCGATCGTCCTGGCCCATCAGGCGGGCGACCTACTGTTCCACATGCACTTCAACGACAACCATGGCAGTTGGGACGACGACATGATCGTCGGCAGCGTGCACTCGGTGGCTTATATCGAGACGCTCTATTGGCTGGACCGTTGCGGGTACGCCGGATGGCTGTCGATGGACCAGTACCCCTATCGCGAGGACGCTGCCGGGGCCATTGGCGAGAGCGTTCTCTGGCTGACGCAGTTCGACGCGATCGTGCAGGCCAACCGTCGAAAGCTCGACGAATTGGTGGCGGCAGGCGACGCGGTGGCCACATCAGCATTTCTACGCACCATCCTTGCCAGGCCGGCGTGAGTACCAGACGCAAACCAAGCTCGCAGCAGGAAACATTCGTGAGGCGCCTGTAGCTTGAAAGAATGGCAACTACATTGACAACGGTCATCGCGGGAGTCCTATGAACAGCAGTTCGACTCAACAGCCGCCCGTGACATGGGATTTGGGGGCGCTGTATCAGCGGCCGGTGACACATCCAGCGCCGGAGCTGAAGGCTAGTGGAGTGAAGGGCATGTTCCTGGAGGGTCTGCCATATCAGGGCAAGCCCACGCGAGTATTCGCATGGTACGGTCTGCCGGACGTTGCCACGGGCCAGAAAGTGCCCGCGATGGTTCTGGTACACGGCCTGACCGGCACGGCCTTTTCCCAGTGGGTTCGCTTGTGGACTGCCCGCGGCTATGCCGCCATCGCCATCGACTGGAACGGGCAGATACCGCAGGTGTTGCCGGAGCCTGAACTGGCGGCCGTCAAGGCCCGCAGGGGGCTCACGTATTTTCGCCGCCATGAGCAAGCTGGTCCGCCGGTCGATACGTGCATGAACGGGTGCGACCTTCCCATGGCCGATCAGTGGCAATACCACGCCGTGGCAGCCATCATCCAGGCCTGCTCGTTCCTGGCCAGCCAGCCGGAAGTGGATGCCGATCGCATCGGTCTGACGGGCATCTCCTGGGGGGCTTACCTCAGTTGCATCATCTCTGGCGTCGACCATCGCTTCAAGTTCATCATGCCCGTCTACGGCTGCGGGTTCCTGGATGAAGAATCGATTTGGGGACCAACCTTCGTCACCATGGGACCGGACAAGACCCGTCAGTGGATGGACACCTGGGACCCCTCGCGCTACGTGGGCTTTTCCGACGTTCCGATGCTATTCATCAGTGGCCCCAACGACCCTGGATTCGGATTCGGGCCGCTTCTCAAGACGGCGGGCCTAGCCAAGGGGCCGGTAACGTTGTGTATTCGTCCGCGGATGGTGCACGGACATGAGCAAGGCTATGCGCCCGCGGAGTTGTATGCCTTTGCCGACTCGATATTCAAGGGCAGCCCGGGTCTTGTGAAGGTTCTGGAAGTCAGCCGCAAGGACAAAGGGGTGTTCATTAACTATGAGTTGCCGCACAATGGGGATGCAAAGGTCGTCTGGGGCGAGCTGATCTACACCACTGAGACGAACAAGTGGCTGGACCGCCGCTGGCAGATTGAGCCGGTGGAACTGGTATCCGGCAAACTTCAGGTCAAGACCGCCCTCCCTGAAGGCACCATTGCCTGGTATGTAAACCTGATCGACTCACGCGGGCTGCTGGTCAGTGCTGATCCGCAGGGAGTGGTCCAGACCCCGGCGCCCTCGTGATTATGGAAAACGGAGCGAATATGTCATCGGATATCATGAAGAACTCCTCGCAGGCGTCTCCCCAGACCATGTCGCAGCGCGACTTGGTTCGCCGGGCCTTGGCCCACCAGGCGACGCCGCGCCCCCCTTATTGCATCCAATTCACCCCACAGGCGATGGAAATACTCAAACCGCACATGGGAGATCTACCGCTGGAGGATTTTGTCGCTAACGACGCGAGGATCGTTTTTGGGCCATGGTGGGGCTGGAAGGACCTGGGCGAAGACTGGCAGCTCCCCGACACGCCACAGACACCGGAGCGTTTTTTCAAGGCCGGAAAACTCGACGACTTCCGTCGCAGCCTTGGTGAGATCCGCCGCCAAGGCAACCCATACATCGTGTCGACGTACTACGGCTCGCACTTTGAGAAAGCCAACTTCGCCAGGGGCATCGAAAACTTTCTGGCCGACATGGCGGCCGATCCGCCGTTTGCCCGCAAGCTACTGACCAGCATTGTCGACCGCAACCTGGTGATGATCGAGGAAGCGCTGCGTCTGGAGGAGATCGACGCGGTGCTGCTGGGCGGCGATTGGGGAAGCCAACAAGGCCTGCTGATGAGCCCCCAGGCCTGGGACGACCTGATCCGCCCAGGTGAGCAACGTGAGTATGATTTGATCAAGGCCTACGGTAAGGATGTGTGGGTACATTCATGTGGGAAGATCGATGTACTGATCCCCCGGCTGATCGAGATGGGCGTGGACGTGCTCAATCCGGTCCAACCGGAGGTGATGGACCTGGCGAGCCTCAAACGCGACTTCGGTAGCCGCATCACGTTCTGGGGCGGCTTGGGAACACAGCGGATTCTCCCACGGGGTACACCCCAGCAGGTCAAAGAAGAGGCCCGGCAAGTGCGGAATCTCATGTCTGCTGACGGAGGGTACGTCTTTGCTCCGTCCCAATTCATTCAAGACGACGTTCCCGTCGAGAACGTGCTGGCGCTGCTGGAGGTGGCCAGGGAACCGCTTGGAGATCACCCGGCCAAATAGTACGACCTGGTGGCCGCGGGGCTTGCACGCGCGGTGACGGACGCCCAGACCGGCAAGACGCGGATCGACAAGACCTACGCCGACGGCAGGACCCTTGACGTTCATTGCCTGAGGCACACCTTCGCCACGTTGCTGAGCAAGTCAGGCGTGGTACCCCGCATGGCGCAGGAACTTATGCGCCACAGCGACATAAGGCTGACGATGAACGTTTACACGTACCCACAACTCATCGACACGGCCAGAGGTGGGAATCGGCCCCACAACATTCGTCCCCAAGGGAAGGTGCTCTACCATTGAGCTACGCTGGTGGAGTCGGGCGTTTCTTATCGCCCCTGTCGATTTGCAGGATGCTTGGCCATATGTTTAGTGTGCGAACGAAATTATTTAGGCTATAATTTCGTAATGGGCCGTCTTCAAAAACATCGAGATGCTGAGCCGACCATGAGGCTCTTTCGCGCGCTCCTGCGGACATTGAACCATCTGCGCCAGGTTACGGAACCCTATTATTCAAGTCACGGGATCAGCGGCCCTCAGTGGGGCGTCCTGCGAACGCTCCATCGGGCCCAGGTGGAGGGCACGAAGTCCCTGCGGCTGACGGACCTGGGGGAGCGGCTCTTGATCCGCCCTCCGAGCGTCACAGGTGTGGTGGACCGGTTGGAGCGAATGGGGCTGGTCAGGCGGGTGCCGTCAAAAGCCGACCGCCGCGTCCGGGAACTGAGACTGACCGGCGAAGGCCGAAAACTCGTGGCTCGCGTGCTGACGCGACATTCGAGCTACGTTAGGTCACTCTTTGACGGGCTGACGTTGCGGGAGCAGGAGTACCTGCGGGGCCTGCTGGATCGGCTCGATGCTCATTTCACCGTGTTTGCAGGCCATCGTCGCAATGATGTGCCCGCCGGCCCCGCTAAAACTTGACTTGGAGAGCCTTTATGCGACTGGTACTGCGACTGGGAATCGGCGCCGTGGTGGTGCTGTGCTTGATCGGCGGCTGGGCTTGGTACACGCGGCAAACCGGCCAGAACAAGACCAGTTTTCGGACCACGCCGGTCAAACGCGGGCTTATCATCGCCACGATCAGCGCCACGGGCACGGTCGAACCGGAAGAAGTCGTGGACGTCGGCGCCCAGGTGGCCGGGCAGATACTCTCATTCGGCAAGGACGACCGCGGTAAGAGCGTCGATTACGGTTCGGTCGTCGAGGCGGGATCGGTCCTGGCCAAGATCGACGATTCGCTGTACGTCTCCGATGTCGAATTGGCCAAGGCGGGGCTGGTCCAGGCCAATGCCAGCCAAGTTCGAGCCGAAGCCGATTTGGTTCAGATGAAGGCCAAGCTCGATGAAGCGCAGCGCGACTGGGAACGGGCGCAGAAGCTGGGGCCTTCCGAGGCGCTGGCCCCGACGCAATATGACTCTTATAAGGCCAACGACGAGATTGCCAAGGCCAACGTGGCTGTTGACCAGGCCGCGGTCGAGCAGGCCAAGGCATCGGTGGCCCAGGCGCAGGCAACCCTGAACCACGCCAACCGTAACCTCGGCTACTGCACGATCGCCTCACCGGTCAAGGGCGTCATCATTGACCGGCGTGTGAACATCGGCCAGACGGTGGTGTCCAGCCTGAATGCCCCCAGCCTGTTTCTCATCGCCAAAGACCTCACCCGTATCCAGGTCTGGGTGTCGGTCAATGAGGCCGACATCGGAAGCATCAGACCAGGCATGCCGGTGACCTTCACGGTTGACGCCTTCGCGGGCAGAGTCTTCCAAGGGACGGTCGGGAAGATCCGCCTCAACGCGACCATGACACAGAACGTGGTTACTTACACGGTGGAGGTGAATACCGACAACCCCGACGGCAAGCTGTTGCCGTATTTGACAGCCAATGTGCAGTTTCAGACCGGTCACCGCGAGGATGTGCTGTTGGCGCCCAACGCCACGTTGCGGTGGGAGCCCCGGCCCGAACAGATCGACCCCGCATTCCGCCAGGAAGCGGAGGCGACGTCCGGCGCCAGGAGGCGGACCTCCCAGCCAGCCGGTTCGCAGGAGGGCGCCAGCCTGCACCGCGGAACGCTCTGGGTGGTGCAAGGCCGGCTCGTGCGGCCCGTCAGAGTCCAGACCGGCCTGACCGATGGCACGCAAACGGAAGTGCAAGGGGCCGATCTGGCCGAGGGCCTTCAGGTGGTTACGGGAGAGCAGGTCCTGGAGAACGCCGGGAGCTCCACTTCGGAAGCCAGCCCGTTCACGCCGCAGATCGGTCGGGCGCGGCGTCCGGCGAATGCCCCCGCCGAGGGCGGAACCGGTGGTGCTTCGGGCGGCCCTGGCGGTGGGCGGTGACGCTGGCTGAGGAGATGAACCCACGTGGATCTCATTGAGATAAAGGACATTCGCAAGACCTACCACCTGGGCGATATGGACTTGCCCGTGCTCAAGGGCATCTCCATGTCCGTTGCCAAAGGAGAACTGGTGACGTTGATGGGGGCCAGCGGTTCAGGCAAGAGCACCTTGATGAACATCTTGGGCTGCCTGGACCACCCTACGGCAGGAGAGTACTGGCTGGACGGCAGTGAGATATCGCGCTATTCGGCAAAGGAACGGGCCAAGTTACGGAACCGGATGATCGGCTTCGTGTTCCAGAACTTCAATCTCCTATCGCGTACCAGCGCACTGGAGAACGTCATGATGCCGATGACGTATTCGCACGATGGGGTCTCCGAAAAGCAGATGCGCCAGCGGGCCAAGGAACTGTTGGTCCGTGTCGGACTGGCCGACCGTGTCGAACATCTGCCGTCGCAGCTTTCCGGAGGCGAGCAGCAGCGAGTGGCCATAGCCCGCTCGTTAGTCGGCCAACCTGTGATCCTGCTGGCTGATGAACCTACCGGCAACTTGGATTCTCACACCAGCGAGGACATCCTGCGGATATTCCAGAACCTGAATCGGTCTGAGGGCCTGACGATCATCCTGGTCACTCACGATCCCAGCGTGGCTCAGCATTCTCAGCGGGTCATCCGGATTCTGGACGGCCTGATCCAGGACGGCGCCGGCGCGGACCACAGCACAGCGCCGCGTCAATCGCCGGGAGGCGCTACATGAAGTCCTACCGAACATTCAAGACAGCTCTGCGGGCGCTCCGCCGCAACGTCATGCGGGCGGCTTTGACGACGCTTGGCATCGTCATCGGGGTCGCGGCGGTGATCGCGATGATGGAAATCGGTAACGGATCCTCCGCGGCAATCCAGAAGACAATTGCCAGCATGGGCGCCAATACCCTGATGGTCATGCCCGGCCAGGCTGCCAGCGGCGGGATCAGTTTCGGGGCTGGCAGCGTCCTGACGATGACGCCTCAGGATGCAGACACGATCTTGAAGGACTGCCCTAGCGTCAGCGGCGTGGCGCCGGTGGTCCGCGCGCGGACGCAAGTGGTCTACGGCAACCGCAATTGGGTGCCCATGAGCATTGATGGGACGACCCCTTCGTTTCTGGATGTGCGGGACTGGAGCGACCTGGCCGATGGCGACCCGTTTACCGACCGCGATGTGCGCAATGCCAGCAAGGTCTGCATGATCGGCCAGACTATCGTGCGGGAATTGTTCGGTGGGCAATCGCCCGTGGGCAAGGAACTGAGGTTGCAGAATGTGGCGTTCAAGGTCGTCGGGGTTCTTCAACCCAAGGGCGCCAACATGATGGGAATGGACCAGGACGACATCGTCTTGGCGCCGTGGACGACCATCAAGTACCGCGTCACCGGATCGTCCCTGGCCAACCCCAACCAGAGCAGTGCCGCCTCAGGCGGGACCTCATCAAGCGTGGACACCCTCAGCCATATTTATCCCAACAGCCAGCTCAGCCTTTATCCGGCGCCTTCGGCGATTCAGCAGGCAGACACTCCGCAACCGGTGCGTTTCGCAAACGTGGACCAGATCCTCGTAGCGGCGAAATCTTCCGCTCAGATCCCCGCGGCAATAACGGAAGTCACGGCCCTGCTCCGTGAAAGGCATCACATCCGACTTGGGGAGGCTGATGACTTCACCATCCGCGACATGACCGAACTTACCAAGGCCATGTCGTCCACGACCACGCTGATGACCAAGCTGCTGCTGTGCGTGGCGCTGATCTCCCTGGTAGTCGGCGGCGTTGGGATCATGAATATCATGCTGGTATCCGTAACCGAACGGACGCGTGAGATAGGCCTGCGGATGGCCGTAGGCGCTCAGCCCGGCGACATCTTGCGACAATTCCTGGCCGAGGCCGTCGTGCTGTGCTTGATCGGAGGCGCTGCGGGCATACTGATGGGGCGAGGCAGTTCAATACTTGTGACCAAGCTCCTGCACTGGCCCACCCAAATATCCTTGGAGGCGATCATAGCCGCCGTGGTGGTTTCGGCCAGCGTGGGCATCGTCTTTGGTTACTACCCGGCCTGGAGGGCATCGCGGCTTGATCCAATTGAAGCCCTACGATACGAGTGACGAGAACCGAGCGCGTGTCCAGGCTCGAGGAGCGCAAGAATGACAAGAGAAGGCCAGCCGCATGTTATGAAGGTATTCCTCGTTGTTGCCGTCTTGTCGGCCCTGAGTATTTCCGGGTGCATGGTAGGCCCGGATTACCACGCGCCCCGGAGGCAGGCGCCCGTGGCGTGGGCGGGAGTATCCGAAGCAAGCGCATCTCAGCCGTCGGCGGCCACCTCGCAACCGGCTGAATTGGCTCGATGGTGGGAGACCTTTGGCGACCCCAAACTGACCGACCTGGTGAATGAGGCGCTCCAGGCCAACCTGAGCCTTCAGTTGGCCCAAGCCCGCCTTCGCCATGCTAGATTCCAGCGAGGCGTTGTCATTGGTGGTCTCTTCCCCGCCGCCAGCGGCACGGCGTCCTACCAGCGGGTCCGACCGGCCGGCGCTACGGCCAAGGAGGCCGACCTCTGGCAAGCCGGGTTGGACGCCGCCTGGGAACTCGACGTCTTTGGCGGTGTCAGACGAGATGTCGAGTCCGCCAATGCCAGTGTCTTGGCCGCCCGGGAAGGCGTTCGTGACGTCCAGGTGAGCCTGGCCGCGGAGGTGGCGCTCAACTACATCCTCCTTCGCGGCTACCAGCAGCAGATCGTGATTGCCCGCAACAACCTCAAGTCACAGCAGCACACGGCGGACATAACTCATCAGCGATTGGCTGCTGGGTTTGTCAGCGCCCTGGATGTCGCCAACGCCGACGCGCTGGTCTACACCACCGAGTCGACCATCCCTGTGTTCGAAATGTCCGCCCGGCAGTCAATCTATGCGATCAGTGTCCTGCTGGCTCGGCCGCCGGCTGACCTGCTGAAAGACCTCTCCGACACGGGCGATGTTCCATCCGCGCCCGCCCAGCTTCCCGTGGGCCTGCCGTCGGATCTCCTGCGCCGTCGTCCGGACATTCGCCAGGCCGAGGCGCAAGTCCACGCCGCCACAGCCCAGATCGGCGTCGCCACAGCCGATCTGTTCCCCAAGTTCTCCCTGACAGGGGACATCAACTGGCAGGCGGCCTCGACCGGCAGCCTGTTCAAAGACGTTAGCCGGTCCTGGGGTTTCGGGCCATCTGCCAGTTGGGCTATCTTCCAAGGCGGCAGTATCGTGTCCAACATCCGCGCGCAGGAGGCCCTGAGGGACCAGGCCTTCATTACCTACCAACAGACGGTGCTGAACGCCTTCCAGGATGTCGAGAACACCCTGATCGCCCTGGCCAAGGAGCAGGAGCACCGCAAGTCCTTGATCAATGCGGTGACGGCCAACCGCAAGGCCGTCGATGTGTCCATGCAACTCTACACGCAGGGGCAGACGGATTTCCTCAACGTGCTCAACGCCCAGCG
>PMBX01000104.1:0-124 GCA_003153915.1 Phycisphaerales bacterium
AAATTCATTCGCGGCTGATCCAATCCCGTGGGGCAGTAGCCCCACCCTACGACTCGGCTACATGAGCATGTCTGCTTTTTGTCTTTCTACCGCCACCCACCCGCACGCCTGGGCCTTCCGGCCC
>PMBX01000104.1:199-5515 GCA_003153915.1 Phycisphaerales bacterium
CCAGTCCCGATGGCCTTCGCTCCTTTCTCATTGACCTGACCGTTGGCGATCAAATGAAGCCAAGATATCTGGCCATAACCGAAATCCGACGGTTGAAACAGGATTTTAGCTGCGTCGCATAACTCGATTTACGACCATTGGTTGTGTTCCTGGTTGGATACGATGGAACGATGTGCATGGAATCATCCGATTTGCCCAGGCCATGGTCATAATCTATGTTTATCGTGGAGCCGACCCGAGTACAGAGACCACGAGCGGACAGATATAAATCGGGAGAAAGTACAGGGAGTCCATTGTTGACAAGAATCACAGGCAGCCTAGTCATCCTATCATGTGTCGCATCTGTGGCATTGCCAGCCGGCGCTTCTATCATAGGCACGTTTGACGGCAGTGGGAGCTATGCCACCTTCCCCGACCTGCTGTGCGGGTATCGCGCTTTCATGGGGATCCCTCAGAACACGATTACGTTCGCCGAGCTGGCGCTGGGTGCTAATCCTGTAGGCAATTTCTACACAGCCAGCAAGGGTGTAACCTTCTCCGATGAAGGGTCTGTCGTCATACTGTCAGAGGGTTACCAGGTGGTCGCCGGTTGGTATCAGGAAAGCTTGGCCGGGTATGACGGCAGTTACATGCCTGATGGTGCAACCGTCTACAACAAGATCTACGACGATAATCCCAACTCCCCTTTGACGATTACCTTTAACGTTCCAGTATCGAGCGTGGGCAGCTTCATCGCCAACAGCGCCGGGGCACCCAGTTCTCTGACGGTGAACATGTACGGCGCGGCCGACCAACTACTTGGCACTGTAATGGCACAGGTGAACCCATGGGGCGACTCTGGAAACATCGAAGGCTTTTGGGGCATCCAAACGGACCTTCCCGAGATCACCAAGGTGACGATCCTTTCTAGTGGTAACTACGGGGTTGCGACACTGGGCAATCTGGAATGGTCTTCAAGTGGACTTATCCCGGAACCCGCCACACTCGCGATGCTGAGCTTGGGCAGCCTGGCGATGTGGTGGCGACGAAAGCAAGAAGGGCGAACAACCACAATTGCTCGCGCAATCCAAAATGACGCTATTATTGTGCGTGCAACCCCGGAGGGGCCCTTCCGGGCGAGTTGCACGCCCTTGAGCCTATGACCTTCGCTCTTGCCTCTTTAGCGTAAAGACATTCCCCGGCTGNNAGGCCCTTGAGCACGAGCATGGTCATGGCCGAGGCGGCCCGGCCGCTTTCTACGGTGCCGGCACGACAAAGGTCGTCCAGGCCCGCTGGTCCCTCCCGCAGCAGAGCGAGCAATGCGGCCTCGATCTCGGTCAGTCCTGCCGGCAGCGCGGCGGTGTCGGAATCCTCCTCGACGGCCAGCTTGGCGCCGACTTGTCCCAGGTGTTCCAGGATATCGTCGAGGTTTTGGACGAGTATCGCCCCGTCGCGGATGAGTTCATTTGTCCCCTGGCTGAGCGGCGAATCGACGCGCCCGGGCACGGCGAAGACCACCCTTCCCTGCTCGGCGGCTTCTCGGGCGGTGTGGAGCGAACCGCTTCGCCGCGCGGCCTCTACGATCAGGACCCCCAGCGACAGGCCGGAGATGATTCGGTTTCGCGTGGGGAAGTTGCCTCCCAGCACTGCCGTCTTCATGGGAAGCTCCGAAACCAGCGCGCCGCGATCTTCCGAGACGATCTGGGCGAAGAACTTATCATTTTCCGGTGGATAGGTTTCGCTCAATCCGCAGCCCATGACGGCGACGGTCCTTCCTCCCCCCGCCAGCGCTCCGCGATGGGCGGCGGTGTCGATGCCCCGCGCCCCGCCGCTGACAACGGTGAAGCCCGCCCGGCCCAGCAGTTGAGCGAACCGCTCCGCCTGCTCCATTCCATAATGGGTGCAACGGCGCGATCCGACGATCCCCATCGCCAGCGCGTCGGTCCGTTCAAGACGGCCTCGCACATAAAGCACCGCGGGCCGGTCGTGGATGTTCGCCAGGGCGGCTGGGTAGCGAGGGTCTTCCAGGGCGATGATCTCCACGCGGGCCTCATGCGCGGCCTGTAGCTCTTCGTCGATCTGCTGGTCGGTGACGGCATCGATGGCTTCGGCCGTCTTGGGGCCGACGCCCTCGACCCGCTGCCAGTGGTTTCGGGCACCGACGGCTGACTCCACGTCGCCGAAGGCCTCCACCAGGCGGCGGAACGTTACGGCCCCGACGCCATCGGCCAGGTGGAGCTTCAGGTACGCCCGCAACCGCCCCGGATCGATCATGGCCACCGCCGTTCCTATTTCATTCCCATCGTCGAAAGAATTTGTCCGGCCTGGCTGAAGTCCGGGGCGATCAGGTCCGCCCCGGCGCGGATAAGCCGGGCGCGCTTGACGGGATTAGGCCCGAACCGCCGCACCTCGTCGCTGGCGATTCCCACCGCCAGTCCGCCGCATTTTCGCGTCAGGCGGATTTCCACCGGACCGTCCCCGAAGGTCGCCAGTTCCGCCCCGCCCAGGCCGTGGGTACGGAGGATGCCTTCCAGCACCACGCGCTTGGCCTCCACCTTGATATCGCCGACGGCGCCGAAGATCCGCCCCTCGAACAGATTCGCGTAGCCCAGCGCCGAAGCCTCGGTGGCTAGATCGACCTGGTCGGTCCCGCTGGCCAGATACAGCTTCACACCGCGGCGGCGGAGTTCTTCCAACATTCCCAGCGCGCCCTTGATCTGGAAATCACCCGCGTCCAGCTCGCCGCGGCGGAGCTTGTCCAGCCGGCTGCCCACCATCTCCATGAGCCTGCGGTTGTAAAGTTCCTTGTAGCCGTGCATGTCGAGGATGTCACCGGCAGGCACGCAACCGAATTGTCGAACCAGTTCCACCAGGGCGGCCATCTGCACCAGCGTCTGGACGCCGGTGGTCTTGTCGATGAATCGCCGGACCTGATCGAGTACCTTGTGGTAGAGGGCTTCGTCGGCATCCTGGTAGCGCGGGCCTAGGATGGCGTGGACCATCACGGGTTCCATCACGCCTTCCCAGCCCTGGCGAAGCGTCGAGATCGTCCCGTCGTGGTCGAAGATGGCGTGGCGGATGTTGCGCGGCGAGGCGGGTTCGCGCACAATCTCGATTTCGCTGTCGCCGGCGTAACTGGCGCGGCGGGGGTCGTCGGCCAGTTCCGGCAGGTAGACGTAATCGGGATTCGGGCCGATGTCGCGTATCTCTTGTGGGCCGGCAGTACCGGTGGTCAGGAGCTTACGCACCGTCACCGAGGCGGCGATATTGGCCAGCCGGGCAGCGTCGCGTGGATTGCCCCCCCCACCCAGCACGGCAGCGACGGCCGAGACGGCGGTGTCGCCCGCGCCCACCGGGTCGGTCCGTTCAATTACCTGTATGCCTGGGATTTCCTCCACCTCGTCAGCATCGGCGACGAGTAGGCCGTTCTCTCCGCGGGTGACGAACACCGCCTGGCCCGTTCGCTCGGCCAAGGTGGTGGCGAACCGTCGCGCCGCCTCGCAGGGGACGCGCTCATCCAGGGCGCGCGGCTGGCCAGCCAGCCGGGCGGCTTCGTGGGCATTGAGCTTGAGGATCGCCCCGCGATACAGTTCGGCACGATCGCGCGAATCGACGATGAAGCGGCATCGCGGATGCGCGGCGGCGATTTGGTTTATCCGCTCGATCATCTCCGGTGTGGACAGGCCGGAGGGAATCTGCTGATTAAGAATTACTGCGTCGGCGGACTGGGCGGCTTGCTCCAATTGGGCGATGACTGCCTCCTGCGCACGCGATTCCGGCCAGTTGAACGCACCGAAGTCGATGCGGTTGAGTTCCTCATCGCCCAGGCAGGGCTTGGAGAACACCGGGGTTTGCCAGTCATCCCCCCAGCACAGCAGGCCGGCGGTGGAGACGCCCAGGTCCTCCAGCATTTTCCGCATCAGCCCGCCGAAAAGATCGTCGCCGATCAGCCCGACGGCTGATACGCTTCGGACGCCCAGCGCCGCCAGGTTGGCCACCACGTTGCCCGCCCCGCCCAGGCTGTACCGCTGCCGCCGTACCTTGCGGACCGACAGGTGAGTCTCGACGGAACACTCGGTTTGATCGGGATCGATCAGCCAGTAGGCGTCTATGGCGAAATCGCCCAGCACCACCACACGCGCGCGGGCCGCGCGGGCCAGTGCTTCATCCAGCCAGGCGCCTTGCGTGTCTGAAGCCATTCCGCCACACAACCTTCCGCCGCCGTTTCACGTGCCGCCGGCCCGTCCGGGGGGCTGGAAAAAAACACCTCAGAACCACCACGCCTTGCCCGCCTGTTGGCGGATCAGGATGCCCTTGAGGTAGGCGACGGCCTTTTCAAAACCCTCGTTGAGGCTCATCAGGGCGTCCTCGTGCTCGATGCTCAGCACGCCGTCATAGCCATACGCGCGAAGCATGGAGACGAAGGGCTTCCAGAATTCCTCCCCGTGGCCGTAACCGACGGTGCGGAAGACCCAACTGCGGTGTTGGATGTCGCCGTAGCTCTTGATGTCCAGGTTGCCGAACGTGCGGCTATTGCGCGGGTCGATTGCCGTGTCCTTGGCGTGGACGTGGAAGATGCAGCGGTTAGCGCCAAGATAGCGGGCGGCCTCGACCGGATCGATGCCCTGCCAGAAGAAGTGGCTGGGGTCCAGATTGGCGCCGAGATTCTTGCCGGCAGAATCGCGCAGGCGGACGATGTCCTCTGGGTTGTGCACGGTGAAGTTGGGGTGGGCCTCGAAGGCGATCTTCACCCCGCAGCGGGCGGCGAATTGCGATTCCTTTTTCCAGTAGGGGATGAGCACCTTATCCCATTGGTACCGGCTGGCGGCGAGGAATTCCTCCGGCCAGGGGGCGGTGATGAAATTGGGCGTCTGGTCGCCCGCCGCGCCGCCGGGGCAGCCGGAGAAGTTGACCACCACGCCGCCCAGCTCCGCCGCCAGCAGCACCGCCTGGCGGTGCATCCGGTGATGGGCCAGCGCGATGCGCTTGTGCGGGTGCACGGGGTTTCCGTGTGCGGCGATGGCGCTGACCTCCAGGCCGCGGGCGGCGAGCTTTTTCTTGAGGCCGGCAAGGCGAACCTTGTCGCGCGTAATGCCCGCCAGCTTCCACGGATCCCCCGGGTACGGCCCCAGGGGCAGCTCGATGGCGTCCAGGCCGACCTTGGCGCAGTAGTCCAGGGCATCGTCCAGTTTCATGCCGCCAAACAGCGCCGCCATCACGCCGAGTTTCATGACGAACTCCTTCTTATAACGGGCGTCGCACCGGCCCGAGCTGCCAATTATCCCAGCCGGTTGGACCATTGCAAGCCCGACGAGAGCCGAGAAATAGCTCACCGCC
>PMBX01000104.1:5531-30393 GCA_003153915.1 Phycisphaerales bacterium
GAGATCGGCAGCGGAAAGGGAACCTTCCTGCTGGCCCGCGCAGCCGCGCGGCCTGAGATTAACTTCCTGGGCATCGAGTGGGCCGGGGCCTATTGTCGCTACGCCGCCGACCGCATCCGCCGGGCCGGCTTGGCCAACGCGCGGATGCTGGCCGCCGACGCCGCCACCGTCTTCAAGTGCTGCCTGGGCGAAGGCTCACTCTGGCGGGTGCACGTCTATTTCCCCGACCCATGGCCCAAGCGACGCCATCATGGCCGCCGGCTCATCCAGGACGCCTTCCTGGACGACGCGAGGCGGGCACTGCGCCGTGGCGGGCAGATCATCATCGTCACCGACCACCTGGATTACTTCACCCACATCCAGGCCGTACTGCGGCGGGGGCGAGGATGGGCCACCGTCCCGTTCCCCAGGATGTCCGACGGGGCGGGCGAGCTGGCGGGCACGAACTTCGAGCGAAAGTACATCGCGCAGGGCAGGCCCTTCTATTCCGCCGCCCGGATGCGATACGCATAACGGCAACGGGCCGACCCGTTGAGCCTTCCGGAGGAGCATCGTCATGCAGATATTGGCTGGATTGTTTCGCGGGCGCCGCCTGCTGTCCCCGCCGGAGGGCAGCGACACCCGACCGATGACGGGGGCGGTGAAGAAATCTCTTTTCGGCATGATCGGCCCCCTGCTGGAGGGCGCCACCGTGCTGGACCTCTACTGCGGTACCGGCACGCTGGGGCTGGAGGCGCTGTCGCAGGGGGCCAAGCGTTGTTTCTTCGCCGAGCGCGACCGGCGCGTGTTGGTGAATTTGAGGCAGAATATCGAGATGCTCGCCGTCGCCCAGCGTTGCGTGATCTGGGGAGGGGACATCGAAACCGGCTTGGCGGGCTGGCTGGATTCGACGGACCTGCGCGCCGACGTGGTTTTTGTCGATCCTCCGTTTGCCTCGGTACGGCAGTGGTCCTGGGCAGGGGTGGAATCGGACATCTTTGCTCCGTTGGGGCGACATGTAACCGACGGCGGTGTGGTAGCCTTGCGCCTTCCCCAAGGGACGCAAGCCCCCCAGCGGATCGCTGCGCTATCACAGTGGAAGGCCCGTGATTATGGCGACATGAGCGTGGTGCTGTTGACCCACGACAAGGAAAGTCCCTGACGCTTCTGGTCCGCGGCGTGGCGAGAGGCTGGCCGGCCAACGCGGTAGTGAGTATATTTCCAACATGGCTCAGGCGGCGAACAAGGCGACGGCACTGTGGGTGCTCCGGCGGCTGAGGGAGGCGGGTTTCGAGGCGCTTTTTGCCGGCGGGTGCGTCCGCGACATGCTCCTGGGCGTCCGATCCAACGATTACGACATCGCCACCAGCGCCACGCCGCGGGAAGTGCGGAAGTTGTTCCGGCACGTGCTGCTGGTGGGGGTGAAGTTTGGGGTGGCGATGGTCATCCACCAGCGCCAGCGGGTGGAGGTGACGACGTTCCGCAGCGACCTTTCCTACAGCGACGGCCGGCGGCCCGACGGCGTGCGCTTTACCACCGCCCGCCAGGACGCCCTGCGGCGGGACTTCACGATCAACGGGCTTTTCTACGACCCGATGGCAGATCAGATCCTCGACTATGTCGGCGGAAGGCGCGACCTGGAACGCAAGGTCATTCGCGCCATCGGGCCGGCGGATAAGAGATTCGCGGAGGACTACCTTCGCATGGTCCGGGCGGTTCGCTTCTCCGTGCGGCTGGGGTTTCCCATCGTCCCGGCGACCGCCAAGGCCATCCGACGATTGGCGCCTAAGGTCGCCGCCATCAGCGGGGAGCGAATCTTCGACGAACTGAAAAAAATGCTTTCCCTTTCTTCCGCCGCCCAAGCCCTGCGGATGCTGGCCGATTGCAGGCTCGCGGAAGTCATCCTGCCGGAGCTGTTCGGTGGGGACGACTGGCCGGCGGCCATCCGCCGCGTCGAGTTGCTGGCCGGCAAAAGGGATTTCGCGCTGACCCTGACGGGGCTGCTCTGTCAGTTGCCCCCGCCTACGATCTCCGCCTTATGTCGCCGCTGGGGCGCTTCCAACGACCTGCGTGGCTGTATCCTCTGGTGCGCGGAAAATCTCTCCCGCTGGCCGGCAGCGGACGAAATGCCGTTGGCCGGCTTTAAGCGCCTGCTGGCGGGGAGGCATTGGCAAAAGCTCCTGTCCCTTTGGCGCGCCCAGGAGCGCATCCAGACCGGCAGGCAGATCGCCTGCCTTCGCATCGCTCGCCGGGCCGCAGCCATCCCGGCCAATGAAATCGCCCCGCCGCCGCTGGTCACCGGCGAGGACCTGAAGGACATGAGCCTCCGCCAGGGGCCTCGGTTTGGACAACTGCTACAACAACTCTATGACGAGCAGTTGGAGCAACGGCTAGTCAGCCGCCAGGCCGCCCTGGCACGGGCCATGGAGTTAATTCGGGACGAACCGAATTCGACCTGAAATCCATGGCCTTCCCATTCTTGCCGTTGCGTATGTCCGCGACACCGCATACAATCCCGCCACCTAGCTAAAAGGACGGTAGTCATGGGCCAGAGACACACTCGCCTGGAACGTAAGCGAAAGAAACAGCGACGCATTCGTTTGAAGAACGCCCCTCGCAAGGCCAAGGAACGCGCCCGCCGCACCAAGCGCCTCGCCGCGCGCGCCGTCAAGAAGGGCTGACCGGCGTCGCCGCCTTTGCCCGACCCCCATGCCTTGGCGCGAGGATCTCCCTTGGCCAATATCACTTTTGGGATCGTGTTGTCTGGTTACGTTTTACTGGCCGTGCTATCGGCGTGTCTTGCCCAAGAAACAGCCAGCCGCCCACGCCCACCGGAAGAGCTAAGCTACCTGGATAACGGTACGATCCGAATCGCCGTGGACTTGAATCTGGGCGGCGTGATCACGTATCTGTCGCAATCCCCCGCCGGCATGAACATTATCAACTCCCATGACTGGGGAAGGCAGATACAACAGTCCTATTACTCCGGCCCGGATCCTTTCGGCCAGGCCCACCCGGGGTGGAAAAACTGGCCCTGGAACCCCATCGGAACCGGCGACGTTTACGGGAATCCCGCCAAGTTATTGGCCCGCCAAAACGACGGCAAGACGCTCTACGTCAAGAGCATTCCGATGCACTGGGCTTTGAACAATGTCCCAGGCGAATGCACGTTCGAGACGTGGATCGGCCTGGAGGGAAAAGCCGCACACGTCCGCTGCCGGCTGACCAACGCCCGGCCTGACCACAACCAGTATCCCGCCAAGATGCAGGAACTCCCCGCCGTCTACACCACCGGAAAGCTCTATAAGTTGATGACCTATGACGGGGAAGCGCCTTTCTCATCAGGCCCGACAAGACAGGTGCACAAAACCGGTCCGTCGTGGTCCTATTGGCGGGCTACGGAAAACTGGGCTGCTTTGGTCAATGACGACGATTGGGGCCTGGGCGTGTTCCATCCGGGCGTGTTCTCGTTCTGCGGCGGGTTCTATGGGCAACCCAATACAGGCGGACCCAAGGACAATCCCACCGGATACATCTCGCCTTATCGCCTGGACATATTGGACCACAACATTGTTTATGAATACTCCTACGTCCTGATCCTGGGCAGCCTGGATGAAATCCGCCAGTGGGTCTATGCCCACCATCAAGAATGCCCGCCGGACTATGTCTTCGCCAAGGACCGGCAACACTGTTTCTATAAAGATGCATCCGACGCCGGATGGCCCCTCGAGGGCAAACTGTCGATTATCCCAAACGGTCCTTCCGCGGCGATTCTGGGGCCGGAGACTTTCTTTGCCGCCAAGGATGTTCCCAGGCTCTATGTCCGCCTGGCATACCCCGCCGGTCCGTCCAAGGCACGGCTGGCCTGGCGCAAGTCCGGTTCGACCGACTTTGTCGAAGGGATCGTCTTTAACGTCACGCCCGATGGGCGGTTCCACACCTACGAATTGGATCTGTCCGCCTCGCCGGACTGGCAGGGGAACATCACGCAGCTTCGCCTTGATTTGCTTAACGCCGCCGCCGGGGATCGCGTGGAAGTGGCGTACATCTCGCATCGAAAGCGCGATTAGCCGCACCAGGCCCAGGACCGCCCCCCGATTATTGCCCGACAGCCACCAGCTACCCCATGCTCTTGTTGAGGCGATTGCGGTGATAGGCCAGGCGCTGGGCGGGGGTCATTTTGGCGAAGTCGGGCATACCGTCGGTCCGGATGGGATAGGAACCGCCGGAGCCGCCGGGTTGCGCCGGCGACGATCCGCCCCTGCCGGCGGCTGGCCGAGAAGGAATGCTGATCGTCGTCCCGGAACCCGCATAACTGTTGATCCCGCTGGTCAATTGCATGTCCTGGTCCAGCGGGCGGGCGGGGGGAATTCCCAGGCCCGCCAACACACCGTGATAGGCATTGACCGCCTCCTCGGGGCTGATCTGGTCGTCGGCGATCCATCGCAGGAACTGGATGAAACTGAGCTGGTGCTCGGCGCTGTTGATCTTCCTGCCGAAAAGCGCCGCCCGCGCCCCATACTTCTTGGCCTCGGCCAGCAGCTTGAAGGCGTCATAGGTCGTCCCGGCAGAGCCTCCCAGGACGCCGGGCACCAGGTGGCGGTCGTAACGGACCAGTTCCTCCATGAACTTCGGGCCGTGGTAGACCAGCTTGAGAAACAAAGGCCGGCCCGGCGAGGCCACGCCCGCCAGCGTCCGCACGATAAGGTCGTTGACGAAACCGCCCAGTTGCTCGGTGGAAATTGGGTGAACGGGGTCGTTAGGCTCGAAGACCTCCAGGAAGTGGCGGAAGCCCTTGCTTTCGGCTTCGACGCGGAATTCCCGATAGGCCTCCAGCGTCGCGCGGTCCAATTCCGGGTCGTTGTTGAACGTGATGCTATATAAACCCAGGTTGGCCCCCAGATGTCTTTGGGAGTCGTCGTCTTCGGCGATCCGCCCGACCTGGGCATGGTCGATCAGCGCGGTGCGGAACGGCAGCGACGGTTCCTTGGGGTAGGACGCGCCGCGGGCGACATGGATGTCCGTGGTGTCGTTGGCCCGCACAGCCGGGGTGACGGTGGAGGCGTCGAAGATCCGCCGGCGGATGGTCAGCACCTCGCTGGTGGATACCGACATCAGCATGATGTCCAGCAGGCCCTGGCGGACGTTTTCGGCGATATGCTCGCGGTATTCCTCCAGCGAACGAAATTCGCCTTCGCCGCGCTCGGGGCTGCGGCCTGGGGCGGCGATGCCGAAGGCCATGTCGGCATCCTTGGCGTCGGCCAGGATGAATGCCTTGGAGTCGGCGTGAGCGTGAATATCAGCCAGTTTGACGTCTAGGGACTTTTCCATGTTGTTCTTTCACGTTGCCGGGCGGCTTAGGAAATAGAGATTATGGGGCCAATCGACCGGTTTGTCCAGCACCCGATAGCCTTCGCCGCTCAGTGGTGTCTCAGGCGGAGGATTTTCCCTCGAATTGTTCTTCCAGGTCTTTCAGAGCGCGGCGGTTGGCCAGGCGCGCCAGGGTTCCCATGCGGTTGACCAGCAGCACGCCGTCAAGATGATCGATCTCATGTTGGAAGAGGCGGGCCAACAGTCCCTGGCCAGTCTGCTGAAATATCTGTCCGTCCAGACCGTAGGCCGCAACGGTAACGATGCCGTATCGCTTGATCCGGCAGGTCATGCCTGGAAACGACAGGCAGCCTTCCTCCTCCTCCTGACGACCTTCGGCAGAGAGGATCACCGGATTGACATAGACCCGCCGGTCGTCGCCCTGGGCAACCGGACCGGCCACGAAAAACCTAAGGTTGACGCCCACCTGCGGCGCGGCCAACCCGACACCGCGAACGGCTGACATCAGCTCGAACATCCGCTCCGCCAGCGGGAGCAGCGACTCATCCGGCAGGGCGACAGTGTCGCTGGGACGGCTGAGGCGAGAGTCGGGATAGTGGATAATCCGCAGGTTCGCCAGGTCCGCGGGAACGATCTTTGTATTTCGGGGCATGTCGCCATCTTAGTTGCCCCGGTGAAGGCAAATCAAGCGTATCGACAACCGCCGGCCCGGCCGATATAATCAATGGAATCTTGTCGGGCCTTTGACGCCAGCGGCCTTGCACATAGGCGCGGCGGCTGCCGCCAGCGGCCCGGGATCGAGAGGGTCGGTCTGTGGAGCAATCCGCGCTGGAACAGTGCCAGGAGATCATCGGGTATCGTTTTTCCAACCCCGACCTGCTGGCCTTGGGGTTGACGCATGCCTCGGTGGCCTCTAGCCGCTTGCAAAGCAATGAGCGGATGGAGTTTCTGGGCGACGCGGTCTTGGGCCTGGCCGTCTGTCATGAACTCTACAACAGCCAGGAGGACCTGCTGGAAGGGGACATGACCAAGATCAAGTCTACCGTCGTCTCTCGTCAGACGTGCGCCGCCGTCGCTGAGAAACTGGACATTTGCCGACTCGTTTTTCTGGGCAAGGGCATGTCCAAACCCGGAGCGTTGCCGCAATCGGTGGCCGGGGCGGTCTTTGAGGCAATCGTGGGAGCCATCTTCCTGGACGGCGGGCTGGCCCCAGCCAGCCAGTTCGTTCTCAAGCACATGCGCCCTTACATCGATGAGGCGCTGGCCAACGAACACCAGCACAACTATAAGTCCTTGCTACAACAGCACGCCCAACGACAGTGGGGCTTAATGCCTGACTACCAGCTCCTGGACGAGAAAGGCCCCGATCACAGCAAGTGCTTTGAGATTGCCGTAACAATCAACGGCAGACAATTCCCAAGCGCCTGGGGGATGAACAAGAAACTCGCCGAGCAGGAAGCCGCCCGGCGGGCGCTCCAGGAGATGGGCATCCTCAAGGATTCCTGAGTCTCCACCGAAGGAAATGAAGTATTTTTCCTAAAAGGTTTACTTTTACGCGGTGGAACTATTGCACTTTGCCGATAAGAGCTTATGATCCACTGAATACTCCGGTCTCACGCGGAACAAGGACGTCGTGTCATGGTTGGGTCACGGACGGTTAAGACGCTTATTGCTCTTCTAGTCGCGATGACCATCGGATCGGCGGCATTGATGCTGCTGGAGAAGGCCCCGATCCGTCCCCCGATTACTCACCTGGCCGCCATTGATTCAGCCGCGGGCGGAGTGTCCGACCTTGTGATTGGGACAGAAGCGCCTCTGAAGCGCGGCAGGTGGCGGAACATACTCATTCACACCTCCGCCGAGGGACTTGACCCGCAGCGCGAATGCCACTTCATCGTCTCCGGTCAACCCGGCCCCGACGGCCTGTTCCTCCGCGCGACGGACCTGTGGGAATCCCAGCGGGAGGGCAATCATGGTTTCCTTCCCGTCCACAACTATAACGCCGACAGCATCGGCGTGTTCGTGGAAGGCGATTTCGCCAACCAAGCCCCCAACCGCAAACAGTTCCAGGCCCTCTTGGAGCTGGTTCGGACGCTACAACAGGCCTGCGGTGTCACCTCCGAGCGGGTCTACCTCTACAGTCACATCGATCCTCGCAGCGGCTCGCCAGGTCCGGCCTTTCCGGCGGAGGAATTCAAGGACGGGCTGCTGAGGCCGACTCGCTGATCCGGATTCCGTTTTTCCGCCCGCCGCGACTTCCTTCTGCCCCGCGATTGCGGAGTCTTCGTCTGGAAAAGCCCCCGCCGGAGTGCTAGATTACTGCCCCATGCACGGATGGCGACGAAAAAACGGCAGGCCGGCCGATCAGCTTCGTCCGGTGCGGATTGTGCCTGGCTTTATCCGCTCGGCCGATGGTTCCTGTCTCATCGAGATGGGCCACACGCGCGTGGTCTGCACGGCCAGCTTTGTCCAGGGCGTGCCCAAATGGCGGACCGGCGGCGGGCTGGGCTGGTTGACGGCTGAATACGCGATGCTCCCGGCCTCCACGGGGGTCCGCAGGGAAAGGCGGACCGCCAATCCCGACGGCAGAGGGGTCGAAATACAGCGCATCATTGGCAGGGTGCTTCGGAATGTCATCCGCTTCGACCGCCTGGGCGAGAACACCGTCTACCTCGATTGCGACGTTTTGGAGGCCGATGGGGGAACTCGCGTCGCGGCGATCAGCGGGTCCTACGTGGCGCTGGCGCTGGCTGTCGCCAAGGCCCGCTCGGCCGGACTGTGTAAGCCCGGCGCGCTGAGTGGACCCGTGGCGGCGGCGTCGGTGGGCCTTGTCAACGGCAGGGCTTTGTTGGACCTGGACTATTCCGAGGACTCCATCGCCGATGTCGACATGAACGTGGCCATGACCGACGACGGTCAATTTGTGGAAATCCAGGCCACCGGAGAACGGACCGGTTTCAGTGAGGCGCAACTGCGCCGCCTGCTGGCGCTGGCCCGCGGCGGGATACGGAAGCTTCAGGCCCTTCAACGGCGGGCTATCGGAAAGAGGAAATGAACATGCGATACGGTTTAGCGGCCCTCTTGGCGCAAGCGGCGGTCCTGGGAATCCTCTCGGTGGGAGGTTGTCAAAACGCACCATTAGGCGCTTCGGCTGGGGGATTCGACGCCACGTACACCTGCACCATCCTGCTGTATGTGCATAACGGCGAGGGCCATGCTCAACAGGCCGAGGAATACAAACATAACACCCAGCAGCACACCGGATGGAAGGATGTCTACGTAGTCAACCATCCGGGCTACAGCGAATTGTGCCGCGGCAGGTACCCTTCCGCCGAGGCGGCGGCAGCGGACCTGAAGCAGGCCAAGAACTATCGCACCCCCGTGGGAGTTCAGGTGTTCGCCCAGGCAATCGTCATGCCCTTGACGGAACAGGCCGCCGGCCCAACGCCATATAACCTCGCCGATAGCAAAGGCGCCTTCACCGTCGTGGTCGCGGAGTTCTATGATGTTCCCGGCGCCGGATACGTCGGCCGGAAAAAATTCGCCGAGCAATATTGCCGCCAGTTGCGCGATAAAGGCACGGATGCCTATGTCCTGCATGGATCAGCCAAGTCATTGGTCTGTATAGGTTCCTTCCCCGAGTCGTCCTATCCCACCACCACCATCGGCGGCAAACTCCAACGAGTGGTCCGCGACCCGGCGATGGACAAGGCCCTCAAGGACTTCCCCAAGCTGGCTGTCAATGGCCGCCAGGACGTGCTCCTTGTGCCCGCCAAGAGCGGCAAACGCATGGAGAAGCTCACCACGACCAGTTACATCCTGGAGATTCCCCGCAAGGAGTCAGCCGCCGATGCGGCAGCGACCCACAATCGTCCTGGCGACGCGCAATCCCAGTAAGCTTCGCGAAATCCGCGACATGCTGGGCGGCGCGCCCTTTGATTTGGTTGCCACCGGTGACGGTATCGCCGAACCGGTGGAGACCGGCCTGACTTTTGCCGCCAACGCCTGCCAGAAGGCCCTGTACTACGCTGGGGCCACCGGCCGGTGGTGCCTGGCGGACGATTCGGGGCTGGAGGTGGACGCTCTGGAAGGCCGGCCCGGCGTGACCAGCGCCCGATTCGCCTCGGACCACTGCCCCCCCGGCGCCCAGAGGGAGACTATCGACCGTGCCAACAACGCCCGTCTGCTGGAGGAATTGAAGGACACCCCCGATGCGATGCGAACGGCCCGGTTCGTCTGCCACCTGGCCCTGGCCGACACGCGGGGTGTGCTTGCCCAGACCTTCGGCGTCATCGAGGGACGAATCGGCAGGAAAGAACGGGGCGAAAACGGTTTTGGTTATGATCCGCTGTTTCTGCTTCCCCAGATGGGATTGACCACGGCCCAGCTATCCGCGGCAGATAAGAATGTCATCAGTCACCGCGGCCAGGCCGTGCGACATGTCGCCGGAATACTCCGCAACCTGCTGACGGCAGAACCTGGATGAACCCCCCTGCCGCTGCTCGCAGGTTCCAAGAACGCTCCGTTGAAAAAACAGCGACCAGCTCTTCACTGGTCGCTGAGGATGATCCCAGGCTCCACACAATGCCAGCCGCCGGACATCCCGGCCCCACCGGCCGAGAAACGCTTACGGGAATTCCTTCTTTTCCTGATCACGCGGGATAATGATGTTGGGCTTCAGCAGGATCAGCAGGGTTTCCTCATCGGAAACCTTGCCACGATTGGTAAAGGCGCGGTTGATGATGGGTATCTTGCTGAGCAGGGGCACGCCGATCTCGCGCTCAACCTCCCCGGTGGACTTCAGCCCGCCCAGCAGCAGCGTCGCCCCATCGGGAACGTTGACGGTGGTCTGGATCGTCTCCACTTCCGTGTCGGGCAACTGCACAAACCCGGTTGCATCGGGAATCTTGCCCTGAGCGATCAGCGTGCTGGGGTCATACGGAAAGAAAGTCAATGCGCGCAACTGGGTGACACTGGGTTCCACGGTAATCGTAACATATTTCAGGTCCGCCGATACCGTGGCGCTGATGAACAGTTCCGTGCCCAAGCTTAGTGTGTTGGTGGTATAGGCTACGGTGGGCTGATTGACGATGGTGCCGTTTTGCGTCCCCGGAGTGACATCGACGTTGGAAACGTAGTTTAGATCCCTGCCGACATGGATCCGGGCGGCCGTGCCGTTCAGCAGCGTCACTCGCGGCGCCGTCAACGTACGGGTGGATTGGTGCGCCTGGGTGGCGCGGATGAAAAAGTCCACCTGGATGTCATCCAGGAAGGTTCCCGATAACGAAGACGCCGGCGCCGTCACCAACGAACCGATGCTGTTCTGGCCGAGCGGGCTGGACACGCCCAACATATTGGCAAAGTCCGGGTTCTGCCTGGCGGCAATAGGCGTGAGCTGGCTATTACCGGGAAGCCCGCTGCCCCAGGCGGACGAACCCGTGGAGGTGGGCACCGTGGCGCCCGTCCATGGATCGGTCCTCGCGGCGGAGCCAAGGGGGGAACCGAGGTTGAAGTAGAAGTCCAGGTCCACCCCGATGCTTTCCAGATAACCGGTGTTGACCGTGATGAAACGCGCCTCGATGGCGATCTGGATGTCCTTGGCCTCGCGCAACTGGGTGATCAGATCGGCGATGGCCTGGTGGTTGTCGGCCGTCTGGGTAACGATCAGTTGGTCGTTCCAGAAGTCGATGTGCCCATCGCCACCAGCACTGATCCAGGACTCCGGGGCGATCGTGTTGGTGATCGTGTTGATGATGTTGGTCACCACCGCTTGGGCGTTCTCGGTCTGCCCACCATTGGTGGTTGACGCACCACCGGCGGTGGTTATGCTGCCACTGGTCCCGCTGCTGGTGCCGTTGGTCCCATTGGTGTTTCTACCACTGGTCCCGCTGGTGTAATTGCTATTGGTCCCGCTGCTGGTGCCACCGTTGGTGCCGCTGTTAGTGCCACCGGTAGTACCACCGGTGTTACCTGTACCGGTGCCCGTGCCCTGTACGTCTCGGAAGTTATCAAAGTCGCGGTGGACAAGCGACAGCGCACGGACCAGGTCCTGGATGTTGTAGACCACCGGAAAAACCTTGCGAGACAGCGCCTGGCGGGTGGTGATGATGATCACCCCGCCGTCGATGACGTAGCTAATCTCCTGCTCGGTGCCCACGTTGGGGCCGCTGACGTCCTCCAGGATCACTTGCAGGGCCTTTTCGTAGGGAACTTTCACCAGGTGCACGGAAGAGACGACGGCGCTTTCCTTGGTATATCCGGCGCTCTCGAGATATTTCCAGTTGGGCAGGATATTCAATCCCGTCACCGCGCGGAGGTGGTCCAGCACGTCCACCAGCGGGACGTCCTCGAAGTCCATCTTGCCGTCGATGGTCTCTTGCAACCTTTCGCGAATACGGCGATCTTCCTGCGACCCATATCGCGCCGCCAGGCCCTCGCCTTCGCGGTCCTGGCGGATTTCACGCCAGTTGCGCGCAAAGATCAGAGGCCCGTACCAGGGGATGCGCGATTCCAAGTTATCCCGTTGGGTAAGGTTCCGCTGGATGTCGCTGGTGTCAACGGTTTCCTTCTGGTCCTGAAGGAGGATGAACTGCTGGAGCATCTCCGCCTGGTCGGCCGCCCAGTAGTTGGAGGGATCCAGCGATTGGATCTGCTTGACCACCTCCAGGGCTTCCTTATATTTCTGCTCCGCTCGCAGTGCCTTGGCGCTTTCGGTCAGCGACGTTACTTTCCGGGTCAACTGCTCCTTGGCTCGTTGCGCCCGTTCGGCTTCGGCTTTGGACATCTGCGCCAACTGCCGTTGCACCTGGGAGCGTTCCCAGTCCTGGCGCCGTTTCTGAATACCTTCCAGCCGCTTCTCGACATCCAGCATTCTGTCGTTGTATTCGGAGGCGCCATAGAGGTTCTTGTTGGCCACGACGGCGTTTTGCCCCACTCGCGCGGCGTCGGCGGCATTGTCGAAGTCCGAGGTGTTCTTGGCGCCAAGCAACAGTTCCGCCGAGCGGGCCATTGCCTTGTCGAACTCCACGTCGCTCTGCTGCCTCTTGACGCGCCGCTTCTGTTCCAGCACGCTCAGCGGTCCGGCCTCTCCACCGTTGGCGGACAATTGGGCCTGTGCCTGTTGAAGCAGGCTCTTTGCTTCTTCCATCTCCGGCACCATCGCCAGGGCCTGCTGGAAATTCCGGACGGCGGTTTCGGCGTTGCCTTCAGCCAAGGCGGCCTTCCCGTCGCTGACCAGGCGGTTAGCCTGCGATCTGCGGGTCAAAACATTGCTGAACACCCTGGCTGCCTCGGCGTCGTCCGGGGCGGGTTGGCTGGTCGCGGCGGGGATCTCCCTGACCACGACCGTTACGGGCATGGGGGCTGGAGGCTCGGTGGTTTTGTCTGCCGCTACTTGCACGGTCTTTTCAGAAGGCCTGGGAGCGGGTCCGACCGGTTTGGGGTTCCCTTCGGCTGTTGTTACGGTCGCCGGTTCCTCCTCCGGTTTGGCGAACGGCACCGGAAACTCTGGTTTCTCTTGGCCGGCGGCTACTTCGACAGGCTGGCTCGTAGGCGACACCGGAGCTTCCGCCGCTGGGGGCTGGGCCAGAGTCGGTTTCAACACGCCCTCGGCGGCAACGGGCAGGGGAACCGATTGGGACGGTTTTGCCACCGGAGCAGCCAGTCGGGCCGTCACGAAGGCCGGCCGCGTGGCGGGTTCGGGCTTTAACTCGGCCATTTCCTCGGCGGGGGTCTTGGCGACCGTCTGGGGCAGCGCCACAGGCGCCGCGGGTTTTCCCGCCTTGGTTTCCGCCACCGGCTCACGGACCACCATCAGCGCCGGTCGCGATGTCGGCGCGGTGGAAGTCTGAAGCTTCTTGCTAACCAGCGCCAATTGTGCCGCGGCGTCTCGGCGCAGCGGTTCAGGCAGATACTCGCTGCCGGCCGCGGCGGCGAATCCGTCCCTGGCCTTGGCTAGGTTCCCGGCCTTGAGAGCCTTGACGGCGGAGTTGTACATTGCCATGGCTTCCGACTGCTTTGCGATGGCCGAGTCGACCTTGGCCAGGTGCTCTTCCAGGACGGCCTGGTCGGCATCCGACAATCGGTCTCGATCGACGCCCAGCAGGGAGGTCTTGGCGGCATTGAAGTCCATGGCCTTGAACTGAGCCAGGCCCTGCTTAAGCAAGGCTGCCGCGCGATCCGAGTCGGCCTCCGCCGCCAGCAGGCGCGGAGACAACGACAAGATCACCAGGGCTGGCAGGGCAAGGCTAACAAGACGGCGGAAGGTCAGCACTGCGCATCCCTTTCAGAAGAATTCCCAAGGATTTCTCGGGGAACAGACAGAAAATCCACTCCATGCACGCGGGCACGTAGGCACGCCTCCGCCCTGAAACTCGCTGTCGACACATTCAGTTCCAAGGGCCGTTGGCGCGGCCCATTCGGCAGCTCGACGACAGAGCAAAGAATATGCCAGTGATAAACCTTAACGCAAGTCAAAATTCCCTCTCCTTCCAATGGGCCGACCCGTCGGGCCAACCGGCCTGGCCGTTGGTGTGACTGGCCTGGCCGTCGGTGCGACTGTCTTTGCCGCCGGTTTGGTTGCCGCGGCCTCGGCGGCGGCGACTTCGGCGGCGGCCCCGGCGGCGCGTCGCGAAACTTTGGTTTTTTCCTCCAGGTCCATGTAGTGTTTATATTCCGGGTTTGTCTTGCTCAAGGCCCGAACATCCACCATCGTGCGCAACTGCCCCCTCTCGTCCAGGTACACCATCTCAACGGCAGTGCGACGTGTCGCCAGTAGCTTGTTGAAGTTGAACTCCACCGCGATGGCGTTGGTGAAAAAGTCCACGGGAACCTTGCTGATCTTGCCTTCCTGGGCAGGATGAGCCAGTTCAATATCCTTGAGTTGCCCGATGGACTGGCCCTGGACAATGGTGAAGGTCTCCTTGACTTGCTGGCCCAGCGCCCGGCTGAACACCGCCACACGGACGCTTCCCTGGGCCGGGAAGGACCCCACCAGGAAGAATTCCGTCACCTGTGGGACGAAGACCGGATCCGACCAGTCGCTGTATGGCGACAGCAGCGCCGCCGGCGCCGCGTCGTTGGGATCCGCCACGGCATTGGCGAAGGCCAGAAGTGGATTGAGCAGCTTGACGCGCAGGCGATAACGGTAGACCTTCAGGCTCTCCAGGGACGTGTCGTGGAACCACACCAGCGCGGAACCTTTGAGCAACTGATTGGCCAGGGGGGGAACCAGCGTGGGTTCCGGCGGGACGATCGGCTCGGGCTGCGCGGTGGTTGCGGGGACGTTTCCACCGGGCATGACCCCGACCGAGGGCGTGCCACCCTCGACAAACGCGCCACCACGTCGCTGCTGCCTGGCCTGCCGCGGCGGGCCAGACTCTTCAAGGTCCTCGATAAACTGCCGAGGCTGGGGTGGGCCCCCTCGAGGTGTAAGGGTGGTCCGTACCATCGGACGAACCGTCTGGGTCATGCCGGGCATGGGTGTCGTCGGCGCGGCGCCTGGCAGCGCCCCAGCCGGCTGCTCGGTTTTCGCTTCTTTACTAATGGATGTTTCCGGGAGATTGACTCGCCAGTCAACCCACCCAAACCCCGGCCACCATATCTGCCAATATTCCGGTTGGAGGAAGAATTGCTGCCATCCGTCGGCTGGATCGCTGACAAGCCGACGCATATCGTCGATAGCGACGGCGTTAGACCCGTCGAAGTTGGGGATCGCCGGGATGGCGATGGGATTGTTCTGTTGGTCTATCAGCGGCATCGCCACGGCCTTAACTTCGCGCGACGGACCCCATTTGCCGTCGGGAAGCTGTTCCTGGACCTCGGCCTGGATACCCAGCACGTAAGGGACGAAGGGAAGCCCCACGTCCTTTAGTTTCACGCGCCAGGCCTCCTGCAACCGTCCCAGGGGCAGGACCGACACCACATGGGCGGTCATCACGTCGGCGGGATTATCCATGGGCCTGTCGGGCAGTTCCGGCTCGGCTCTTACCAATGGTTTGTCGGGTTGGGGGATGGCGTCGATGATGTCAACCAGCTTGACCTTCGCGCCCTCGGCGATGGGCTGGTCGGTGATCAGCGGCTGAAAGCCGGCATAGACGTTCCAGGGGGTCTTTTGTTCTTGCCAGGGCTGGGCCTGTAACCGAACAAAATCGGCCTTATAATCCGGCGTTTGCCGCATGTTGGGGTCCGGGCGGAACTCCTCGATCCGCGCCTGGGTCCTGCGAGCGGTCTCCAGAAGTACCTCATCAACCTTGGATGGAGACACCCGTGCTTCCGGCTCCACGGACACCGATCGGGGCGAGGATAACACCCAGTAGAACACCGCAAAAACCAGGCCCAACGCGCAAAGGCCCAGCAGGCCCTTTTCGAGATGTTCCTCCACGATGTTCATCTGGCTGGGCTTTGCCATCTCTTGTTCTCCAGGGGTCCCTCGGCGACCCCGAATCGCGTGCCGGACTTCCTAGGGCGCTTCTCCGGAAGGCTGGGGCGCCTCGGTGCTTTCTTCCTTCGCCGCCGGCTGCTGCGGTGTCATTCGGGCGATATCCTCGGGACGCAAAGACGGATTTGCCGCACCAGTGAACTGCTGCGTCAAGGCATCCACGGGTATCAGCGGAGGAAACTTCTCCATCCAGCGATTGTGCGCCGCGTCCCAGGTTCCTCGTTCCCATTTGGTCAACAACAGTAATTCACATTCGATACGGGCCTGCACCACCATCTGCGGGCCGTAATAAAACAGATCGCTGGAAACCCCCGCGGTGTCCGCATTGGGGACGGAAGCAGTCGAACCGCGTCCTTCCATAGAGGGCGCAGGACCGGTTTCGCCCACGGCTTCCAACTGGATGCTGAGCACCGTGTGGTAATTGCCGGCCAGGAGGTTGCGTTGAAGCGTCGCCAGGTATTCGGGCCTTACCACCACGATAAAGGAATACTGAAGAACATCGTAGTTTTTACCGGAACCGCGGTTGGTCAACGGAGAGGCGACGGGTTTCTCGCCCGACCCCGCTGCCGTGGGAGTTTCGGTCGTCTCCTCAACCTCCTCGATGAATTCCCTTGCCCCCGCCGGACGGGCGGTACGAGCCACCGGCGCCGCTCGTTCCGGAGCGGCCTGGACGTAGTTTTCGTTGACTTCGATCTTCACCAGGTGTTTGACCGGTGAGGACAACACGTTGCGCTCCGAGACGGGCAGCTTGGCCAGTACCTCCTGGTTGGTCTGATTGATCGCGCGAATGACCTCGCTGTTGACCCAGTAGTTCAGTTGCGCCTGCCAGAGTTCACTGAAGGGGCGGTTGCGGGCCTCCTCCAGGAAGTATCTATCGAGACTTTCGGGGCCGGCGTAGATCAGGCCGGAGCGGGCCTTACCGATCATTGCCGTGCGTCGGCCCTTTCCCCGGGCCTCCTCCGAGGCCCCGCTGCTGGCGCCTCCCGTGGAGGCGTACGGCGATGCCGATGGCTGACCGCTCACGGTGGCCTGGCTCGGAGAGGGGACCGCTGCCTGGAGTCCGGCGCCGCGCATTTTCTCGGTTTCCGCCTGCCGTTGAAGCGCCAGACGAGTCTCCCACTGAAGGGCCTGGGATTCGATCTCCCCTTCGGTGGGCGCCGTTGTGGGCTTGAGACTGGCCAGCAACTTGCTCATTTCCTCCAGGTAGACCCGCGTAAATGTATAATCCAAAGCCTCGTCACGATAGACGGCCTCATCGATTGGAAATGCCGCTATCGGCTCGCCCGATTCCCCGGACAACTGGAACACTTGGAGATTCTTGCGGTTCCACTCGATGTTAGTGTTGGCCACATCGGCAACGTCTTTCTGGATTCGCTGGGCCTTCTCCTCGGTCGCCGTCACCATTGCCGCATTGGCGCCACCGCCCCCGGCCAGGCGATTGAGATTTTCCGCCAACTGGTTACGATCCGCCAAGGTGGTCTCGACGTCCTTGGCGAGTCGCAGATAGCCCGCTATCAAAGCTCCACCGCCCAGCAGCACTACTGCCGCCAGAATCGCCAGGAAGAGGTTTTCCCGCAGGAATCGCATGACACGGTCTCCCGTCAATTACTCTCCGCAGGGGCGGCGGCGTTCTCAGCCGGCTGGTTGGCTTGCGGCCCGGCTGCTCCGTTGGCTTCCACGCTGATTATCCAGACGGCGGCGAAACGAGTATCTTCAACCATTTCCTCCCCGGTCAACGGGTCGGGCATTTGTACCTGCGGCCCGGCCGGCTGAGCTGCGGCGCCCGTGGGAGTCACCGTCGCCATGCCGGGCCGGCGCGCGCCCGCGGTGGAGCCTTCCACCTCTTCGATAAATTCCCTGCCCGCAGGCCGCCGACCCGCCACACCCGATGTGTATCGCGTCGGCGACGCGCCGGGGGCAACGTTTGTCTTTGGCATCAACCCATCCGCATAATTGACGATGGCCAGTTGAGGGAAAAGCTTGGCGATTTGTTCCGTCTCGCGGCGAAGCGGCAAGAGGAGGCCCTTGACCACTTCCTTGTTGGCAAATGGCGTCCGGGCCACCAGGGAAACGGAAAAACCTCGCTTTAGCCCGCCCGAGGCTGCCGGGTTAGCCACGCCTGAAGGAGCCGCCGTGGCGGTTCTGCCACCGGTGGTCTCTCCCGTCAGCGGCTGGACCAGCTCGGTGGCCTTCTTGGCCCCGACGTCGGGCAGGTATTCCACCTGGATCCGCTCGATGAAGATCATCTTTCGCGTGTCGCGCTTCTTCTGCTTGATTTGTAACAAGGTAACCGCTCGCGACGCTTCGTCCTTGGCGTTGTCGTAAGCGGCCAGAAGTTTTTGATCCGCCGAGACGGCCTGGATGCCCTGGAAGATCAGCGACTCCACCGAGGGCCAGAAGTCGCGGTAGGCAAACAACCCCTTGTCGGCTTCCAGGGGCGCCTCGGCGGCGGGGATCAGAGCCAAGGCATCCTCGTACTTGCGGCGGTTCTCGTTCAGTTCGTTGGCCAGCCCGCGAACTTCCAGGCAGGTCGGGTTGTCGGCCAGGGCGCTACGGTCGACGTACGCGCGGTACGCCGGCGCCGCCAGCGCCGCCAGCAATACCGCCGCGGCGGCGGCGAACCACGGCCGCTTGCGGCCCCAGAGGCGGCGGCGGATGATCTCGTCGGGCAGCAGGTTGGTGGAGACGGCGGATACATCCAACCCCTGCAACGCCAGACCATAGGCCACCGGAAAAGACAGAACGTTCTCGTCCAACAACGGCGCGTTGACCGCCTCCGATGCCGACAGACGGTTGTAACTGCCTACACGCATCACGGGGATGTTGAGCTGCTGCTCGAGGAATTTCTGAAGCCCCGGCAGGCGGAAGCCGTTGCCCAGTCCCAGGACCTTCTTGAACCGCGCCTCGCGGCGCATGGAGGTGTAGTATCCCACCGACCGCTGGATTTCCTGCGACAGGTCCGCGAAGACCGGCCTCATCGCCTGAAAAATCTGGCGGGCGTACTTGCTGGTGGCGGCGTTGCGCTTGAGTTTCTCGGCCTTGGGGAACGACAGCTTGAAGGCCTTGACCAGCGCCTCGGTGAAGTCGTTGCCGCCGATCTGAATGGTGCGGGTCCAGATTCTCGGTCCGTCGCCGACGACCAGGTCGGTCGTGTCGGTCCCCACGTCGGCCAGCAACGTCGCCCCGTCGGGGGCCTGTTGCTCGTCGAAGTTCATGAAATTAAACAAGGCCAGCGGGGCCATCTGGACCATGTCGACCTTCAGTTCCATCGCCTCGAAGTGATTAAGCATCTCGGTGATGTCCGCGCGCTTCATCGCGAAGATGCCCACTTCCACGTCGGGGCTGTTGGGGTCCTGGAACGATTGCCACCGCCAGACAACTTCGTTGATGGGGAAGGGAATCTGCTGCTCGGCCTCGAAGCGGACGATGTCGGGTATCTTTTTGCTCTCCACCGGCGGGAGCTTGACGAACCTGGTGAAGCCGCTCTGCCCCGAGACGCCCACCGCCAGCAGGCAGTTGGCGACACTGTTGCGGGACAGGAACGTCTCCAGCGCCGTCCGCACCAGTTGCGCCTTGTCGGCGTCGGGTTCGGAAAGAATCTGGAGATGCTCGACGATGTCCAGTGCCTCGACCCCAAGCGACCCGTCGTCGTTCTGGCGAAGCTTGAGGGCCTTGAGGGCGCATTGACCGATGTCGATCCCCCAGACGCTTCTCGGTGTCGCCATAGGCTCTCCTCGACTTCTCACCGCCCGAACCGCGCCTTAGGCGCCGTCCGTCGCGGTGGATATAATACCTCTTCGTGTTTCCGCCTACAAGCCAGACCGTCCCTTAGGGACGGAAATTACCCCATGAATTTCTCCATCACAACCCTGGGCTGCAAGGTCAACCAATATGACTCCGCCGCCATCGCTGAGGCGATGGGCCTGGCGGGAGGCCGCTTACTGTCCACTCCGGTGGAAAGTCTCTCCCAGGCGGACCTGGTGGTCATCAACACCTGCTGTGTCACGGCCACCGCCATGCGAAAAAGTCGCCAAGCCATTCGCCGCGGCGTCCGGACCGCCCGGGACGCCGTTATCCTGGTGACCGGATGTTACGCGGACTACGATCCATCCGCCATCGCGTCGATCCTGTCTCGCCTGGGCGTCCGCGACGGCCGGGCCATTATCGCCGGCCACCATGCCGATCTGTCCGGGTGTCTACAGCGATTGGCCGCTCGCTGGGGATCCTCCGGGCGCCCCGCGGGCGATGCGACAGCCCTTGGGCAGGATGTAGGGGCGGGGTGTTGCGGCTGGGATGGCACGGTTCCGGCGGATCAAGCCGCCCCTGCTATGGCCGAATCCATAAAAGCACGTCGAACCGCTGCCGTCAAGCGCAAAGCCCCCGGCACGCGCGGGTTGGCGCCCATCAGCCGGTTCCCAGGCCATCAGCGGGCCTTTGTCAAGGTCCAGGACGGCTGCGACGCCTTCTGCTCCTATTGCGTGGTGCCCTTCACCCGTCCCATCCCCTGGTGGCGGGGCCTCGATGATATCGAGGCGGAATGTCGCGGCCTGCTTGCTTGTGGACACAAGGAGATCGTTCTCTGTGGCGTGTTCCTGGGCGCTTATGGCCGGGAGACGGCCCGGCGGGACCGCTGGGCGGGACAACCATCCTTATTGCCCCAACTCATCCGCCGTGTCACGGCGATGGAGGGGTTGTGGCGTCTGCGCCTCAGCAGCCTGGATTGCCTCGACATAACCGATGAACTAATCTCCACTTGCGACGAGTCGCCCAAGGTCGCCCCGCACTTCCACCTCCCGCTTCAGTCGGGCAGCGATCGGATCTTGCGGGCTATGAACCGCCAATACAGCCTCGATGAGTTTCTCTCTCGCCTGGAACATATACGGTCCCGCCTTGACCGCCCGGCGATCACCACCGACATCATCGTGGGCTTTCCCGGTGAGAGCGACGAGGATTTCGCCGCCACGCTGGCGGCGGCGAGGGAAGCTCGCTTCGCGCGAATACACGCTTTTCCGTTCAGTCCCATCCCCGGCACGGCAGCCTGGCTGAGACGGCGGGACTGCCCGCCTTCGGGCGTGGTCAAGGTCCGCATGGCGGAACTGGCCGCGCTTGGGCGCCTACTGGCAGGCGAGTACCGCCGCCAATTCATCGCCGATCACATGGAGGTGCTCATCGAAACCCCGCCAAGCGGCGCCAAAGGCTTATGTGTGGGCATGAGCGAGCGATACTTGACGGTACGTTTCCCCGCCCCCACCCTCCGGCCTGGCATGATGGCGACCGTTCGTATCGACCGGGAAGGCCCAAATGGACTGATGGGCCGCCTGGTGGATGCGCCCGTGGCGTAGTGGCGTAGATTCACCTGCCTCAACGGGGTTTACTGGCCGCGGCGGCTTAGTCTGCTTACAATGCCTGCCATGAATGAACCGATGGACCCGCTGATTTCCTCCGCCCGACAGATTCTGGAAACCGAGCTGCTTCTAGGCGGTCGGTTCCTCCCTGCCGTGCGAAACCCCCTGCCCGCCCCGGCGGGGGTAATCTCCCTGGAGGATCGGCAGCGGTTGCTGGAGGAGATCGACCTCGGCCAGGTGCGAGCCTGCACGCTTTGCCGGCTGTCCAAGGGACGCACCCAGACGGTCTTCGGCGAGGGAAGTCCGCGGGCGGAATTGGTCTTCGTGGGCGAAGGTCCCGGCGAGGAAGAAGACCGCACGGGGCGTCCTTTCGTCGGCCGGGCGGGGGAACTGCTGGGCAAGATGATCCAGGCTATGGGCCTGTCGCGCGGGGATGTCTATATCTGCAACATGGTAAAGTGTCGCCCCCCAAACAACCGCGCGCCGATGGGCGACGAGGTCCAGGCCTGCTGGCCGTACCTGATGCGCCAGCTTCAGATACTTTCTCCCCGTGTCATCGTCACNNCTGCCCGCCCTGTCCGAAGGGCTGGAGGGCATCCCCGTCATGCCGACTTTCCATCCGGCATATATTCTGCGGCAATACAATCAGGAAACCCGCGGCAAGGTCTGGTCGGACCTCCAGCAGGTTATGGCGTTCCTGGGTCTCCACGGAGGGATGGGGTCCTGACCCCAACAGGGACAAGGTTCGTCCCGCCAAGACCGCCCTCGTCACGAGCCTGCCTGCCCTCCAACACCGTAACCTCCAGGCCGGCAGTATCATGTGTCATGCCCTGGCGCAATGAAAGCGGACCCGGCGAAGGGGACCGGATCCGCTTTCCGTGACTAAGCCGAGGGAAGGAGTAAACCTCGACTGACTTTGCTCATGGAACTAATACGCCGGCCCCACACGGCAGGTTCGCGCCGCCGCCTGGAACGTGCATAAAAACTTCACGTTCTCAGGGAGATCGGTTTTGATAGTCCCGGATCCAGGAATCCACCAGCGACAGTCTCTGGGCCGGGGCGGCGGAAGGGTCGTATCCGGTCATCTTGGGGGCGATCCGCCGGAGTATTTCCGTGATGGCCTTTTCGGCCCCAACATCGGGACCGTCGGCAGTAATGGTGTTCCGCAGTTCCATCAGCAACGGCAGCACCGCGCGGTCGGACATGGCCGCCAATTCATCGCCGGCTGATTTTCGCGCCGCCTCGTCGCCCAAGCTTAGCTGCGGGATCAGCCGAGTGGCCCGCAACCGGTCCGCGTCGAGCTGCCGGGCCTTTCCATTTTCGACGGCTTTACGCAGCGCCGAGAGTTGGCTATCGCCAAGCCTACCGGCCAGATGCTCCATCGCCGAACTGCCCAGCAGCACCGCGGCGGCATATCGCTCCGTGGAGACCAGTTGGTCCATCCGTGCCAACAGTCTTGCCATGGCCTTGGTGAAGACCTCCGGGTCGGTCTGGGTTGCAAGAATGGCGACACTGTTTGGATCGTCAGCCGCCAGAAGAGCGTCGAACCACTCCATCCACACCGCGGGCGCTTCGGGATTTTTCGCCGCGGCGAAGACCGCGTGCGTCTGACTCAGCAGGGCGGCGGCTTGCCCGGCACGACCGGCCTTGACCAACGCCTCCGCCAGCTTGCGCTGGACGGCGGGAAGCCGTGATGACGAATCCTTGCGGAAACGTTCCGCCAGCATTTCCAAAATCTTGACCCGCGCCTCGGCTGCCTCGGCGCCATCGACCAGGCTGTCGGCGACGGCTGACACCGTCGCATCGTCGCATCGCGCCAGGATCGCGACGGCAGCCTCCCAGGCGTGCTGGCGGACAGTGGCGTCGCTTTCCGCCTCCGGCTTGGCGCATCGCAGGACGGAAACAAGCTGCTCCTTGCCGCCCAGCGAGCCCAGCGCCGCCAGCGCCGCCTGGCGAACGCCGCGGTCCGAATCCCCGGTCCGTTCTACCAGCAGCTTGGCCGATCCGCCGTCTCCCACGCGCCCCAATGCCGTCACTGCCGCCAGACGAATCTTGGCGGAGGGATCCTTCATCGCTTCCGCAAGCACCGGCGCGAAGGACTCATCCCCCACCACTCCCATTGCCGCCAGGAGGGCCTCGCGAAGCTCCGCCCCGCCTCCGGCGGCCTGGCGGTACCGTTCCACCATCGCCTCGACGGCGGCGGAACGTCTTTGGCCTTCCAAGGTGTTCCGGGAGGCGATGCGAGCCAGGGCGTCGGCGGCAGCGGCGGCCACGTCATCGTGCCTGGAACGGACTTCCACCAGGACAGCCGGCAGCGCCGAAGCCTGGTGAAGCTGCCCCAAAGCCTTCAACAACGCACGGCGGACCGCAGGAACATCCTCGACCGCCAAACGGTCCAACAGCGCCGCGGGGGCTTCCTTCTCGCCCAGCGCCGCCGTCAGCAGCGCCGCTTCCTGACGGACGCTCGCGTCGGTGTCGGCCAGCAACGCCCGCGCCGACAAACGCATCTGGGAAGTGAGGGTTTCGTTGGCCGCCAAACGCCGGTCCAGCAGGCGCAGGCCCGCCAGCCGGATATCGCCAAGCGGGTCGCCCAGGAACGCCATCACCAGCGCGTCGCGCTGATCGTCGGACGTGGCGTCATACAAGTCTGACATCGCCCTCCCCAGGCGGTCACGGAGCATGGCGTTGTCGGCCTCCAAAGCGGATTTGGTTCGAGCCAAACCCTCGGCCAATTCATTGAGAAAGACCCAACGGTCCTTGTCCTTGTTGGCCTCCCACCACAGTTTCCACTGAAGGCTGTCGGCGCCGAAGGCACGGATATTTGTCAAAGCAGCCAGCGATTCCGCCGCCGCGGCGGTGACGAGCGGGTCCGGTTCCTCCAGCAAGGATACCAACGCATCGACCACCTTCTTGTCCAGTACGGTCCGCAGCGCGACGATGACATCCGCTCGCACGGGCGGATCGGTGGAGCGATCCTGGGCAATGGCCAGCAGCCGATCGAGGACCCCGAAATTCCTGTATCGCGCTAATGCCCTGGCCGCCGCGGGGCGCGCCAACGGGTCCGGCCCCTTCAAGACGGCCAGCAACGGCTCGACGAACTCCTGCCGTTCCACCTGGCAGGAGGCGATGGCCTCGGAGATAGCGATTTGAGCGGCCCGGTTATCTCCGCGAAGTAAAAAACCCTTGAGCGCCTCGTTGGCCTGGGGGCTTTGTCGGCTCAAGAGAATTTCCGCGGCTTCCTGTTTGGTCTTGGCGGCGCGGGACGGGTCGGCCAGTTGACCCGCCAGCGTCTGTATCTCTGCTGAATCGCCCGCGATGGCCGCGCCGGCCGGCCCGGCCGTTTGAGCGACCACCGTGTGGACGGCCACCAGGGAAAACGTCCCGGCCAAGAGAATTGTCATCGTCAAAGATCGCATCGAGCCTACTCGCATGGACCAGCGGGGCTAGACTATATCCCCCCGCCGCCTGTGTCAAACCTGCCGGAATTAAGACGTTCCCCCGCCCGCAAAGTTCCCGCAAACTCATTTGCATATGGGGAGGCGAGATACCGTCCTGGGTTACATATTCCCTGTGGCACGACAATCAACCAATTCCCCCGTGCCAAAATAACCGGAGACGTTATAATGGCCGTTGGCCGGATGCGCGGAAGGCCGCTCCCGTCGCCACCAGCGACGGGGGAGGAAAGTCCGAGCACCTCTGAACCGCGATGGTGGGTAACGCCCACCGTCCCGCCGCACAAGCGACCGGGACCGGGAAAGTGCCACAGAAA
>PMBX01000138.1 GCA_003153915.1 Phycisphaerales bacterium
CAAACCCTGCCGCCTGGGCGAAGGTCTCAATCTGCCGATCCAGATGGCCCAGTCCCATCGCGATGTGATGGCAAGGGCCTTGCTGGCACCAATCGTCCATGAACTGCGGTATGGGCTTGGCAACCCGCACGCGGCAGTTTGGGTTGCCGATGTGCAGGATGTCGCCGCCGATCACCTCGGCTGTCGTGTAAATCAGCTTGAACGTCGCGCCCGCGCCGAACTCCGTCAGGTTCACAAGGGTGATCGGACCTTGGCGCATGTGGAAGTCGATGCCCAAGCCGTGGCCCGTCTTACCGTGGTGCACGTCCAGATGTTGGAGCACCGGCCTGCCATCGGCGACGTTGATGTTGCTGGGCCCGTCGTGGCCCATCAGGATGAAGTTTTCATCAAAGTCCATCGAGAAGAACTCAAGAAACAACCCCCCTCCGCCCAGCAGATCCAGCAACTTCATGGCCATGGCGGTCTTGACGTCGCCCTCGGTGACGCCAGGAATGCCCATCGCTGCCAGGCGCGAAACCGCCAACGCCGACTGGCTTCGCAACTGCGTCGCCAGTTCGGTCTGACCCCACCAGTAGTAACCGAACGCGTCGATGCCGTGGCGGCGGATCACCGTTTCATATGCCACCGCCGCCTGGGCTGAGAATTGCAGGTGCTCGTTGGTGACCGAGGGTTCCACTTCGAACATCCGGCGGAACTGGGCGAACATGTCCTCCAACTGGGCCGCCGTGACCGCCTGGTGAGCCTCCAGCATCTCCTCGATTTCCGGCCGAACCAGCAACCTGCCCGTGGCCCGCAGCAGGCGGTGCTCGTCAGTGGGCATGTCGGTCATATTGGTGTAGGTGTTGCCGATCACTCCGAAGTTCAGTTCCCTGAACGCCCGTGCGGCTGCGGCGCCCTGGCAGTCAGCGGCGATCTGCGCCCAGAACGTCTCCTGGCCGAAGTGGCCCGTCGCCACCTGAAAAGGTTTGCCCAACTGCACCAGCGTACCGGCGTACTCAGGCACGCAGCATGGCCCTTCGTGGTAGAGGTAGGTGGCTGTGTCGGCCAAGGCATAATCGTAGGAACTGTCGGCATGGGCGTTGACGATCCGCAGCGGCACCGACAGGTCCAAGACGGCCGGGGCCATCGCCATGCCAGTGGTGTACCCCAGTGGGAAGATCAGGAGGATATCCACCCCCGTGGATGCGAACAGCCGGCCGGCCTGGCGCGACTTCTCGGGCGTGTCCACCAACTCAGGAGCAATGACCTCCCCGATGCTTTCCAGACGCTGGCGCGCCTGCGCCAACATCGCCAGGCAGCGATCCCTTAGACCCGGGAACTGGCTCCAGTAGATCTGGTGGCCTGTCGGTAACAGGCCAATCCTGGGCCTGGGCATCCTGCTGGTCAAGTCGCTCATGGACGCCTCCAGTGGGTAAGTGCCAACAGAATAGTCGGTGCCACAGTACAGTCAAGCCTGAAGGACCATAGTTGATGCTGACGTAAACGAACCCTTAAGGTTCCACTATTCACCCGGGCTATTCCGAGCCGCGGCAGTAGTTTTTTAGCAGCCCACCCAGGCGCCCTCGGGAGAGGACTTCGCCTTCGGTCGGCATCGGCGTCTGGGGCTCGACGATCCGGTACAACAGGTTGAGCACCGGGAACGGCCCATCACCCTCAAGCAGATCGACGCACATGCCGCTCCGTTTACCGATGGATGCGCCGAAAAAACGCCTCTCGCAAGAGACCATGTCCGGTCCTTTCCCCGCTTGTCTGCGCGGCATTGCAGTGAAGGCATCATGCCCCGCCATTGCGATTCTGCACCAAGGCGATTCTTCGTGTTGACTGTCCTCTTGCGCCGTGCTACAGCAGCCGTTTATGGAGGACTATCCCCACACGCTGGCGCAACTGGAGGACCTCTTGGCCTCGGAGGAGGCGTGCGTCGAGTATATCTACCAGCTCCGCTGGCCCAAGGGGTTCCGATGTGTGCGCTGCGGCGGATCTGGCGCTTGGCGCATGAGCCGTGGGCTGCTGCGATGCCGCCGGTGCGACGCCCAGACCTCGGTGACGGCTGGGACGATCTTCCAGGGCACGCACAAGCCTCTGCGATTGTGGCTGCGAGCCATGTGGCACGTGGTGCAGTCGCCCGTTGGCACCAGCGCCAGGGAGATCCAGCACCTGTTGAAGCTGGGCAGCTATCGGACGGCCTGGGCTTGGCTGCACAAGTTAAGGCGTGTGATGGTTCGCCCGGTCCAGGACCGGCTTCGGGGGACGGTCCAGGTGGACGAGGTTTATATCGGGAGCCGGCAGGCATTGCGGAAGCGGATGGCCCCCGGGGCGATTCTCCTGATGGTGGCAGTTGCCAAGCGGCGCAGCCGCGTGGGGCTGATCCGCATCGTCCGCCTTCGAGATGGGTCGCAGCAAAGCCTCCTGGCGGCGGTTGGAGAGATGATTGATCCATCGGCCATCGTGCGGACGGACCGGTGTCCGGCCTACACGCCGGGGATCGAGTTGATGGGCTATCGACACCAGCCCTTCCGCCTATACCCGGGGGCGGTCGGGGTCGATCCGCTGCCGCTGGTGGCAGAGGTCGCAGATAGGCTGAGACAGTGGCTCAGGAAATCGCTACACGGCGCTGTTTGTCCATCGTACCTGGACTACTATTTGGCGGAATTTACGTTCCGGTTCAATAACCACGCGTCGCGGTTCCCCGGCAGGGCGCTGCGGCACCTGCTCAGGCAGGCGTTGGAGACACCACCAGGCCCCAGCGACCAAACGAACGTGCCATAGGCGGGCGTTGGGGGTTCCATGACCACAGCGAAATAGCGAGTGCGAACTGCATAGGTCTAACGAGATCAACGTGGATAGCTTGGCGTTCTTTCGGGCTGTTGAAGCAGTTTTATCTGATATGTAATCCATTATTTTTAAGAGTGTTGCGCCTAAAGGCAGTCCGCTGCACCACTCCTGACGCAGATAATCTGTTGTGGTGAAATTGGGGGTATGGTTTAGTATGGTGTCTTGGCGCATCGACCCCGGTCTGACCCACGACTCCTTCGCTGCTGGCGCCAAAGAGAGGCACGCATGGCAGAAGCCTTTTGCCCGGATGTGCTGGTACACGTGTGCCAGAACTGTATTCCCGCCGGTGGGCGCCTGCCGCGTCAGTGGGTGCAAGACAGTCTTCAGGTCTTGGTTCGCGAGGTTCCGTGCAGCGGCAAGACCGATGCCCAGTATCTGTTCCACGCCCTGGAAAGCGGATGCCGGGGCGTGTGTGTTGTCGCGTGTCCCAAGGCCGCCTGTCACCTGGCGCAGGGCAACTATCGGGCCGAGATCCGAATCGACACCGTGCGGCGTCTGCTGGCCGAGATCGGGCTTCATCCCGACCGGGCCCAGTTGCTCCGGTCCAGCCCCGATGAACCGCTGGGACAACTGGAGCAAGTCGTCCGGCAGGCGGTCCACGTTGTGTCGCAGGTAGTCGACCGGGCCCCGGTGGTGGCCAGTTGATCGGCTCTGGCCCGCATGGGCAGCTTCCCCTTCGATACCGCAAGAGGCAGGACATATGCCCCAAAAGGATGAGATGAGTTGCTTCCAGGCGAGAATCGTGTCCGGGCAGCCCGCTCTGATCGCCGAAGTCTGCCCGCCCCAGACGGGCGATCCCGACGTGATGCGAGCCGTTGCCAGGCGTTTCGCGGGCAACGTCCACGCCCTGGGCGTCTGCGACAACCGTCGCGAGGTCCAGATGTCGGCCCTGGCGGCCGCCACGCTGGTAGCGGGCGAAGGCGTCGATCCCATCCTCCACTTGACCACCCGTGACCGGAATCGGATTGCCCTGGCTTCCGACGGCCTGGGGGCCAGCGCGCTTGGGATTCGCGATGTGCTTTGCACCAGCGGTACCCACCAGACCCTGGGGCGGTACCGCTCGGCCAGGAATGTGCATGACATTGATTCGGTCCAGTTGATCCAGATGTACTCGAATCTGTCGGAGGACGGGGCGCTGTTTGGCGAGGTCGGATTGAAGGGCCTCCGCCCGTTCTTCGTGGGCGGCGTGGCGACCCCGTTCGCCGATCCGATGGAGATGCAGGTGTCCCGGCTGGCCAAGAAGGTCCGGGCCGGGGCGAAGTTCCTGGTCACCCAGCCGGTCTTCGACCTGGACCGCTTCGGCACGTGGTGGCAGGAGGTCACGCGGCGGGGCCTGCACGAGACCGTCGCGATTCTGGCGGGCGTCCGCGTGCTGACCTCGCTCGACGAAGCCAGCGCCTATGCCCAGTGTCGCCCGTCGGCGAGGGTGCCGGAGGCCCTGCTGAAGCGACTCTCCGCCAAGACCGGCCCGGATGAACAGCGGAGGGTCGGAATCCAGATCGCCACCGAGACAGTCGGTAGGCTGCGGGTCATGGCGGGCCTGCGCGGCTTTGACATCTCCGCCGATGGCGATGCGACGGTCGCCCTGGCGGTCATTGAGGCCGCGGGCCTGAGGGCCGACTAGCCGTGCCCACCAAGTACCACATTCACACGCACCCCTGCCCGCCGCGATTCCGGCCCCCCGGCAAACTGGGCATTGTCGACTGGCGGGAGGACTGTGCCCGTTGCCACAACTGCGTGAAGGACGCCTGCGTCTACGGCTTGTACCGCGACGAGGCCGACACGCTNNTACATCTACCAGTGCAAAGGCTGCCTAAGCTGCGTGCAGAACTGTAGCAAGGGCATCCTGACGCGGGTGGTGAGCCCCGAGTACAAACGGCTGGGCGACGCCTACTTCACCCCGGACATACTCCTGACCACCTGGTATCAGGCGGAGACGGGGCGGATCCCGGTTTCGGGCGGCGGGTACGGTGGCCCGTTCTGCGGCCCCGGCTTTGACTCCATGTGGACCGATATGTCCGAGATCGTGCGTCCCACGCGCGACGGCATTCACGGCCGCGAGTACATCAGTACGGCAATCGACATCGGGCGGAGGCTACCGCACCTGTTGTTCGCCGGCGGGGAGCCGAACGTCTCGCCTCCACCGCTGGTGCAGACGCCGTTGCCCGTGATGTTCGACATCCTGCCGCACCGGTGGGATCGCCCGCCGATGGTCCTGTCCGCTGCCCAGGCCGCCGCTAGGATGGGTCTGCTGACTGTTGTCAGAGCCGACGCCCTGCCCCCTGGCCTCGACGTATCGGGCGACCGGCTTGTGCCTCTAGTGGCCGACGGCAGCGTCCCGGACTCCCTTGCCCATTGCCCCCTGGTAATGACGCCCGACAGCGCCCAGATCGAGCGGACTCGCTCGAGGCTGAAGGCCGAGAACCCCGACCGGATCGTGGCCGTCCGCGTGCCGGCCACCCCGACCTCCAAGGACCGCATCCGACAACTGGTCGACATGGGCGTCGAGATGGTCCATCTTGTCTTTGACATGCACGGGCGGGAGCAGGCCGCCTCCAAGCCACGGCACGCGCGCGACGTGCTGCGCGAGGTACACGGCGCCTTGGTTCGCGCGGGGATGCGCGACCAGGTGACGCTGGCGGCCTCTGGCGGGATCGCGCTGGCCGAGCACGTCACCAAGGCCATGATCTGCGGTGCGGACCTGGTGGCCATCGACGTGCCGCTGGCGATGGCCCTGGAGTGCCGGCTGTGCCTGGAGTGCGACCGTGGGCAGCCATGCCCGATCGCCCTGGCAAGCATCGATCCGGACTTCGCCGCCGGGCGGATCGTTAACCTGATTGGCGCCTGGCACCAGCAGTTGATCGAGATGCTCGGGGCCATGGGAATCCGNNCTGGAGCGCGACACGTTCGGCCGCATGTTCGGGAAGCGAAAGACCCCCGCCGAGGAAGGCCGTTAGCATGACGTTGATGGACACGACCGCTGCTGCCCAGTCGCCCGAGGACTTCTCCTCTCGGCCGGAGTTCGCGCAAGTGGAACGCCAGGTTCGCCCAGCGCCACCACGCTACCGCAATGAGATCGGCAAGTTCGCGATACGCCGCGACTCCAACTGCGCGTCGTGCGGGCGGTGCGCCCAACTGTGTCCCCACGGCGTGCACCTACGCCCCAATGGGTACCGGCAGGTGATCCGGCCCTTCGACTACCGTTGCATCGGGCCGGCGTGCGAGAAGACCGACCACTACTGCATCGGGGCCTGTCCGCAAGAGTCGCTCTCCATGCATGATAACCCGGTGTTCGCCACGCTGGGCGACTGCCGTTGGACGGGCGACCTGCTAGCCGGCAACTGGATGATGGCCGAGACCGGCCATGCCCCCGCGCCGCACCTGGAGAACGAGGTGGGGGACTCCGGCGGCGGGTTCGATCGGTTGCAGTTCCGCTTCCCGGCCAGCCCGCCGACGGGCCTGCGCCGCCAGGACATCTCCACGAAGCTGCTGTTGAACCGGCGCGACGACGATCGACCGAAGATCACCATCGATATCCCCTGGTACGGGGGCGGGATGTCGTTCGGGTCGACGAACATTCGGGTCCTGCTGGCCAAGGTCCGGGCCGCCAAGGCGTGGAACACCTTCAGTAGCACGGGCGAAGGGGGCTACCCGGAACGGTTCATCCCTTACGCGGACCACATGATCACCCAGGTGGCCACCGGTCTGTTCGGCGTTCGCGAGGAGACGATCCAGCGGGCGAGGATCGTCGAGTTCAAGTACGCCCAGGGCGCNNCACAAGAAGCACCTCGACTGGATCGCGCACGTGAACCCTCGTGCCCTGTTGTCGGCGAAGGTCTCGACGCCGGCCGATGTGGATATGGTGGCCGTCGGCGCCTATTACGCCGGGGCGCACATCGTGCACACCGACGGCAGTTACGGCGGCACCGGCGCCGCGCCAAACGTTGCCAAGAAAAACATAGCCATGCCGATCGAGTATGCCATCGGCCGCGTGCACCAGTTCCTGGAGGCCGAGGGCATCCGCGACAAGGTCGCCGTGATGGCCAGCGGTGGCGTTCGCACCCCCATGGACGTCGCCAAGGCCATCGCCTTGGGTGCCGATGGTGTGGTGATCGGCACGGCGGAGCTGGTGGCACTGGGGTGCATCCGCTGCGGGGCCTGCGAAAGCGGCCGCGGTTGCGCACGTGGCATCGCCACAACGGACTCCGAACTGCTGGAACTGGTGACCGTCGAGTGGTGTACGCAGCGGCTGGTGAACCTGCACAACGCGTGGCGGGGGATCCTCGTGGACATCCTCTATCGCCTGGGCCTGGATTCGGTCGCTGCCCTTCGCGGGCGGACGGACCTGTTGACCCACCTCGACTACGAGGGCCGGGCCGGAGGAACGCCATGACCCGGCACGGAACTGCCCGCCATAGGGCCGGCCTGGAACGCGCCGAAGCGATCACGCGGGCGCGGGCATCCTTGCGCCCGCCCGGAGACTGGTTCATCCCGTCGCCCGAGGCCGAGGGCGGCTGCGNNGCACATCTACGAACCGTCGATCCAGATGCGGAACAGGGGCAACGGCAAGGGCGGGGGCATCGCGGCCTGCGGGCTGGTGCCACAGGACTTGGGCGTGTCCCGAAAGATTCTCGATGAGGACTACATCCTCCAGGTGGCGTTGCTGGACGGCAATGTCCGCGGGGAGGTTGAGGCGAAATACGTCCAGCCGTGGTTCGATGTGGACCAGGGGGGATTGGTCCCCACGGTCGACGACTATCGCGACGTGCCACTGTTGGAGATTCGCCCGCCGGATGTGGCCCGGTACTTCGTCCGCGTCAAGCCCGCCGTGCTGGATCGCTTCGCCGCCGAAAAGGGCCTGACCGCACTGTCGCAGCGCGAACTGGCCGACGAGTTCGTCTTTCAGAACTCCTTCGCTCTGAACAAGGAGTTCTACGCCTCCCTGGGTGACAAGCGGGCCTTCGTTGTGTCGCACGCTCGCAACCTGGTCATTATGAAGGCGGTGGCCTACGCCGAGGCGGCCGTCGAGTACTACCGCATGTCCGGCACGCGCGCCCATGTCTGGATCGCCCACCAGCGATATCCGACGCGGGGGCGGGTGTGGCATCCTGGTGGGGCGCACCCCTTCATCGGCATGAACGAGGCACTGGTCCACAACGGCGACTTCGCTAACTACCACTCCGTCTGCGAGTACCTGGCCCAGCGGAACCTGTTCTGCCAGTTCCTGACCGACACCGAGGTGTCGGTGCTCCTGTTCGACCTGCTCAGCCGCACCTACGGCTACCCCGTCGAGTACATCATCGAGGCCCTGGCGCCNNTCATCATCGCCCGCAGCCTCGCCGAGAATAAGACCTTCCAACTGCTGGGCATTACGGACACCGCGATGCTTCGCCCGCAGGTGTTTGCACTGCAAGAGGGCGAGGTGTCCATCGCGCTGGTGTGCTCGGAGAAGCAGGCGATCGACGCGACGCTGGCGAGCCTGGCCGGCGAAGATCCGCGTTTCACCCCGGTTGCGGACCACTACTGGAACGCCCGCGGCGGCAGCCACTCCGACGGTGGAGCGTTCCTGATGACCGTGACCCCCACCAACGGCGGCCCCAGGGGCGACGGCCCGCCCGACAGCACGCAGTACCAGCTTCACGTCGCCAACAAGTTCGGCGAACCGGTCCGCACGCCGCCCGGACAGGTCCACTGCAACCTGTCGGTCCGTGCGGCCACGCCCGCCAAACCGCACCAGAACGAGCTGGCCGCCATTGATCGGGCTATCGCGGACCGCAGTCCCGAACAGCTCTGCGAGCGCTTCCGCGATGCTCTGCCGGACATGGACTACGATCACCTGCGATGGTTCGTCGACCAGGCCGCCCAGCGAATGGCCGAGGCAGCCCCCGCGACGGGTATCGATGCCCTGACCATCTGCATGGACCGGCATGGCGCCACCGGCGACAAGAAGCGAAGCTCCGTGTTGACGATTCTGCGGGCGGGACTGGAGCGGGTTTTCGCGGCCCAGCCGCTGTGCGAGGCCGGCGGCAACGGTCACCCGTTCCGCCGCATAACCTGGGACACGCGTGAGCAGCTTCGCGGGCCACAGGGCGAGGAGCAGACGCTACTGATCGACGCCCGCGGCTTTGCGGCCGAAGGACCCGACTGCGACGCGACGCTGGCCGTGAAGGCCTACAGGCTGGGCTGGCGGCGGCTGGTACACTACAACACGCGCGGCACACGATTCCACGGGGTGGGGTTCGGACCGTACACCGTTGGCTTGCGCGTGGACTGCTACGACAACCCCGGCGATTACCTGGCCTCGGGCATGGATGGCTTGGAAGTGCACGTTCACGGCAACGCCCAGGACCAGGTCTGCCAGATCGCCAAACGAGGCAAGCTCGTGGTCCACGGCGACGTGGGCCAGACGTTCCTGTACGGCGCCAAGGGCGGCGATGTCTACGTTCTGGGCCATGCGGCCGGCCGACCGATGATCAACGCCGTTGGCCGGCCACGGGCCGTGATCAACGGCACGGCGCTGGATTACCTGGCCGAGTCGTTCATGGCCGGCGACCCGCTGGCCGGCGGCGGGTTCGCCGTCGTCAACGGTATCCGACTCGACGAGCATGGGAAGGTGGTCCCGCTGGACCTGCCTTACCCGGGCAGTAACCTGCTGTCGCTGGCCTCAGGCGGCGCCATCTACATCCGCGACCCGCGCCACACCCTGGTGGACGAGCAGCTCAACGGCGGTGTGTATCGGCCGTTGTCCAACGCCGACTGGATGCTCATCCTCCCATACCTCCGCGAAAACGAGCGCCTCTTCGGCGTTCGCGTGCAGCAGGATCTACTGACCGTGGACGGGGTTGTGATGAGCCCCCCCGAAGTCTACCGCAAGGTAATGCCCCGCGAGGCCGCCGAGACCCAGGCCAAGATGGATGAAGAAGAAGGGACGGGTGATTAGTGCTTCGCTGCTGGTCATATACAGAGCGCCACCATCAGGCGGTCCGCCGCCTGCCGGCCGATCATAAAGGCATGAGGGCGGGTTCTGAGGAAGGCGCCCAGGTTCATCCGTTGAGGTGCAACACGGCAACAGCCCACGAGGGAGGACTCTCATGATCGCCTCCAATGCCCAGTCAGCGACGGCGCCCCCCGACCATGACCCCGCCATGCCGTGCGGCTCGGTCCTGGTCTGCGGCGCCGGCATCGCCGGGATCCAAGCGTCGCTGGACCTGTCGGCCGCCGGGTTCCACGTCTACCTTGTCGAGCAGAGCCCGACCATCGGCGGCACGATGGCGCGTCTCGACAAGACCTTTCCCACCGGCGACTGCGCCACGTGCACCATCTCGCCCAAGCTCGTGGCGTGCATGAGAGACTTCAATATCGACATCCTGACCATGGCCGACGTGCTCGCCCTTGACGGCCAGGCCGGCCACTTCAAGGCCAAGGTCCGTCTCCGCCCGCGAGGCGTAGACCCCGATAAGTGCACCGGCTGCGGCGACTGCATCGAGGCCTGCCCGGTCCGCAACCGCATCCGGACGGTCGAGCCGCCGGAGCCCTCGGCGCCGCTGGACGAGGCCGCCGAGGCAACGTTGCGGGAATCCCTCGCCCGCCACCAGGGCGACCGTGGCGCCCTGATGCCGGTCCTCCAGGACATCAGCCGTGGGTGCGGCTATCTTCCGCGCCCGATGGTCGAGCGGGCCGCCATCGCCCTGGGCATCCCGCTAGCCGCCGCGATGCGCGTGGCGAGCTTCTATGAGGAGTTCCGATTCGAGCCGCCCGCCCGCCACCTGGTGGAGGTCTGTAACGGAACGAGTTGCCACGCGGGCGGATCGGCCCGCCTGCTGCGCCGAGTGGAAGACGTACTCGGCATTGGGGCCGGGCAGGCGGACAAGGCCGGGCGCTTCGCCCTGCGGACCGTCCGCTGCCTGGGCCTCTGCGCCCTGTCACCCGTGATGCGTATCGACGGCGTGGGGATCGGCCAGATGAGTCTGGCGAGGGTTCCGGACGTTCTGGAGTCCTGCACATGACCCGCGCGATACGTACCAGCGAGGATCTCGAAGTCGCCGCCGCCGCCGGCATGGCGACGCTCTACCCCCGGCGGCTCAAGATCCTTGTCGGTGCCAGCAGTTGCGGCCTGGCCGTTGGGGCCGGGGAGGTCGAGCTAGCCGCGGCCCAAGCCGTCAAGGACCTGCGCCTCGACGCCAACGTCACCCGAACTGGCTGCATCGGGTTCTGCTCGCAAGAGCCGCTGCTGGACCTCATGCTGCCGGGCGGCCCGCGGGTGAGCTTCGGAACCATGACGCCGTCCAAGACGCGAGAGCTGCTGGCGGGCTACGCGCGCGACGGCCGCTTGGCGGCGGATCTGGCCATCGGCCGCTTCGAGCGCGAGGAGCACGTCTCCACCGGCCAGATGCACGAGTATCCCCAGTGTCCCGCCGATCTGGCGGTTGTGCCTGAGTGGTCGCAGCTGCCGTTCTGGCGACGTCAGAAAAAGATCATCCTTCGGAACTGCGGATCGGTCGATCCGATGTCAATTGACGAGGCCATCGCCCGGGGAACCTACCGCGGAGCGTTGCGGGCCTTGACGCAGTTGAAGCCCGAGGAGGCCTTGGCGGAGGTCACGAAGTCGGGCCTGCGGGGGCGAGGAGGGGCGTCATTCCCGACGGGCTTGAAGTGGCGCCTGGCCCGCGAGACCCACGCCGATATTCGATACATCGTGTGTAACGCCGACGAGGGTGCGCCCGGAGCCTACATGGACCGGACCATTCTCGAGGGCGACCCGCACGCTATTCTGGAGGGGATGCTGATCGGCTCATACGCCATCGGCGCTTGCGAGGGCTTTATCTACGTGCGAAGCGAGTACCCGCTGGCGATCCAGATCCTCGAGCACGCCATCGCCGAGGCCCAGGCCAGCGGCCTGCTGGGGTCGGACATCTTCGGCAGCGGCTGGTCGTTCCGCGTTACGGTGCGTCGCGGCGCGGGGGCGTACGTGTGCGGCGAGGAGACGGGACTGATCGAGTCGATCGAGGGCCACTCGGGTGAGCCGCGAAGCCGGCCGCCCTATCCTGTTACCCAAGGCCTGTGGGGCAAGCCCACCGTGGTCAACAACGTCAAGACGTGGGCCAGCGTGGCGCCCATTCTCACGCGCGGAAGCGCCTGGTATGCTTCGATGGGCACGGCCGGCACGAAGGGCACGACGGTCTTCTCGCTGGAAGGGGCCGTCAAGAACGCCGGCCTAGTAGAGGTGCCCTTCGGTATATCGCTACGGGACATGATCTACGACATCGGCGGGGGGACGCGGGGTGGCCGGCCGCTCAAAGCCGTTCAGGCGGGCGGGCCCTCGACGGGCTGCATTCCCCCCAGCCTGCTGGACCTGCCCATTGACTCGGATGACGGGTCAGGCCAGGCGGCGGTTACGGGCACCGGCGGGATCATCGTGCTCGATGACGGCGCGTGCATGGTGGACATGGCCCGATTCCTGCTGGGTTTCTTCGCCGACGAGTCGTGCGGTAAGTGTTCGCCGTGCCGCGAAGGCACCCGGCAGATGCTGGAAATCCTCACTCGCATCGCGCGGGGCCAGGGCAGGGATGAGGACATTCCGCTGCTGGAGCGCCTCAGCCGGACTATGTCCGCGGCGGCCTCGTGCGGGCTGGGCGCCACGGGGTCAGGCCCCGTGACGGCGGCGCTGGAATATTTCCGGGACGAGGTTCAGGCCCACATTCGCGACAAGCGGTGCCCCGCCGGCATCTGCGCGATAGGCACTGATGACCCGGCACAGCTCGCGCCGCTAACAAGAGAATGAACATGGCATCGCTTTCAACAGACAAGATCGCCGTGACCATCGACGGCCGGACATCAGAGGTCCCCGCGGGCGCCACCATCCTCCAGGCCGCCCGCCAACTGAGCCTGTCGATCCCGACGTTGTGCCACTACAAGGGCATGCCGCCGCACGGCGCGTGCCGAGTCTGCCTGGTGGAGATCGACACGCCCCGAGGGCCCCGTCCGGTCGCCTCATGCAGCTACCCTGTTGCCGCCGGGATGGTCGTGCACACCGACAGCCCCGCTGTCCGCGAGGCGAGGCGGACGATCCTGGAGCTTCTGCTGGCCGAGGCGCCCGAATCGGCGGACCTGGCCGCTTTTGCCGCCAAGCTCGGTGTGACGTCCACGCCGTTCGCACCGGCCAAAGATGGCAAGTGCATCCTGTGCGGGCTGTGCGTCAGGACGTGCAACCAACTGATGGGCCGTGGCGCGATCAACCTGTCCGGCCGGGCGTTCTGGCGCGAGGTCCAGCCAGCCTTCGGCGAACGAACCGACCAGTGCCAGGTCTGTGGCGCGTGCGCAGCCGTCTGCCCCACTGGCGCGGTGGACCTGGCCCAGATCACGTCTCGTGGTCCCATGCCGCACTTGACAGCCCACGACGAGCATCTTCGCCCCAGGCCGTCCATCGACATGGCCCACCCGCAGGCCGCGCCGCGCGTGCCGGCCATCGACCGCGAAAACTGCGTCCACTTCCAAACCGGGCAGTGCGGGCTGTGTGCCGAGGTCTGCCAGGCCAAGGCCATCGACTATGACCAGCAGGAGCAGATGCTCGATCTGGACGTCGGGGCCGTGCTGATGACCCCTGGCTTCCAGGCCTTCGACGCCACGCGCCGGATGGAGTTGGGCTTCAAGCTCCTGCCCAACGTGGTCACCAACGTCCAGTTCGAACGGCTGCTCTCGGCCTCGGGGCCGACCACCGGGCACATCCGCCGGCCCAGCGACAACCAGGCCCCCAAGCGCCTGGCCTTCATTCAGTGCGTCGGGTCGCGAGACCCCAGCCGCCGCAAGGACTACTGCTCATCGGTGTGCTGCATGGCTGCCACCAAAGAGGCGATCATGGCCAAGGAGCACGAGCCTGGGCTGGACGCCACGATTTTCTACATCGACCTGCGGGCGTTCGGAAAAGACTTCGAGCGGTACTACAACCGCGCCAGGAAACTGGGCGTGAAGTACGTCCGGTGCAAGCCGTCATCGGTCGACGAGGACCGCCCGACCGGCAACCTGCGCATCAGCTACCTCGACGAGGATGGCCGCTGCCGTCAGGGCGAGTTCGACATGGTTGTCTTGTCGCTGGGGTTGTCGCCCAGCGCGTCGTTGCAGGAACAGGCTTGGCGATTCGGTGTCATGCTGAATGAATGGGGCTTCGCCCAGACCGACGGACTGCACCCCCTGGATACGTCCAGGCCCGGGGTGTTCGTCGGCGGGGCCTTCCAGGAGCCCAAGGACANNTGATGCAGGCCAGCGCCGCCGCGGCCAGGGCTATGAGCTTGCTGGCGCCCGCACGGGGTACCTGCATCAGGACCAAGGTGTATCCACCGCAGCGCGATGTCACCGATGAGCCGCCCCGCATCGGCGTGTTCATCTGCCACTGCGGCAGCAACATCGCCTCGGTCGTCGACGTTGAGGAGGTCGTTCGACGGACGGCCGTCCTGCCCAACGTCGTCCTGGCCGAGCACAACATCTACACCTGCGCCGACGACACCCAGGACACGATCAAGGACAAGATCGGCCAGTACCGCCTGAACCGCGTGATCGTCGCCTCCTGCACGCCCAGGACCCACGAGGCGATCTTCCGCGACACCTTGCGCGACGCCGGACTGAACCCCTACCTCCTTGAGATGGCCAATATCCGCGATCAGTGCTCCTGGGTGCACTCGGCCGCGCCAGATTCGGCCACCCGCAAGGCGGCCGACCTCGTGCGAATGGCCGTCGGACGCGCCGCACGCCTGGTGCCCTTGACGGAAGATACCGTCACCGTCAAAGGCGCCGCGTTGATCATCGGCGGCGGCGTCGCCGGCATGACAGCGGCCCTGGCGATGGCCGACCAGGGATTCCCCGTTCACCTCGTCGAGAAGTCCGAGGCGCTGGGCGGCGCCGCCCGCGACCTCTTCCGCACGCTGGACGGCCTCGACGTGCAGGCTTTCCTCGCCGAGACCATCGACCGTGTCATCGGACACCCTCGCATTACAGTCCACTTGCATTCGCATGTGACCCAGGTGGAAGGCCACGTCGGCGACTTCACTTCCGTCATCACCACCGGCGCAAAGACCCGCCAAGTCGAGCACGGCGTGGTGGTGGTGGCTACCGGCGCCGTCGAGGGCAAGCCCACTACGTTCGGGTACGGGCAGAGCCCCCGCGTTATCACCCAGCGAGATCTGTCCGGCCAGTTGGCACGCGGCGAGCTCGACCTGCCCAAGGGCGCCACCGTCGCGATGCTTCAGTGTGTCGAGCAGCGGACGGCCGATCGCCCCTATTGCAGCCGGGTCTGCTGCACGATGGCCGTCCAGAACGCCCTGGCCGTGCGGGAGCGGCATCCAGACGCGAGGGTCGTTGTGCTGTACCGTGACATGCGGACGTACGGGTTCCGCGAGATCGCCTACAAGAAGGCCCGCCAGGCGGGCGTGCTCTTCGTTCGGTTCGACGACGACGCGCCGCCGGGGTTCTCGCTCGGCGCCGACGGCGCCATCGAGCTGACGGTCCGCGACGCAATCGTGCAGCGTGACCTCCTGATGCGTCCGAGCGTGCTCGTGCTGGCCGCGCCGATCGTCGGGCAACACGACCGCCAGGAGGTTTCCGACCTGCTCCGCATCCCGATCAATGCCGACGGGTTCTTCCTGGAGGCGCACGTCAAGCTCCGCCCGGTGGATTTCGCCAGCGAGGGCCTGTTCCTGTGCGGGACGGCCCACGCGCCGAAGTTCCTTAGTGAGACCATCTCCCAGGCCAGTGCGGTAGCGGCGCGGGCCGCGTCGATCCTCTCGCGGCAAACCATGCCAATCGGCGCGCAGATCGCCCGCGTGGACCCCGACAAGTGTGTCTCGTGCATGACGTGCGTGCACGTGTGCCCATACCTGGCCCCGATCGTCGGTGATGACAATAAGGCCCAAGTTCAGCCCACCGTGTGCATGGGATGCGGGAGTTGCACCTCCGAGTGCCCGGCCAAGGCCATCACGCTTCATCACTACACCGACGCGCAGATTTTGGGCGCGATCGACCGCCTGCTGAACGCCGGGCCCGGACCGGTGGGCCCTGGCGAGGGGGCCTACTTGGAGCAGGTGGGTGTCGCCCGGCCCCGATGGACCGAAGGATAGAGACGGACCATGGATACAGATCAAGAACTGGTCATCCTGGCGCTGTGTTGCCACTACTGTGCGTACGCGGCCGCCGACATGGCGGGTTCCATGCGCCTCCAGTACCCAGGCAGCGTTCGGGTGCTGCGGTTCCCGTGCACTAGCAAGATCGAGGTCAACTATCTGTTGACCGCCTTCGAGCGAGGCATCGACGGCATTCTGGTGGCCGGGTGTCTCGAGGGCGGCTGCCACTTCCTCGAAGGCAATCTGCGCGCCAGGCGGCGGGTCGAGCGGGCCAAGAAGCTGCTGGACGAGATCGGTCTGGGGGCCGGACGCCTGGAGATGTTCAACCTTTCCTCGGCCGAAGGCCCGCGGTTCGCCGAGATCGCCACCGAAATGCACGAGCGAGTCGTGGAGTTGGGCCCCAGCCCGCTGAGGCGGGGCCGAGAGGCTGTCCTGGCGGGTGTGGCCGGCATGGCCAGTCTGGCCGAGGCCGTCATTGCGGGAGAGAAGACATGATTGTGGCCGATCGCAAGAAGATACCGGAAATCCGCGACATGATCCAGGGGCACGATCGCGTGTTGCTGGTGGGCTGCGGGACGTGCGTGACGGTCTGCCTGGCCGGCGGCGAGCGAGAGGTTGGCATCATCGGGGCCGCCCTGCGGATGAGCCTTAAGCTGGTCGGTCGGGGCCACGTCGTGGTCGATCAGTGCACCATCGAGCGGCAGTGCGAGGACGCGTTCATCGACATCCTGGCGCAGCGCGTCAGCCAGTATGACGCGATCTGCTCGCTGGGGTGCGGGGCCGGCGTGCAGACGCTGGCGGAACGGTTCCCCCAGAAGCCCGTATACCCCGGCCTGAACACGCAGTTCATCGGCATCCTTGAATCCCAGGGCGTCTGGACGGAGAAATGCCTGGGCTGCGGCCACTGCCGGCTCGGAGAGTTCGCGGGCGTCTGCCCCATCACGCGCTGCGCCAAACGCCTGCTCAACGGCCCGTGCGGCGGCAGCCGCGAGGGCAAGTGCGAGGTCAACGCCGACACGGAATGCGCCTGGCAGAGAATCTACGACCGGGCCAAGGCGCTGGGAACCCTCGACCGGCTCGATGCCATCGCGGCACCGCATGACTGGTCCACTGGCATCGAAGGCGGACCGCGAAAAGTCGTCCGAGAGGACCAGTGCATCGCCGGCCTGGGGCCCAAGTCCTGACCCCGCCGGCCCGGAAGCGATCACAGGAGTTTTGCGATGAGTGAGGAACAGACAAAGACGATCATGGTGGATAATCTGGATCCAGGATTCCGCGACGAGGTGGCCGCGGTCCCCGGCGGTGAGAACATCAAGAAGTGCTTCGCCTGCGGAACGTGCGCGGCCGGTTGCCCCGTCACGAACATTGACGAGGAGTACAACTGCCGCAGGATCATCCGGCAGGTGTTGCTGGGCCTGCGCGACGAGGTGCTCAAGAGCCCGCTGATCTGGCTGTGCGCGATGTGCTATCGGTGCACGGCCCGGTGCCCCCAGTCGGTGAACTTTACCGATGTGATGCGGGCGCTGCGGTTCCTGGCGGTGAAGGAGGGGGCGGCCCCGCCGGATCTGCTGGCCGATAACGACGAGATCGATCGCCTCACCCAGCTCGTCCGCCGCGACCTGATCAAGGGATCCACCGACGGGCGCAAGACCGTAATGGAAGAGCTCAAGGCCAGAATCCGTCAGGCATAAGGCGTGCGTATCATGCACAAGAAGGCAATGGTGATCGGTGCGGGCGTGTCGGGCATCCAGGCGGCCCTGGACCTGGCCGAGATGGGCGTCGAGACCTGGCTCGTCGAGGCCGGGCCGTCCATCGGGGGCCGAATGGCCCAGCTCGACAAGACCTTCCCCACCACCGACTGCGCGATGTGCATCCTGTCGCCCAAGCTTGTGGAGGCGGGCGGCCATCCCAACATCCACATCCTCGCCATGGCCGAGATCCTGAAGCTCGCCGGCGAGCC
>PMBX01000116.1:0-199 GCA_003153915.1 Phycisphaerales bacterium
ACTGCGATCTTCATGCGGACTCTCCTTCGCCAGTCTTGCCGGCCTTTTCCGGGGAAACAACTTTGACACCCCGCACCATGTGGGCGCCGGCGCCGCGCCTGCGGCATCTTCCGCGTCCGCCGCCCCTACCAGGGCCTCCGCCGGCACAACCACGGTCCTCGGCCGCTCGGTGGATGTTGTTGCTGGCGCACTTGGGACA
>PMBX01000116.1:209-6849 GCA_003153915.1 Phycisphaerales bacterium
CCGAACGTCTGGCGGGAGATGTTCATTTGCTGGGCGGCTTGTTCCTGATACATGCCTTCCAGGTCGGCCAGTCGCATCGCCTCCATCTCGTCCACGGTCAGGACGATCTCTTTCAGCGACGAGCAGGGCAGCCCGGCGGGCTTGAACAGCCCGCACCTCGGCATCTGGCCAACCCTTCGGCAACATGTCGGTCTTGGCACGTCAGGTTCTCCTATGCTATCGGCATTATAAGCATATGCCCATAATGTTGTCAAGATTATTTCGTCTCGTTCGCGGCTAAATCAACTCTTAAATAGGATAGGCAATTCCACGGATTCGTGGATTTTCGATACGGACCGCGCGGGGCCGGCGTTGCCGCCTATCGGGTCAACAGGGCCACGATCCGCACGGCGAGTTCTTCCTTGTCCCGCTTTGCCCAGGGCAGGATATAGCCGGTTGGAGAGAGGATGCACGCCTGGCTTGTGGGGCTTCCCATCGCCGCGGGGGTGTTGACGACGATATAGTCGGCGCCCTTGTCGGCCAGCTTGGACCGGGCAGCCGTCTCGATGGCGTCGCGGCAGCCATCTTCGACGGCGAAGGCGACGATCCTCTGCCCCGGCAGCTTGCGACGAGCCACCCCGGCCAGCAGATCGGCGGTGGGTTCCAGATGCAGCGTCACCGGGCCGTCTGACCGCTTGATTTTTCCATCAGCCGGAGCGGAAACGGTGAAGTCNNGCACGGCCCCAGCAGCAACGTCACCTCATGCCCCGCCGCCAAAGCCGCCTCCGCCACCGCGCAGCCCATCCGTCCGCTGGAGGCGTTGGTGATGAACCGCACCGCGTCGATCCGCTCGCGCGTGGGCCCGGCTGTCACGAGGATCTTCATGTGACCAAGGATACCGCCTTGCAGCCGGCTGGTAAATCCTCAACGATTATTCGGGATTTTGCAGCAGCCGCGGGCCGTGAGTCTTGACAACCAGACCGCCCCGGCGAGCATCAACAGCGCGATATTCGGTTCCGGGATGACATCGTAGAGTGCCAAGGCGTAGTCGCGGCCCAGGTCGAGGTAACGTTGCGGCTGCCAGCCGGCGAGAAAACCCACCTCCGGCGTCAGGGACAGTTCCGCTGAAAGGCCCGCCTCACTGGCGGCCCAGTTGGACGCTGCGCCAGGTGCGTCGAGATAGGAGACGTTCTCCACCAGCGGCTCGCGCGACTTCAGCGCGGCCAGGAAGGCGGCGAATGGTCCTGATGATTGCCCCGCAATTATCCCCAGCGAGTCGCTCCAGCCGGAGGAGTGGAAGTCCATGAAGCAATCAACGTCGCCCACGCTATCGGCCCGCATCGCCGCGGTAATCGCCGACAGGTCGGTAAATCCGTCGGTGGAGTTCCAGTAGCGGTTATGGTCTTTAGTTGGATTTTCGGGGTTGCTGCGGAAGTAACCGGCATACCGCCCGTCGGGGTTGCTCATCGGATAGACAAGGAACTCCACGTCCCGCCGCAGCGATGCGGCTACGGGATCGTCGCTGACCAGGAAATCCACCATCCCCTGGAGTGTCCAGTTGCCCGTGGTCTCGCCGCTGTGGTTGCCTGCCGTCAGGACGACGCGCTTCTTAGGCCCACCCACGCTGAAGTCGCTGATGCGGTAGGCGTAGATGTCTTGGGGCGGGATGGCACGGCCCATCTCGTCGCTGCCGCCGGCGGTCCGGCCCAGGACACAGCGGCCATCACCGCTGGCGGTAGGGGAGACGTAAGGACTGGACCGCAAATGCTCCGTATGTGCAGCGACGGCCGATGTGGGATACGGCAGGCCGTAGGCGATATACACGTCATTGGCGGAAAAGGGCGCGTCGTTGGAGAAGACATAATACTGCTGGTTATAGCCGTATTCCCCGCTGTCAAAAAAGCTCCAGTTCACCCGGTCGTAGCTGTACACGAACCGATGACCCGACTGGAACGGCTGAAACATCTCCATCACCGGAACGCGGAAGGTTGGCGTCGCCCCATTCACGCCCGACGCCTGGAAGTACATCCACCAGTGGTCCCCCGCCCACTCCGGGGAAGCGAATCGCCTGGGTTCCAGCGTGACCAGGCCGCCGCTTACAGCCGTCGCCGCCACGTTCAGCGAGCCGGAATCAAAATCCTGGCTGAACGTCCAGGCGGCCCCGGCCAACGCTGCCGGCAACAGTGTCGCCACCGCCACGACGCACGCGCGACAAATCACACGCCGGAATGAAGAGCCTCTTGCGGACACCGAACCAGCCAACCTCCAGGAGAGATGCAATTCCGACTTAGTCCATTATACCCCTAGAATTGACACGTCCTGGGAATTTGAGTGTCAGGACACCGCCGCGATTGCCCGTTGTAGAATCCCTGCCAGCGCGTCGTCATTCAGCCGCACCGGATTGTGTTTCATGCTGCTGGTCTGCCTGGCCAGGGCCACCATTTCGGGGATGCACGATTCGGTCAGGCCGAATCGGCGTAACGGCGGGATGTCCAAGGCAGCGACCAGTTCCTCGACGAACCGAATCCCCTCCTCGACGGCCTTCGTATCGCCGGATTGCCTCCCCGTCAGCACCGCTGCGATGCGGGCGTATCGCCGCAACCAGGGGTGCGAAGGCGACTGCCGCTGCAAGGCCAGGACATTGGCCCTCATCACGCCCGCCAGCAGAACCGCGCAGGCCACCCCGTGCGGAACGGGGTAATTGGCCCCCAAGGGCGAGGCGAACCCGTGCACGGCGCCTAATCCTGCGTTTGCAAGGGTGATTCCGCTGAACATCGCCGCCACGGCCATGTCCTCCCGCGCGTCAAGGTCATCGCCATGGCAACAGGCCCGCCGCAGCGACCGAGCGACTCGCGAGATACCCTCCAGGGCCAACGCATCGGTCATCGCCCCGGCGGCATCGGCAGTATAGGATTCAATAAGCTGGCTCAGTGCGTCCATGCCGCAACGGGCCGTCACATCCGCCTCGACCGTCACGCCCAGTTCCGCGTCCACCAGCGCCACCTGAGCCTGGAGATGTTCGCTGCGGAGGCTGGCCTTGAACCGCTTTTCCCGGCAGGCGATGACGGCGTTGCGAGTGACCTCGGCGCCCGTGCCCGCCGTTGTGGGTATGGCCATCCAGGGCGTTGCGGGGGCGGCGAACTTTTGCCCGCCCCCGACGACCTCCAGGTAATCCATCACCCCGCCACCGTTGGACAGCACGCCCGCGATGGCTTTTGCCGCATCGATGGCACTGCCCCCACCGATGCCCACCACCATGTCACACCCGTCCCGCCTGGCCCGCTCCAGGCCGCCTTCTACATTGCCGACATCAGGCTCGCCCCGTTGGCGAAGGAAACTCCACTTCATGCCCACTTTCGTCAGCATCTGGCAGAGGCGGCATACGGCGCTGCCGGAGGTGTCAGGATCGGCCCCGTTGGCGACCACCAGCGCGGAGCGGCCCATGGAACTGGCCAACTCGCCGGAACGGGCGAACTGCCCTCGGCCAAAGACGATCCGAGTGGGGCAATGAAACTCAAAACCTTCCATGCCGCCGGTCTCCATTAACCTTCGCCATCGCCGAAGAAAATGCTGTTATATCGCACGCCCTGTCGCGGTTGTGCCATCCAGCCGGCCACCGCCTGCTTCCACCGCAGATAATGCTCCGTCTGTTGGTGCGCGGTGAAGTCATCCTTGTTGCCGTAGGCCTCGTAGAGCATGAATCGCGCGGGGTCTTCCTCAGCCGCCAGCACGTCGAAGCGGAGGTTGCCGCTTTCGCGCCGCGTGTGGCGGGCGTTGTCGAGGGTGGCCTGGAGGAACGGCTGGACAAAGGGCGGCTTGACGTGCACGGTCACGCAGACGACGTACATGGGCATTCTCCAGAAATAGCCGGCGGCGTCACCGCCGGTTCGCACAAACCTAGAATAACAGGGCATGGGGCTTTGGCAAGCGGCGGCTGGATGGTCATCACCGGAATGGCTCGTTGGCTGAACGTGTTGCGTCAATTGCCAAGACTTGGGTATCCTGACGCAAGCATGGAAATAAACATGAGAATCCCTTTCAGGAAAGGAAACGCATGGTTCTCGATTTATTGATCCAGCCCAAGCAGGTTTCTTCCCGTCCGGGCCGGTTCGCCTGGCCGAAGCTGCCGGTTTTCGCATCGGCCACGACGGCTGACCGCTTGCCCCTGGGCCAGTTGGCCGACGACTTGAAGCGTCGGCTGGGCCGCAAGGCTGTGATCGTGGGCAATGCCTTCGGGCCTTGCTGTCTTCGCATCCGACGCGACCCGCGCATCGGCGACCCGCAGCGATATCGGCTTGTCATATCGCCCACTCTCATCGAGATCGCCGCCGGCGCCGACGCAGGGGCCTACTACGCCATCCAGACCCTCCGCGAGATGTTTGCCGTCCATGTCCGGTCACTGCCCTGCTGCCAGATCGAGGACTGGCCTGACTTTCCCCGCCGCGGTGTATATCACGACATCTCGCGCGGAAAGATTCCAACGGTGGCCACACTCAAGGCCCTGGTGGAGCGGTTGGCGCGGTGGAAGATCAACGAACTGCTGCTTTTCGTGGCCGGAGTTTTCGAGTTCCAGCGCCACCCGGCAATCGGCGCGGGCTTCAGCCGCCTGACGGCGCGAGACGTGTTGGAATTACAAGATCACTGCAAACTTCACCACGTCCGGCTGATCGGTTCCATGGCGACCTTCTCGCACATGGGGGGTATTCTCTCGTTGCCGCAATACCGTCACCTGGGGGAGATGTACCATCCCGATGAAAAGAAGCGCCAGCCCAGCGGAACCCTCTATCCGGGCGACCCCAAGTCCCTGCGGTTCGTCGAGGAGCTTTACGAGGAATTTGTCCCGTTGTTCGAGGCTGGCGATTTCCACGTTTGCGGAGACGAGGCCTATGACCTGGGCCAAGGCCGTAGCAAAGCCCGCGCCAGGCGGATCGGTGTCGGGCATGTGTACCTGGAGTTTATGCTCAAGCTCCGCAAGCTCTGCCGCGGGCACGGCAAAGCCATGAACGCCTGGGGCGACATGGTTCTCCATCACACCGAGATTTTCCCGGACATCCCCAAGGACGTGGTTCTGTACAACTGGGACTTCTTCAAGGGCGGCAATTATCTGCGACGCACCCACGAGTTCGCCGAAGCGGGTGTTCCATTCATGGTCTGCCCCAGCGCCTGCGCCTTCCAGAGCCACGGGGGGCGCATTCTACGGAGCATGAGAAGCATCACCTCCTTTGCCGAGGAAGGCCGCCGGCATGGCGCCATCGGCATGTTGTGCACCGACTGGGGAGACTACGGCCACCGCAACCCGCTGGGCGTGAGCCTGCACGGGTTCGCGTTCTCCGGGGCGGTGGCATGGAACGGATCGGCGTACCCCGACGTGTCCCCACGTACCAGGAAAGGCGCCAGGCCCGTCCCATGGAGACCCACCGCCGTGGAAACGGCCTTCACCGAGCGGTTCTGCTACCACACCTTCGGTGTCAGGGACCCGCGCATGGCCCGGCTAATGCAATTCCTGGGCGACACCTATCACATCGTCGAAGGCGGTGATGACAACGTCCTGTTCATGGCATGGCGATATCCCCTGTTGCCCAAGGAGGGCCTGGACGTGCCTATCTACCAGACGCGGCCCGACGGATGTCGCCAGGTGATCGCGCGGCTGGGGGATCCGTCCGTCTGGCCGTCGCCGGCCAAGGGCATGGACCGCTTCGAGGCGTTGGCGCTGGAGGAGTTCGCCCTGGCGGCGCGGATGGACGTACTTGCCGCCCACAAGGCGGAACTTGGGCGCGGCCTGTTGATGGGCGAGCCGGTTGCCCCCGCGTCGCTGCGGGCCTACGCCGACGACATGGACGACCTTGCCGGGCAGTTCAAGCGCCTCTGGCTGGCGAGGAACAAGCCCTCGCATCTTGGGGAAATCCTGGATATGTTCGCCCTCGCCGCCCGGGAGGCCCGCGCCGCAGCGCGTTAGCAGAACACAAGGAGAGCACCTGATGTCTCGCCTACGAACATTTTGCCTGCTGGCCGTCATGCTGACCGGTTCAACATCGAATAGCCTCACAACATCAAAGGAGGCAACATCCATGGCCGCCACCCAGCCTGCCGCGGCGTCCCAACCGCGACCCGGCACGATCTTTTTTTCCTTCATCACCTTTCCCGCAGTTACATCCAAAAAAGGCGACACCAGCCAGGGCAGCATCTACAGCGTCCGTTCCGACGGGACTGGCCTGACCAAGATCATCGACCTGGGCTGTGCGAATAACCCCAAGGTTCCACCCGGCGGGCAGTGGCTCTACTTCCAGTCCAATAAGACGGGCAACTGGCACATCTATCGCTGCCGGACGGACGGGAACAGCCTGGAGGACCTGACCGCCGACGAAAAGCTTGGCAAGGATTCATTCGGCTTTGATCTCTCGCCGGACGGCAAGATGATCGTCTTCGCCACCAACGACGGCAAGGTCAGCCGCGTGGCGACGATGGCCGCCGACGGGACCAACCAGCGCCTGCTTGCCGGCGAGCTGGGCTATTGCTACATGGCCTCGTTCAGCCCCGACGGAGGGCGGATCGTCTTTGCCCACACGGCAGAGGAATACCGCCTGAAGCTGGCGAACCTGGACGCAAGCAACATGATCAACCTGACCCCCGACCTAAAGGAGTGCTTCGCGCCGCAGTTCAC
>PMBX01000134.1 GCA_003153915.1 Phycisphaerales bacterium
AACAAGGAAAAGGTGGAATGATGCGACCGGTCCGCCTGGCCGTCACCGCGGTGTTGTGGGCCTTCTGGGCCTGCCCCGGCTGCGCCCCGGTGGTCCCGGCGGACAAATACGACCAACTCCAGCGACAGTGGCTCGACAGCCAGCATGCCCAAAGCGATATCCAGCGAGACAACGACCAGCTCCGCAAGGACAAGGCCGAGCTTTCCGACCAGGTCGAGACGCTTCGGCGGTTGGGGCCTGAACGCCTGGAGAAGCTTTTCCACGTTGCCTCCATCGAGCTGGGCCGGCACAGCGGCGGGGTGGACCTCGACGGGCGCCCCGGCCACGACGCCATCAAGGTCTACCTGGACCCCCTCGACCGCCAGGGCAGCGTCATCAAAGCCGCCGGGGAGGTGACCATTCGCCTGTTCGACCTGGCCGCCCCGGCAGAGAAAAACCTCATCGGCGAATATGCCTGGACCGGCGAGGAGATGGGCAAGCAGTGGAGCGGTGGATTCGGCGTGTACCATTTCAGCTTCGTCTGCCCTTGGAAGGCCCGTCCACCCGTACATGACGAGATCACCGTTCGCGTGGAATTCGTGGATTATCTGACGGGCCGGAGGTTCACGGCGCAGCAGGCATGCAAGGTCCTCCTGCCGCCCCCGGACCTGGCGCCAGCCACAGCGGCGGCGACTCAGCCGGCGGCGGAGCAAGCCGCCTCACGACCGGCAGAATAGAACGTATAGCAACGCCGCCGGACATGTGGCGCAGTGGCCAGGCCGGCGGAATCTCGATGGGGATAGCGCGACGAACGCGACGAAGACAAAGAACGTTCAATGTACCAAGGAGCCACCCAATGAAACCGTTGACCAGGACCATCGCCAATCAGCCTTCGTGGATCATGCGAACCAAGGAAATCGAATTGGCCGTTACGCAATTGGGCGGGCACATGGCCCCGGTGACTTTCTACCGCAACACCTCCCGGCCGGTGCGGCCCTACTACGTCAACCCCTGGCACGGCGAGCGGGAACAGCCGACCGAGCCGGTGCTCAAATCGCTACGGGGCGATTTCTTCTGCATGCCCTTCGGCTCGCCCGATGAGTTCACCAAGCGTTTCCCGGCCACCCACGGCGACCCGGCTTGCGAAAAGTGGTCCCTGGCGGGCATGGAAAAACGAGGTGACGTGACCACGCTGGTATTGAGGATGAAGGGCCGCCGCATCCGCGGGTCATACACCAAGTGTCTTATGCTGGTGGACGGCCAGCAGGTCGTCTACGACCAGAATGTGATGGAGGGCTTTTCGGGCAGCTTCCCCATCGGCCACCACGCCACGCTAGCCATGCCGGATCGCAACGAGACCGTCCTGATTGCCACCAGCCCGATACGTGTGGGCATGACCAATCCCGTCGATACCGGCGACCCGGCCGATGGGCGCTACCAGGCCGTTGCCACCGGCAGGCGATTTGCCAGCCTGTCGCGCGTGCCGCTGGTCTGGAGTTCACCCAGCCACGGGGATTGTTCCAGCCTGCCCACGCGACGTGGGTTTACGGATATCATCGGAGTCGTCCAGAAGCATTCGGAGCTGCCGGCCTGGACGGCGGCGACGTATATCAGCGAGGGCTTCCTGTGGTTTTCGCTCAAAGACGCATCGGTGCTCCCGATGATGATGATGTGGATCGCCAACTGCGGCAGGCATGTGCATCCCTGGAACGGGCGCGAGCGATGCCTGGGCCTGGAAGACATCCGCGCGTTCTTCACAGCCGGGGCGATTGGTTCCGCCCGCCCCAACGCAATGAGTCGCATGGGCATCCCCACGGCGATGAAGTTTGTCCCCTGCTGCCCCGTTGCCGTCAACTACATCCAGGGCGTAATCAAGACCCCCGCTGGTTTCGGAAGGGTGAAAACGGCCCAATTCGCCCCAGAAAAGGTGACCTTCATCTCCGAATCCGGAAAAAAGGCCACCGCCGCCGTCCGACATGAATTCCTCGCCACTGGCGAGTTGTGATTGCCGCAACGTCCCCTGTGCTTCCCGTATGGGATGGGTAAGGCAGCCAAGGTGCTTGCCGGCCTGTAGGGACATGCATGATACCTATGGCTCAGTCGCCCTTGGCAGATCAGCCTGCGCCGCCCGGAATAGGAGGGCCTTCGCCATGAAAAAGTTACAGATATTGGGAACCGGCTGTCCCAAGTGCAAGAAGCTGGCCGAGAATACCGAGGCCGCCGCCAAGGCGATGGGCATCGAATACACNNTAAAGCTGGTGGGCAAGGCGCCCGACATCGAGGCCGTCAAGAAACTCCTGGCCTGACGCAGCCGGCCTGGAGCGGAAAGGCGAGACATTCATGAGTAAAGCCGAAAAGGTCGCCATCGTCGTCGTGCTGGCGGCTGCGGTGGTGGGGGTGATCGTGATGAAGAGGGGCGGTTCTTCGGCCCCTTCATCCCAGCCGGCCACGCAGGCTGCCGATGGCCTGCCGCGTTTGGTGGATCTGGGTTCCACCAACTGCATCCCCTGCAAGATGATGGCCCC
>PMBX01000159.1 GCA_003153915.1 Phycisphaerales bacterium
CATCAGTTCCTGGGCCATGCGAGGCAAGACGCCGGCAGAGGGCGCAACCATCAATTACGCCGAACCACAGGGGTAATTCATACTGGATGAAACGGCTAGATAAAACTGCCCTTGACAAGCCGGACAACCCTGGACATACTACGCCCATATCGGCCATAATAAGGCTTTATTAGGACATTGACCCGCAAAAGCGAGTGCAACATGCAATTAGGTGTACGGGACACCGCGAACGTCCTAAATGTTTCCGAGAAAACGATTTATCGTTGGGTTAAGGAAGGCAGGCTTCCGGCGTATCGCGTCAACGAGCAGTATCGCTTCAACCGGGCAGAGCTGCTGGAGTGGGCGACATCCAACAGGATCAACGTCTCGCCCGAGATATTCGCTGAACCATCCGGCTTGGGCAAGTCCGCGCTTCCCTCTCTCGAAGAGGCCATCCGAGGCGGCGGAATCCACTACCGCCTCAGCGGGGCCGATAAAGCCGCCGTTCTGCAAGCAGTGGTCGAGCAGATGCGCCTGCCCGAGGAGGTCAACCGCCAGTTCCTCTTTCAGGTGTTGCTGGCCCGCGAATCGCTGGGTTCCACGGGTGTGGGTGACGGCATCGCAATTCCCCATGTGCGGAATCCTATCGTGATGCACATCCCTCGCGCGACCATTACCCTGTGCTTTCTGGAAAAGCCCATCGACTTCGGCGCGATGGACGGCAAGCCCGTCCACACGCTGTTCACCATCGTCAGCCCCACCATCCGGGCGCACTTGCACCTGCTGTCAAAGCTGGCGTTCGTCCTCCGTGAGGCGTCTTTCCGCAATGTCCTGATCCGCCAGGGTGATCGCGAGGAAATCCTTTCTGAAGTTGGCCGGCTGGAGGCCGATTTGTTACATCGCGAATCCGTCCTGGAGCAAGGCAAGGGATGAGTATGACCTTGCTCGTCGTCGCGATGTGCATTTTATTTGTCAGCGGGCTGGCCTCTCTACTGCTGGGCCGGTATTTCCGGGCCGCCAATCTGGTAGGCCCGGTCGGCGCGGTGTTGGCCTGTGTTGTGGGCATGCCGGCGACGCTTAACATCTTGCTGGGCGGTCCTGCCCTGAGTTTGGACCTGCCTTGGCAAGTTCCGCTGGGATCCTTCCATATCGCGATGGACGGCCTGTCGGCCATTTTCCTCTTGGCTATTTTGGTCCTAACGGCCGTGGCGGCCATTTACGGCAACGGCTATCTGCGGGCCTACCGTGGGATCAAGAGCGTCGGCTCCTGCTGGTTCTTCTACAATGTGCTAGCCGCCAGCATGGCGATGGTCGTCCTGGCCCGCAACGGCGTGCTGTTCCTGATGGCCTGGGAGGTCATGTCGCTGGCCTCGTTTTTCCTGGTCATGTTTGAGGATGACAAGCCCGCGGTTCGCCAAGCCGGCTGGACATACCTGGTCGCCACACACTTGGGCACGGCCTTCCTACTGGTGTTGTTTTTCCTGCTGGGGCGCCAAAGCGGCTCGCTGGACTTCGATGGTTTCCGGGGCCAGACCGGCGTGGGGGCGATGCCCAGCGTGGTCTTTCTGTTGGCGGTGGTCGGTTTCGGGACAAAGGCTGGATTCATGCCCTTCCACGTCTGGCTGCCGGAGGCGCATCCAGCCGCCCCCAGCCACGTCTCGGCCGTCATGTCAGGCGTGATGATTAAGACCGGCATCTACGGCCTGGCGCGAACGTTGACGTTTCTGGATGCCTGGCCGGCATGGTGGGGTTGGACGTTGCTGGGGATCGGCGTCTTCTCCGGCGTCATGGGCGTGCTCCAGGCGATTGCCCAACATGATTTGAAGCGGTTGCTGGCGTACCACAGTGTCGAGAACATCGGCATCATCGCCATCGGTCTGGGCGTGGGGATGCTCGGTAGGAGCTACGGCATGGCGGCGATCTGCGTACTGGGGTTCGCGGGCGCCCTGCTGCACGTACTGAATCACGCAGCCTTCAAGGGCCTGCTGTTCCTTTGCGCCGGATCGGTCCTGCACGCGACAAGCACCGGCGAGATCGACCGCCTTGGCGGACTAATCAAGCGCATGCCCACCGTCGCAATCACGTTCCTCATCGCTGCCGTCGCCATCTCGGGCTTGCCGCCGCTGAACGGCTTTGTCAGTGAATTCCTGGTTTACCTGGGTGCGTTGAATGGCTGTCTGGCCACTGGGCCTTCAAGTGAAGCAATGGTCATCGTCGGTTTGCTGGTGGTTGGGGCACTGGCCCTAATCGGCGGCTTGGCGGCCGCATGTTTCGCCAAGGCATTCGGAATCGTTTTCCTGGGCGCGCCACGCAGCCAGTACCCCGCCACCCCGCACGAACCGGCTGCGTCGATGCGCCTGGCGATGGTCCTGTTGTCCGGCGTCTGCATCTCCATCGGGCTTGGCGGACCGTGGATCGTCTCGTCTCCCGGCGCGCCTGGATCGCTGAACTTGCTGGCCGGCATGGACGACGTCAATTTGTCGGCGAACCTGAGCCAAGCGGCTGTCCCACTGAGATACATTGTCGCCGTAACGGGCATCTTGGNNNATCGTATCGACGGTGGCTTGTTCCCCAGCCAGGCGCAGATGTCCAGCCACGCTCGGGACACGTTCCTTCAGGATGTCTATAAGCCCGCCTTTGGCGGCATCGAGTGGATCTCCTTCAAGCTGCGATGGCTTCAGCACGGGCGGATTCAGCTTTACGTGCTGTACATCGTAGTCACGCTGCTGATCGTGATGGTCTGGGGGTTGGGCCAATGAACCTTGTTGGCATGGTCCACCTCCTGGCGGCCCTGTTGCTGTGCCCACTGTTATTGGGCGTTATCAACCGGACCAAGGCCTTTTTCGCCGGACGGTCCGGTCAGCCGCTGCTTCAGCTTTACTTCGACTTGCATAAGCTGCTCCAAAAAGGCACGGTTTACAGCACCACCGCCAGTTGGGTGGTCAAAGCCGGCCCGATGGTGGGCCTGGCTTGCGCCGCAGCCGCCCTTACGCTGGTCCCCTTCGCCGGCATGGCGGCGCTGTTAGGTTTCCAGGGCGATCTGCTGCTGTTTGCGTATTTGCTGGGCCTGATGCGGTTCTTTACGGTCATCGCCGCGCTAGATACCGGATCGAGCTTCGAAGGCATGGGGGCTAGCAGGGAAGTGACCTTTTCAATGCTGGCCGAGCCTGCCCTGCTGCTGGGTCTGGCAGCAATGGCGCGATTCGTCAGCGCAGGAGCAAGCACGGCAGCCTTATCGTTGTCAGGCATCTACGGTCCGCTGAGCACGAACATGCTTGTCTCCTTGGGCGGACCGGCCATGCTCCTGGTGGCCGCCGCCCTGGGCATCGTGTTTCTGGCAGAGAATTCTCGTATCCCGGTGGATGACCCCAACACCCACCTGGANNTGATCCACGAGGTAATGGTGCTGGACCATGGTGGCGTGGACTTGGCGTTCATCCAATACGGAGCCGCCCTGAAACTCTGGTTGCTGGGATCGCTGCTGGTAGGCATCGTGCTTCCCGTCCGCAGCGGCTTGGCCGTGTTGGACCTGGCCGCCGGCATCGGCGGAATGTTCATCTTGGCTGTCTTGGTAGGCGTGATTGAATCGACGATGGCCCGGCTCCGCTTGCTCCGCGTGCCACAGCTTCTGGTGGCGGCCACCGTGCTGAGTGTTCTGGCCATGATCCTGGTGACGAGGTAACCGTGTTTCATGAATATCTGGGCTGACGCAGTCATCATCCTGGTCGTGTTGGTAAACCTGAAGGTTCTGGGTTCCAGCCGGTTAGTCGCCTGTATTCGTATCGTTGCGTTTCAGGGGATCATCCTGGGCATGCTACCGTTGCTGGCCAACGCGGGCGGACTGACGCTGCGGATGCTGCCGGCCGCCGCCGCCAGCACGATTCTCAAAGGTGTGGTTTTTCCCTGGTTGCTGATAAGAGCGGTCCGCGAGAGCGGCGCGCGGCGTGAAGTAGAGCCTATCGTCGGCTACACAACATCGCTGTTGGCGGGAATCGCGATGATTGGAGCGGCCTTGTGGATGGGGCATCGTTTGCCGCCGCAGGCATTGGCCGGCCGTTCCCTGGTCCTGCCGGCGGCATTTTTCACGGTGATGGTCGGCCTGTTCATGATCGTCAGCCGCAGGCAGGCCATCATGCAGGTACTGGGATATCTGGTGATGGAGAACGGCATCTACACTTTTGGCATGGCAATGTCGGAGAGCCAGCCGCTGATGGTGGAGTTGGGCATCCTGCTGGACGTGTTCATGGCCGTATTCGTGATGGGCATCACCATCTACCACATTAACCGCGAATTCGACCACATCGACACTGACCAGATGTCAGCGTTGAAGGACTAGGGATGATACTGGCCTTAATATTATTGCCCGCGATAGCGGCGATGGCAGCGTTCATTATTCGCCGCGACAGCCTGCGCCGTCCGTTGCTGTTGGGAGCGGCGTTGGCCCACAGCACGGGTGTCATCATTGCCTGGCGGATGTGCCCGTTGCACCAGTTCGCCGATTGGCTCGTGCTGGACCACCTGGCGATGCTGTTCCTGAGCATTACCAGCACCTTGTTCCTGGCGGCGGCCCTGTACGCGGTGGGCTATCTTGCCCGCGAAGAGCGAACCGGCCATCGGGACAGCGAGGAGGGCCTGCTGTTCTCCAACGCTCCCGAGGCCACATTCACCGGTTGCCTACTGCTGTTCCTGTCGACCATGACGCTGGTGGCCGCCAGCCAGCACTTCGGTATCCTATGGGTGGCGGTGGAGGCCACCACGCTGGCAAGCGCACCGCTGATCCATTTCCACCGGCATCATCGCTCTCTGGAGGCTACGTGGAAGTACCTGCTGATCTGCTCGGTAGGCATCGCCGTGGCGCTGCTGGGCAACTTCTTCCTGGCTGCGTCCGTCTCGCATGGCGCGGGCGGCCGAGGCCCGCATGAAATGAGCATGACCGTCCAGCAACTGGTCGTGAATACCGGCGGGTTGGACGTAACCTGGCTGAAAGCGGCGTTCCTGTTGTTCCTGGTGGGCTATGGCACGAAGATGGGCTTGGCCCCGTTGCACACCTGGCTGCCCGACGCTCACAGCGAAGCACCGTCCGTGATCTCGGCCTTGCTGTCAGGCGCGCTGTTGAACTGCGCGTTCCTGGCAATTTTGCGGGTGTACTCGGTAATGGCGGCGGCCGGGCTGGCGTCGTTCTGCCAAGGGCTGTTTATCGCCTTCGGCCTCCTGTCGATGGGGTTTGCGGCCATTTTCATCATCGTCCAGTCGGACTATAAGCGAATGTTGGCCTACTCCAGCGTCGAACACATGGGCATCTTGGCCCTGGGCATTGGAGTGGGCGGCGCAGCCAGCCTGGGAGCATTGTTGCACACCCTTAACCACTCACTGACCAAGGCGATGCTGTTCCTGGTGGCCGGCAATATCCTGGCTGCATACAAGACCAAGTCCACGACGCAGGTTCGCGGCCTGCTGAGAACGTTGCCTGTCTCTGGGGTGTTGTGGGTTGCGGGGTTCCTGGCCATCACCGGCTCTCCGCCCTTCGGTCCCTTCTTGAGTGAGTTGAAAATCCTCATGGCCGCCATGGCGAATCACGTTGCAGCCGCCATCTCGTGCCTGGCGCTTCTGGCGATCATCTTTGTCGCCATGGCGCGGATCGTCCTGCCCATGGCCTTTGGACTCCGCCAGACCGCCGAGGCGGATGGCGGCGGAGGCATATTTTCGGCCGCACAAACCAAGGGCGAAACCATTCTTTCGGTGCTTTCCCCGGCGGCCCTGGGCCTGGCGGTGCTGGTCCTGGGGCTATACGTGCCGGCAGACCTGAGCAACGTGATTGAGCAGGCCGTCCATTCCTTGGGGGTACCCTGATGGAAGGGGCAAGGCCCACCCAAATTGCAAATGAGTCCGCGATGGACTCACAGGCCGTCCCACGGATGGATTTCAATGCCTTCCGTCAGGCGATCAGCCGATCACTGGCCGAGGGAGGGAGGATCGCCTCGCTGTTTGGACAGTCAGCCCAAGGGGATTGTGTGCGATTGTACGCGCTGCTGGCTGAAGACCGCATGGGCAGCCTGTCGGTCCTCTGCACTGACGTGAAGGACTCCTATCATTCGCTGACGCAGGATTGTCCGCAGGCACACTGGTTTGAGAGGGAGATTCACGAGCAGTGGAACGTCCGGCCGTTGGGGCATCCGTGGCTCAAACCGATTCGCTTTCAGGTTCCCTATCGCGGTTACGACCGGCCCAACCCGTGCGGCCTGACCGACTTCTTCCGCGTCGAAGGTTCGCAGGTCCACGAAGTGGCCGTTGGGCCTGTCCATGCGGGCATCATCGAGCCGGGGCACTTTCGCTTCCAGTGCCACGGGGAGGTCGTCCACCATCTGGAAATCTCGCTGGGCTATCAGCACCGCGGCGTCGAGCGGGCCTTGGTCGGCGGTCCGGACAAACGGACCATTCACTACATGGAGACCTTGGCGGGCGACACCACCATCGGCCATGCGTTAGCATACTGCCAGGCCGTCGAGGCGCTGGGCCGCTGCCATATCCCGCCCCGCGCGATGGCCTTGCGCGGCGTGGCGCTGGAACTGGAGCGAATCGCCAATCACGTCGGTGATTTGGGCGCGCTGGCCGGAGACGTGGGCTTCCTGCCGACGATGTCGTATTGTGGGCGCATCCGCGGCGACGTGCTGAACATGACCGCCGCCTTGTGCGGTAACCGATTTGGGCGAGGTCTGATCTGCCCGGGCGGAGTTGGCGCGGACATCGACGATAGGACCATTACCCTTTTACGTCGTGGCCTGGAAGCGACGGCCAAAGATATCTCCGTGTCAGCCAACCTTCTGTGGAGTTCAGCCTCCGTTACCGCGCGATTTGAGGACATTGGCACTGTCCCGCCGGAACTATGTCAGCAGATCGGCCTGGTGGGCCTGGCCGCCCGCGCCTGCGGGATCGACCGCGACGTTCGCAAGGACCAGCCTTTTGGAGTTTACCGCTTCGCCCACATTCCCGTGGCCACCTGGCCCAGCGGCGACGTGTTCGCCAGGGCGCAAGTCCGTTGGCTGGAAATCCAGCGATCTATCGCGTTCATCCAGGACCAATTGGAAGCCATGCCCAAGGGTCTAATCTCCGTGGATATGGATCCGCCGGCCTCCTGTCGCCTTGCGGTATCGCTGGTGGAAGGTTGGCGCGGCGAGATTTGCCATGTGGCGATGACCGACCCGGACGGGCGGTTCGCGCGATACAAGGTGGTCGATCCGTCGTTTCACAACTGGTTTGGCCTGGCCTACGCCATGCGGGACGAACAGATTTCGGACTTCCCCCTGTGCAACAAGAGNNAATTTGTCCTATTGCGGGCACGATCTATAAGCTCGCCAGGACCGAGGCAACTGATATGCTGAAGGTACTTCTGGCACGCTGGCAACAAGGGCATCGGACGACAAAGTTTCCGGAAGGTCCTCCGCCCGCGCTAAGCGAGCGATATCGCGGACGCCCGGCCATGGACGCCTCCAAGTGCGCCGACGGCTGCCGTGGCTGCCAGTCGATTTGCCCCACTGGGGCGATAAGTTTGACGGAGCGAATCCGTATCGACTTGGGAAAGTGTCTTTTCTGTGGCCGGTGCAGCGATTTTTGTCCCAACCATGCCGTTCGCTTCACCGGCGACTATCGTCAGTCCGTACGAAGGCGCGAGGACTTGTTCGTCGATGGTGGCCCGTATCGCCTGGCCCGTGCGTTGGACAAGCGAGCCATCGCGCTATTTGGCCGCAGCCTGAAACTCCGCCAGGTCAGCGCAGGCGGTTGTAATGCTTGCGAAGCAGACACNNGTTCCTGAGAATATGAAATTGGCCCTGGAGAAAACCTACGCAGCCGTTGGCGCGCCCAAACTGGTCATTGCGGTTGGCGCTTGCGCTATATCCGGTGGGCCTTACGCCGATCACCCCGAGGCTCACAATGGAGTAACCAACCTCCTGCCCGTTGACCTGTATATTCCCGGCTGCNNATTCTGGATGGCTTGCTGCGGCTGCTAGACCGGATCGGCGGCAATCAATAGCGAGGGACCGCTACTGGAGAATCATCAGCAATGACGCGAGTACCGGGAGGACCAGCGCCCCTCGTGTAACAGCGCGAACCGGTTCATGCTCCGGTTGGGCCGCGGACAAGGGAGGCCTGCGAGCCATAGCACATGTCACCCATCGACGCCGAAGGTTCCGACCAACTTCCGGAGTTCGGCAGTCACCATCGTGGGACATTTCAGCTTGGCGCTGATCTCGCTTGCCAGATAGATCGACATTGCTTGAACCAGCGTATCGTGCGTTTGTCCACCTGTAGTCGGTCCGATGTCGATTTGAACCTGATATTGGGTGAAATTCAGGTTCTCCTCCTGGTCATCCTCAAGCCCGATATGGCCAAAAACCACCACGCGGGCGCCAAAGATGTCGGTTTCGTAGACGTCACCCACCTCCATCTGCTTATGGGCCAATATCTTGCCGAGAATGCCACTTATCTCCAATGCGAAATCTCGAATATCGGTGTCTGTTCTTACGAACACATTCATATAGGTCGACATACAATCTCCTTGTTTCCCGGCCCAAGCCTGGCCAACAGCCGAGGTGGCCGCTAGAACCCGACAAGAGCGCACCA
>PMBX01000137.1:0-10185 GCA_003153915.1 Phycisphaerales bacterium
ACAAAGGGAAGCAAAGCCGTAAGGTGGAGCAAATCCCAAAAAGCCGATCTCAGTTCGGATTGGGAGCTGCAATTCGCTCCCATGAAGTTGGAATCGCTAGTAATCGCGGATCAGCTACGCCGCGGTGAATGTGTTCCTGAGCCTTGTACACACCGCCCGTCAAGTCATGGGAGCTGGTAGCACCCGAAGCCGGCACGTTTCAGTGCTGTCTAAGGTGAGATCGGTGACTGGGACTAAGTCGTAACAAGGTAGCCGTAGGGGAACCTGCGGCTGGATCACCTCCTTTCTAGAGGATATCTAGACCGCCACGCAGAGCGATCTGCCGGCGGCACAGGTCAGCGCACCCTCGTCCGCGTTCGCCTTGCGCGAAAGCGGCCGGTCAGGCGGCAACGCCAGACCAACGACGGCACACTGTTGATGCTATAACGAAAAGCTCCGACGCATTCTGCGCGGAGCTTTTTCGTTTTATCGAGGCAACTATGGACGCCCCTGCCCCACCGATCTTTGTCGATGGCACGACGGGCAAGCGGGTTCATCGCATGGGGCTTTAAAAGCAATTCCGTTCCCACTCGAAATGGTTCTCCCCGTTGTGGTTCCCGCTTTGGGCTTGGGGCCTGGTGGGCTATACTCTCGGCGGTCTTGCGGAAACCGGGAGCCGGCAATGAGCCTTCTTGTCACAGGAAGCATCGGTATCGACACGGTGGAGGCCCCCTTGGGCAAGGTGGTGGATGCCCTGGGCGGGTCGAGCATCTATTTCGCCTACGCGGCGAGTTTTTTCTGTCCGGTTCGGTTGGTGGGTGTAGTGGGAGAGGACTGTCAGGGCGACTTCCTCAAGCCGCTGCGCGACCATCCGCGGATCGACATGTCCGGCCTGGAGGTGCGGGCGGGCAGTAAGACCTTCCGCTGGCACGGCCGCTACCACGCCGACGTCAACTACCGCGACACGGTGGCGGTGGAACTCAACGTCCTTGGCGAGGCCGGCCCGAAGGTTCCCCCCGCCTTCCGCGACAGCCGCTACGTTTTCCTGGCCAACAGCCACCCGCGACTCCAGATGGAACTGCTCTCGCAGCTCGACGCACCGGCGGTGGTGGTGGCGGACACAATGGACCTCTGGATCGACAGCCAGCGCGAGGCGCTGCTGGAACTGATCGCCAGGCTCGACGGGCTGGTCCTCAACGATTCCGAGGCCAAGAGCCTCACCTCCCTGGGCAACGTCATCGAGGCGGGGACGACGCTTGCCGGGATGGTGCGGAAATTCGTTGTGATAAAAAAGGGCGAGCACGGCAGCCTGTTGTTTACCGGCGGGAGGGTGTTCCCCCTCTGCGGTTATCCAAGCCGTCGGGTGGTGGACCCAACTGGCGCGGGCGACTGCTTCGCCGGGGCGATGATGGGCTACCTGTCCTCGGCGGGTCGGATAAGTCCGGCGGTGCTTCGCCGAGCCGTCGCCTATGGCACGGTAACGGCGAGCCTGGCCATCGAGGACTTCTCCCTCCACCGCCTCGTTGCAGCCAACCGAGAGGAGATCGACCAACGTTTCCAAGAGCTTCGCGGGATGGTGAGGTTCTAAGATGGCCGTGCGAACGTTTCTGGCGCTGGATGTCGATGAGGGCATTCGATCGGGCCTGGTCGATGCGTCGCGGCGGCTGGAACATTGCGGGGCCGACTTCAAGCCTGTAGGGCTGGACAACCTGCACGTGACGCTTAACTTCCTGGGCGACGTGGCCGACGACCTGCTGGCCGAGGTGTGCTCCCGTGCCGCCGGTGCGGCTGCGGAGGTCGAAAACTTCGACTTCGACGTCCGGGGCCTTCTCTGCGTGCCGCCGCGAGGACCGCTGCGGATGGTCTGGGCGGACGTGACGGACCCCAGCGGGCGGATGGCCAAACTCCAGGCAAGCCTCGCCGAGGCAATGTGCGGGCTGGGGCTGCGGGGCGAGGAACGAGGCTTTCATCCCCACATTACCCTGGCGAGGATCAAATACGCGGCCGATCCACAACAGTTCCGCCAAGCCGTGGTGGAATTGGTGGACGAAGACTTCGGCATCCAGCGGGCCGAGGAACTGGTCGTCTACGCCAGCAGGCTGGCGCCCTCGGGACCGGTCTATACCCCCCTGGCCAAGGCCGCATTGGGCAAGTAAACGCGAGGTTTTCGTTGTCAACGGAGACGACTGGCGGATAATTTCAGATTTTCTGTAGACGGCCTATTGAGATAACCGAACAAATACCTTACAGTACCGCACATTAAACTTCCAGCAAGGAGATCGATATGGCCAAGGTGTCAGGCAAGGCTGCCGAGNNGTACCCGTGGCTGGGATTCCCACCGGCTCGTTGAGCCTGGACCTGGCATTGGGCGGTGCGGGCATGCCGCGGGGACGCATCTGCGAGTTGTTCGGCCCGGAAGGTTCCGGAAAGACCACGCTGGCCCTGCACGTCATCGCCGGGGCGCAGAAGGAAGGCGGGGTGGCGGCATTCATCGACGCCGAGCANNTGGAAATCTGCGAAATGCTGGTGCGGTCCAACGCCGTCGATGTGGTCGTCGTGGATTCCGTCGCCGCGCTGATCCCCAAGGCCGAGATCGAAGGCGAAATGGGCGACCAGCACATGGGCCTTCAGGCCCGGTTGATGAGCCAGGCCATGCGGAAACTCGTCGGGGCCATCTGCAAGTCGCGGACCTGCGTCATCTTTGTCAACCAGATACGCATGAAGATCGGCGTGATGTTCGGCAATCCGGAAACTACGCCCGGCGGAAACGCGCTGAAGTTCTACAGTTCCGTGCGGATCGACGTTCGCCGCATCAGTACGATCAAGGAAGGCGAGGAGGCCATCGGAAACCGCGTCCGGGCGCGGGTGGTCAAGAACAAGGTCGCCCCGCCATTCCGGACGGCCGAGTTCGACATCATGTTCCACTCCGGCATCAGTTATAGCGGCGACCTGGTGGACCTTGCCGTCACCCACAACATCATCGAGAAACAGGGCGCCTGGTACACCTTCGGCGAGGTGCGGCTGGGCCAGGGCAGGGAAAACGCCAAGAGCTTCCTGGAAGCCAACGGCGACGTGTCCGCCCAGGTTCGCGCCGCCATCTTGGCCAAGGCCGCCGCACAGGCCGCGGCAGGCCCCGGAGGGCAGAAGTGAGCCAAGCGTACGAGGCGATGACCCACCGGGACCGGTTTGTGCGTTGGATGACAGGCCAATCGGTGGACCGCCCGCCGTTTTGGGTCGGCTGGGGCCCCTGGAACAGCACCTGGAGACGATGGAAGGCCGAGGGCCTTCCCGAGGGCGTCAGCAACCGGGGGGACGTGCCGGTTTTTTTCGGCGGCGACCGCATGCCCGCGGTGGTGCCCGTCAACATCGGGCCGTGTCCGAAATTGCCCTTCACGCGACTCAGCGAGGACGCCGAGACCGTAACATTCATCGACGAGTGGGGCATCAAGCGACGCAACTTCAAGAACCACGAATCCATGTCGGAGTTCCTGGAGTATCCCGTCAAGACGCGCGACGACTGGGAAGCTTTCAAGCGGACCCGCCTGGACCCCGGCCATCCCGACCGCCTGGTGGGGGAATGGCTGACGCATGCCCGGTCGTGGATGGAACAGGGCGTGCCCATCCAGTTGGGCGTTTTTCCCGACAGCGGCCTGTTCGGCTGTATTCGTTGGCTGATGGGCGACGAGGAATGCCTGTTGGCCTTCTACACCGCCCCGGAGATGTTGCACGACATGATGGAGCGGATGACGGACATCTACCTGACGGTCTATGGCAAGGTGGTCGCCGCGGGCGTCCGCGTTGACATGATCCATTTCTGGGAAGACATGGCCGGGCGGCAAGGCCCGCTGATCGGGCCAAAACATTTCAACGAGTTCATGGCGCCGCAATACCGCCGGGTGAAGGCCTTCGCCAATGCTCACGATATTCCGCTCATATCGGTTGACACCGACGGCATGTTCGACCCCATCGCCCCGGCAATGATGGAAGCGGGGGTCAACTACATTTACCCGCTGGAAGTCGCCGCCGGATGCGACGTAAACGCCCTGCGGGAGAAATATCCCACGCTGGCGTTCATGGGCGGGATCGACAAGCGGGCGCTGGCCAAGGACAAGGCCGCCATCGACCGGGAGATCGACCGCGTGGCCCCTGCGCTGGCCAAGGGGCGCTACATCCCCGACCTGGACCACCTCATCCCCGACGACGTTTCGTGGGAGAATTACGCACATTACGTCCGGCGGCTTAAGGCGTTGGTAGGCAAGACGTAAAGGGGTAGCTCGTTCCGGCGGGAAGGACCGTTTCTGATGGTGAAATGAAAAAGGCTTGCCCAAGGGAGGCAAGCCTTGCCACGAACGAGGCCGACGGGGATCGAACCCGCAACCACCGGATCGACAGTCCGGTACTCTATCCAATTGAGCTACGGCCTCTTGGTTGGCGACGCCAGCCGGGAGGCGGCGACGCGATACAGGATTACTATACATCCCGCGGCTGGGATGTCAACGCGGTTTGCCCCGAGTTTGGATACGCAGTTCCCTGCCACGTCCCGAAGCGCCGGCTCCTCTCCGGCGCTTAGAACAGCCAGGTCTGCGCTTCGGCTTCTTCTTGCTGCTGGGGTTGTTGCGAGCGGGCGAAGGGCGAGGGTTCCTGTTCTTGCGGAAGGTCTTCTTGCAAGTCTGTCACATCCAGACCGTCGGCGGACACGGGTAAGGCTTCGGCGACAAAGTCTTCCCCAAACGGGTCTTCGTTCCGCACTGGGTGCTCGACCGTCTCGATCTGCGGTTCGCCGAGGTCTTCGAGTTCGATCTCATTGGGGGTTTCCGCCCGTGGTGGAGGCTCGGTGATGACGGCTGTCGGCAGCGGGGCCTCCTTGGGCTGGAGGACGATAACCGGTTCGCCGGAGCGGACATCCGGGGCGGGGTTTTGGGCCTGCCTCGCGAAATACTTGTCGTATTTCCGCCCTTCCCCGCTCAGCCGGGGTTGCTTGGCCCATCGCAGGTGGCGGAGGTACTCGCGCAGGTCGGAATCGTCGAATTGGGCGAGGAATCCGGGTTCAGCGGTTTGGTTGGCCGTAATAATCTCATCAATCAGTTGACGTTTTGTCATCGCGATAATTCCTGGAGGCAAAGGTCCGGCCGGCCTCCGCGGCCGAGCCACAACCGTTCTATCGGCGGCTTGGGAGGCAAAACTTTAACGCCTTCGGATTCGGCGTATTCATGGCGACAATGCATGGTTTCCGGGGCGAAAAACGCATATACTCACCGGCCAACCGCGGAGACATTCCAATCCGCTCGGCAGTTGGAACTACCGATGGAATTGCCACTTGGCCAAATGGATTTCGAGACGGTTGGAACGGTCAGCCGCCTGCTGAAGGCTGCCGTGGTCAACCCCCTGGTCAATTACCTGCCGGCAGGATGGTTGCGGGGCCTGCTCCGCTTTACCCGTAGCGAACTGGCCGCCGCCAACTGGGCCGATCCGGGCGGCTGGCGGAGCATGGTCATAAGCTACAACGGCCAATGCAGGCAATGGGCCGACAAGCTACTGGTGGCCGGCGGGACGATCCCCATGGCTTTGCGGAACCGCCGCCGCCTGGCCGGTGCGGTCCTGGCCAGACTCATCGACGAATCGGCCGCCGATCCGGTGCAGGTGCTCTGCATCGGGGCCGGACCGGGCATTATCATCACCGACGCGATGCTCCAGGCCCGCCGGACGGCCGAGGCGACACTGCTGGACCTCAACGACGACGCCCACCAGTTCGCCGGCGACCTGGCCCGCCGACATGGGCTGGCCGAAAGGGTGCGGTTCATCACCGGCGATGCCAGGGACATCGACAAACTCACCGATTGCCGTCCCGATATCGTCAAGATGATCGGCATCTGCGAATACCTCTCCGACCAGCAGATTCACCAGATCGTCGCCGTGCTGGCGGCCGTCATGCCCGCCGGGGCGGTCCTGGTGGCCAACAGCCTCTCGAAGGCCCACGGGACGGACCGGTTCTTCAGGCGTGTCTTTGGGCTGAACATGATCCACCGTAGCCCCGCCCAACTCCAGGAGTTGATGGCTGGGGGCGGATTCGGAGATTTCCTCTCGATTGGCGAACCGTTGGGCGTTTACCATGTCGTGGTGGGACGGAAGCGCCCCTGAGGCGCTTGGTTGGCAAGGAAGGGATTCTTGATGCCTGAACTGTCGCTACCATGGGGACCAAGCGAGCTTCGAATCGTCCTGCCGGAGCATTGGCAGCTCCAGCAGGTCGCCCGAGCGACGCTTCCCAAGGCCAAGGACAATTGGCCGGACGAACTGGCCATGCTGATCAGCCAGTCCGGCGGGGAGGCGGGGTTAGGCCAGCTCCTGGCGGCCCGGCGCGGCGGGCGGATTGTTCTGGTGGTGGAGGACGCCACGCGACACAGCCCGCTGGCGAAGATCATCGAAGTAATCATGCGGGAAATCGCCCACGCGCGAATCGCCGACAGCCAGGTGGAAGTGGTCTTTGCCACGGGCATGCACCCGCCGGTAACCATCGCCGAAGCCGTGGCCAAGCTGGGGCCTTTCGCTCAATCGCTTCGCTGGCGGTCCAACTGCTGTCATGACCAGTCCGCCTACGTTTGCCTCGGCCGCTGGGGGGGTATCGACGTCTGGCTGGACCGGCTCGTCGCTTCGGCGGACCTGCGGATTCTTATCTCCTCGGTCAGCCCGCATCTCCAGGCGGGTTTCGGCGGGGGCTACAAGATGCTGTTTCCGGGCTGTGCCCGCATCGACACCATCGGCGCACTGCACCGTCAGGGCCTGTCGCGGTCGCCGCGCCCGCTGGTTGGCACGGACGGAGCGGCCAATCCGATGCGAAAGGCGATCGATGCCGCGGGCCAACTGGCCGACAGCAACAGCGGGCGCAGTTACGGCGTGCTTTATGTCCTGGACGAAAGCGACTCGCCGACGCTCATCGCCGTTGGCGAGCCTCCCTCCTGCCAGCAGATGTTGGCCAAGCGGTGCAGCGTCGCGTGCGGCGTGCTGACGGAAAGCCCCGCGGACATTCTTCTGGTCAACGCCTATCCGCGCGACAGCGATCTGTGGCAGTCGTTCAAGTGCATCGCCAACACCCAGTGGGCCGCGCGGGCGGGCGGGGTGATCGTCTGTCTAACCCGTTGCGAAATGGGTTCTTACGGGATGAAGATACCGCCCTGGCCGTTAAGCCCTTCCGGGACCAGGCGGCTGGTTCGCCTGCTCGGGCCGGCTGCGCTGGGGTCGCTGCTGACACGCCTGGTGCCAAGCTTGGCCGGTGATGCGGCATTCTTCGTGCGACTGGCCTTGGCGACGATAAACCGCAATCCCGTGCTGATGGTTTCCCCGACGCTGCACGCCGAGCTGGGCAGGTTCCCGGGATTGACGATCCTTCCGACGGTGGAGCAGGCGTTCTCGCTGGCCGAGAAAATCCTCGGCGGCGGTTCTCGGCGGGTGGTGGCCTTCCCGGCAGGAGGGATTACATTCCCGGTCCTGGCGGCTTCCGTCGAGACCAACGCGGGGGAGCGGCCTTGACCGGCCGCGATATCAATCGGCGAATCGGCGGCCTGCCGATAGTAGTGATACGGAAGTTTTAGGCGCGGCGGGACGAGCCGGCGGAATCGGCATTGATGGCGATACCCACGGGAACAACATCGCGGCAGTTGCATACGTTGCTTGGCTGGATACTGACCGGCGTGGTTGGCATCGGCATGTTGACGTGGTGGTGGCCGGGCTATCCCACCTGGGGTGGGGTGACGATGGGGCTGCTGCTGGTCTGGGCGCTGTGGTTGACATGGAGGACGTTGTCGGGCGATGGAACGGTACCGGGCAATCCGGTGCACCTGGCGTTGTTGGGACCGGCGGCGATTTTGACCTACCACCTGGCCCGATCGGGCCTGGGGACCGCCGCCGCAAAAGAAGGAACCCTGACCGGCGAGATCAATATCTCCATGCTTTTCCAGATCGCCGCCTTGTCACTGACGGTGCTGCTGACACAGAGCCTGTTGGTTTCCGTTTCAGGGCGGGGGATGCACGTAAGCCTCTGCGGTGCGGCGATGATGGGCGGTTCTGCCGCGGCGATGATCTGGGGCCACGCCGAACCGATCCCCCATTCGCTGGCCCCGCTGGGCCTGGCGGGCGTCGCCGTGTGGCTGACCCCCCTCTGGACGGACGATCGGGCCTCCGCCATCACCGTCACGGGCGTGTTGAATTCCCCATCGCGACTGATACGGGTCGCCGTGGCGATCGTCGCTACCTGCCTGCTGATTCAGGCATCTCCCCCGCGCGGGGTGTTCCTCTCCGCCGGGGCGGTCGGTTGCGTGTTGCTGCTGGCGGGACTAGGCTCTCGACGCTACCGCGCCGTGATGCTGTCGGCGGGGATTCTGGCCGCCTGCGGATGTGTCCTGCCCTTGGCCATGGGCCTGATGAAGCTTCCGGATTTTCGCCTTCTGGACCTGGCGTGGTTCGGTGGGGGCGAGCAGTCCATCAGGCACATCTCCTCGGCCAGCGGTGGAGTGCTGGTATTGTTGGGAAGCGTCGGTCCGGTGGGACTACTGTGGTTGGTGGCCTGCCTGGCGGCGTCGCTGGGGTGGCTGTTGATCCGTTCCGGCTCCATTGATTCGATCCGGCGGTGGCGGGCTGTTTTATGGACGACGGCCTCGGCGCTGGTGGGATGCTCGCTGCTGGCCGGCGGCGGGTTGGTTATTCCGGCCTGCACGCTGGCTGCCGGGTTTGTCTGGGGATTGTTGCCCGCCATGCTGGGCCGTGCCGGCCGGCCTCGCAACGGGGCGATTGTTTTGACTTGCCTGGCGGCCATGACCGTGCTGCTGGGACTGGCCCGCAAGGACGGGCTGGTCGCCTGGTCAGTTATGTCCTTCGGGCTGGCGGACACCTTCCTGCACATCGTGACGGGTTTTATACTGGCGATGGTCGTGGCCTGGACGCTCGGGCGACGCAGCGTCGCCCTGGGCCTGGCTGGAATCGCCGCCACCGCGCTGGCCGGGGGGGTGGGCGAGCTTCTCCAGGCCGTCGCGTCCCTCCGCACCGCCGAATGGCGGGACTGGATGAACCACTCTCTGGGTTGCGCTGCCGCCGTGGTTCCGTACCTGCTGGCCATGGGCGCGCGGCTATGCGAATCCGATGACGCGCGCCGGCCCACCGGCGAAGATAATTGAGCGCTCCCGCGCGAACATATGTGTATTTGCCAAGGTACAAAACTACCTAACTCAAAACCGTCGGGCAGTGCCCGACCTGTCGCCTACCGGCTTAGAAGCCAAACGGGTGTTCAGTGACCGAAAGCAGTCGAACATACCGAAAATACCGAAAATACCGGGTCCGATTTCTTCGATTGGCAATGTTACCGGTTGTGCTGATTCCTTTTGTCAGCACAACGTCAATTCCCGATAATTCCTTATTGGATTTATCGCTGGAGTCCGTTGGTTATGTGCTGCTGATGGCAGGCGTGGGCCTGCGATTATGGTCCACCCTGTACATCGGATCGCGGAAGTCACAGGAACTGATCCGCCAAGGTCCATATTCAATATGCCGGAATCCCCTCTATCTGGGCACCAGCTCGATCGTCATTGGCGTCGCACTGCTGTTCAGCAATCCAATAATGCTGCTGGCAATCCTGCTGTTGTTTTTGCCGGCGACATTCCTGGCCATCAAAATGGAAGAGCACCATCTTGAGGAACTCTTCGCGGAGCAATATCGCGACTACCGCCGGCAGGTCCCTCGGCTGTGGCCGTCGTTTCGCCGCTACGTCAGTCCCGAGCGCCTGGAAGTCTCCACTCGCACAATAACCAAGGCAGCGATCGACGTATCGGGTATTCTGCTTGTCCCCCTTGCCGAAGACGTGATTCGCTTTCTGCATTCACATAATTGGTTGCCAGTACTCTGGATGCTTAGGGTTTGAGTCGGTTAGGCAGCCGATGGGTCTTGCCCCCCCGCCGTTTTGGTTCCACAGCCGGGATTTATTGCTTCGGGAGCAGGGTCATTGGCAAGGCGTCTGTGGAAACCTGTGGATTGGCCTTGAAGGGGTTATACAGCGGGTCGGCGATGAGGGTCATCCGCCAACTGACGTTGGGCACGGTCCGCCAGTAGCACTCGGCGACGGTGTACTTGCCCGTCAGCAGCAGGGAGAAAAAGTCTAGGGGGATCGGGAAGGCGAAAAGCCTCGGTTCGGCGACGGCCCCGACCGTCGCTGCCACGCCGGCG
>PMBX01000137.1:10268-15758 GCA_003153915.1 Phycisphaerales bacterium
TCCAGCCCTCCGGCGTCGATGTAGAACTTGCCCTTGAGACCGGTTTTTTCCGTCTCGATGGAGTCCTCGATGATCCTCCGCGCGTCGGCTGCGCTGGGACCGTCGATGCGGGCGGCCATCAATACCGGGGGAATTTTGGCGCCGTGGATATCCTCGTTGAACCGCAGGTTCCACAGCATCGGGTTGGCCAACCAGCCTCCCAGTGGGTAGACGTCCCACCAAAGCAGCGACAATTCGCTATCTACGGAGGCTTCCGGATCGGCGGGCTTGTTCTGGTCTACATAGCCCTTGGCGACGGCAGCCACTGCGACCAGCCCGCCGGTCTCCTGCAATCCTTCCAAAATCGCCGTGACGGACTCAGCCGTCGGCTGGCTGGCCGCGGTGGTCGCCTGGAGGCGGGCTCGTACCTCTAAAAACCGCGCGGACAAATCGTTGGGGTCCGGGGCGTCGGTCAGGCCCGCCTGCTCGATAAAACGGCGAAGCCCGTCCAGGCCGAAGAGGTCCAGGTGCAATCCCATGAGCTGCCGGGCCATGATCTGGCGTTGCTGGTCGTCCTTGGTATCGCGGTATAGTTGAAGCTTGTCGGCCAGGAGTTTTTCCATGTCCCCAAGCAGCGGCCGCAGTTCCGTCAGCGGCTCGGAAACGGTGGGCGGAGGTTGCTCAAAAAGGTCCGTCACGGGACTCAGCCCGTCGCCGCGGGGCGGGGGGAACTTCTTGCCAACCGTCGCCAGAAGCTTGTAGTCCATGGCCAAGCGGTAATGCGATTTCTGTGCCTGGGCGACATAAAGGGTCGAGATTGATCCCGTGGCGGCCAGTGGGCCTTCCACTCGCACGGGAATCCCCCACATCAGCGCCAGGCAGCGAATCTTGTCGGCGAGGTTTCGTTCCCGCAGGATCGTCACAAGCGGCTGATGGATTTGGGTGTTATAGTCCTCCCGCGAGACGGCGTAGTCGGTGGTGGTCTTGAGAAGGACCAGGTGGGACTCATCTATGCCCCGTTGCTGGATGTAAAATCGCGCCAACTCCACGCTTTGAGGGCTGTCGGAATTGGCGACGACGAGCACTTGATCGCTGCTGAGGGCTGCTACCCCCCTGGGCAGGCCCAGCAGGCACAGGGCGGCAGCACATATTCCCGCAAACTTTGACATAAAGTCCTGTTCCTTCATACGCACCGCCGGCTCATCCGTTCGGCCCGTATCCGGTGGGTAGCATAACACAGGGGACATGGCCGTAGCCAATTGGGATTTGACCGCCACCGGCGGCGCCGGTACTGTCTGGTTGAAGTTTATTTCGGCTGTTAGGGAACCTTACATGCGTTACGCCTGTCTCATGCACGTTCTCATGCTGCCGCTGGCGATTCTGGCGGCCGGGTGCCCGGTCACCCAGTCCCAGCAGACGCCCGTGGAGTCGTTGCGGATCGAGGAGCCTGTCAGCGGCGCCGGGTACTATCTCTACGTACCCAGCTTCTACAGCGACCAGCGCGACTGGCCACTGGTGGTGACGCTGCATGGCACCTTTGGGTGGGACAGTTCCTCCGCGCAGATCAAGGAATGGAAGTTCCTGGCCGAGAAACACGGCCTGATCGTCGCCGCCCCGGACCTCAAAAGCGTCCAGGGCATCCTGCCGGTCGTCCGCAGCCTGTGGTATCAGGACCTCCAGGCCGACGAGAAGGCGATCCTGGCGGTCATCGACGACGTTTCGCGGAAGTACCACATCGACCCCAACGCGGTCCTGCTGACGGGCTTTTCGGCGGGAGGCTACCCGCTGTATTACGTCGGTCTGCGCAATCCACAACGGTTCAACATGCTCATCGCGCGGGGATGCAACAGCGACCTGGAACTGTTCAAGCAGATAGAGTTCAGCGACAAGGTTCGCAAGCTTCCCGTGGCGATCTTCTGGGGCAAGGACGAGCTGGCCGAGATTCAGAGGCAATCCTGGCAGGCGTTTCGCTATCTGCGGGAGCACGGCTGCCGAAAGGCCAGCCGCAAGGAAGTCCTTGGAGGACACCTCCGCCGCCCGGAACTGACCTATTCCCTCTGGCGCAGCCATCTCAGTGAGAAGCACCGGATGTAACCGGTCCGGCGGTTGCCTGATGTGGGTGAAACTCTAGCGGCGAGGGGCGCGGTCCAAGGCTCCGTAGGGTTCCGGCGATCTTTTGTCCAAGGCGCGGATCGGCGCATGGGCGGAGCGGCGGAAGATGATTTCCGCGGGCGACGCCCCCTCCGGGATGCGATAGACCCAGTCCAGCGACAACCGGGCGTCCTTGATGTCGCTCTCGACGGTCAGGCTCGCCAACTGGGGCACGCTGTCCTTCAGGGGCGCCTGGACGCATTCCAAGCCCCCGCCGGACTTCACCAGGTAAGCGACGGGGTAATAGCTGTTCCCGTCGTCGTCGACCAGGCGGAACTGGCTGGCCGGAAGCCGCCACCAGCCGTCCCCGTCGCGAGCGGACTGGTCGATAGCGGCTCGAATCACCACGACCTTCTTGATGCCTTCCCCCTGCAAGAGGGGGTTGTCTGGAACGTCTTTCACCCAACCGCTGTCATCCGGCGCGTAGGCCCCGGAGACGGTCATTGCCTCCGGCGCCGCGTCGCTACGGCCGCCCTTGCCGGCATCGTTGCGGGCGCAGAACAGTTCCAGTTTTAGGTTATCGTGCGTGCGATGGAAGGGATTCTCCGGCGAGGTCATCAGGGAGCCCCGCGAGAACACCTTCGCCAGTGCCAGGGTGAAATCGTCGGGACAGAAAGGCGCGATGCCATGGTCGCTCTTGAGGTCGTCGTCGAACGGCCTGTAGCCCAGGACGGAAGGTCCGAAAGGCAGCATCTGAATGGCCACCGTCAACACGCCCACCATGATCATTCCGGTGACCAGCCCCAGCAGTCCGCCTCCGATGCGGTTGGTCCACACGCCCGTAACGACGTTGCGGCCCAGGTATCGGTCCGTCAGCACGCGCAGGATAATCAAGGAGATGACAAACAGGCCCAGCAGCGCCGCCGGTTCGGCATAGAGGGGTATGTACTTGTGAATCGCCTCGGCCAGCGGTTCATAGAAGTTGAAGGAGACCGTCAGGGACACGATGCACAGGAACGCCATTATCAGGGCGCCAAACAGTCCCTGGACGACCTGGTAGAAGGCAATCGCCGCAACGAGGATCGTCGCCAGTATGATAAATAGCATCGTCGATGCTCTCCTGGGGGGCTATTTTTTCTTCTCGGCAGGCTGCCAGACGCGGATCATCTCCTGGATGCTCGTGGCGCCCTCGATGGCCCGCCGCAGCGCCTGCTCCTGAAGGTACAACATCCGGGTTTTCCGGCAGGCGGACTTGATCTGCGCCAGCGAGGCCCCGCTGGAGATCAAGGCCCGGACTTCCTCGGTGACCTCCAACAGTTCAAAGACGGCCGTGCGGTCCAGGTAACCGCTGCCCTGGCAGGTAAGGCAGGTGGTGGGGTTGTTTTTCTCGTCCATCAACGGCTTGGTCGGCGGGCGGTAAAGTTTCTGGACCTTCCCGGCGGACAAATTGGCCTTGGCCAGCACCTCTTGGTTGGGCGCGTAGGCTTCCCGGCAGTTGGGGCACAGCTTCCGCAGCAACACCTGGCAGAGGACGGCCCGCAGCGGGCCTACCGCCGCGGCGGAGTCGCCACAGAGCTTCGCCCATTTGGCCAAAGCCATGAACGTATCGCCCGCCTGCATACCCAGCAGAATGGTTTTTTCGGCCGCAGCGCCGAGGATCAGCCCGGCAGCCGCCTCGTCGGGGCACTGGTCCACCATTATGACGGCCGGGTCGCGCCTCATCGCCGCCGACAACATCGGGGCCAGGCGGTCCGGTTCTCCGTAGACGTGCTGGGTGATATTCTCCAGCTCGATGGCCTCCTTGGCCTCCAGCGTCTCGATTTGCTGGACGTAGGCGTCGTGCTCTCGCAGCAGGGAATACAGCGTGCTGGTCACTCCGCTTCCGGGCCTGCCCGAGACGATTATCAGCCCGGGTCCCGACTGGTTCAGTTCCCGGACCCTGGCGAGCATCTCCGGGTCCATCCCCAGGGTGTCCAGCTTGGTGCGGACAAACTCCTGAAGCACGCGAAGCCGTATCCGCTGCCCGCCGGTAGTCCCGAGGGTCTGGATACTCAGTTCCAACTGCATTCCAGCCAGGTCAACGGCAAGCTTGCCTTGTTGGGGACGGCGGCGGTCCTGAATGTCCATTCCGGCGACGCCCTTGAGGTATTGAATGATCCCTTCACTGTGGTTTAGCCCCACCGGCGGGCGCTCCACCGCCACGCCGTCTACGACAAAGCGGACCCTCGCCTGCTGTGTGGCGGGTGTGATGTCCGCCTCGCTGGCGCGCCGCCAGACGATGTCATAGAGCAGTTCCTGGGCGAGGTTGTACGCCTCGCGCAGTTCCGGGGTAGCAGTCTCGGCCGGAGGCATGGCGATCATGCCGCTGGACTGGTAGACCTTCAGCTTTGTAACCGTTTGCCCGCCGGAGGGCTGCCCCCCGCCGCCCCCGCGGCGGAAAACGTCCTTGAGGTGATCTGCCGTCAGCACCCGCTGGGGGGGCTGCACCATCGCGTTGCGATGCACGACGTAAGCCAGAAGCACCCCGCCGGTAAGCATCACATAGACCAGCAACCCCACGATGAAGAACGGCTGAACCAGCCAGATCAGCAGCGTCAGGGCGCCCACGATCAGCACGGCCAGGCTCCACGCGCCGGATGCGGCGTGGACGGCCTTGGCGTCTTTTTCCACCCAGGGCGACCAGTACAGCCAGGGCAGAACCAGCAGGAACATCACGACCGTCTTGGGGATCGAAAAGTACCCTCCCGCCGCCAGGCCCATCGTCGCGAAACTTGCCCAGATCATTTCCATGCTTGTCCTTCCGGCCCTGTGCTAACGGCCCAGCAGGCCGCCGCGGCTGGCGGAGATTCCTTTCAACAGCATCTTAAGTTCATCGACGTTGGGCGCCTGCTCGTAGGCCACCTTAGGGTCGACCATTTCCTTCTCGATCAATTCCAGCAGGCTCTTGGTGAACGTCCTCATGCCTTCGCCCTCGCAGGAGCGGATGACATCGTTCATCTCGTTGTCCCGCGCCTCGCGGATGAGTTGGTGGATGCTGGGATTGCTGATCATTATCTCCATCGCCGGGATGCGGTCCACCCCAGCTGCGATGCTGGGCAGTAATTTCTGGCAGACGATCGCGCGGAGGTTGAAGGCCAGTGACTGGCGGACCAGTTCCCGGCTCTCGGGCGGAAAGAGGTCCAGAACGCGACCCAGCGTCTGGGCCGCGCCGGAAGCGTGGACCGTTCCAAAGACCAGATGCCCGGTCTCGGAGGCCTGCAAGGCCGCCTGGAAGGTGTCCTTGTCGCGCATCTCGCCGATGAGCACCACGTCGGGGTCCTGGCGCATGAGGTATTTCAGCGCCGACTCGAAACTCTCCACGTCGATGCCGATCTCCCGCTGGCTGACCATGGCCTTGCCGTCCTGGTAGAGGAACTCGAT
>PMBX01000137.1:15811-23934 GCA_003153915.1 Phycisphaerales bacterium
TGGAAGTCCGGGATGTTGCGCGTCACGCGGCGGATGGCCATCGAGATGTTGCCTCGCTGGCGGTAGATATTGACGCGAAACCTGTCCCCGCCGGGCTGCTCGTAGGCCACGTCTATGCTGCCATGCTCGGTGAAAAAAGCCTTCTGCTTGTCGCTCATCAGTTCCATCGCCATCGTCTCGATCTCCTCGATGGAGACCGGTTCGCTCTTGGTGGGGCGGATCAGCGTGTTGACGCGAAGATGGGGCACGGAACCGTTGCGGATGTGCAGGTCGGAGGCGCCCAGCTTGGCCATGGCGCGGAAGAACCGCTCCAACTTCAGACCGCCACCGGTCGGCGCCTTGGCGCCGATCTCCGGTTCCTCGATGGGTTGGCGAAGAAGGGAATCGCTCACGGGCCTGTCCTTTCGCGTCCGGCTGGCGGGTCCCGTCGGACGGGCACGCCCGCGGCGGCGAGGTAGTCCTTGGTCTGGCCGATACTGTATGTTCCGAAATGGAAGATACTGGCCGCCAGCGCCGCGTCAGCGCCGCCTTCCGTCAGGACGCGGCGGATATCCTCGGGCGATCCGGCGCCGCCGGAGGCAATGACCGGGATGCTCACCGCCGAAGCGACGGCGGAGGTGATTTCAATATCGTAGCCTTCCTGCGTTCCGTCGGCGTCCATGACCGTAAGGAGGATTTCCCCGGCGCCGCGGCGCTGTACTTCCCGTGCCCAGGGAACCGCCTCAAGCCCGGTGGGAACCCGTCCACCATGGATGTTGACTTCCCAGACCTCCCGCCCGTCCTTAACAATTCGCCTGGGATCGATGGCCACCACGATGCACTGGGCGCCGAACCGCCGCGAGGCCGCCGTAATGAAGTCCGGGTCCCGCACGGCGGCGGAGTTGACGGAAACCTTGTCCGCCCCGGCAGAGAGGAGATTGCGGACATCCTCGATGTTCCGCACCCCGCCCCCGACGGTCAGGGGCATGAAGACCTGCTCTGCCGTGGCGGCGACGATATCCAGCAGGATGTCGCGGGCCTCGTGGCTGGCCGTAATGTCCAGAAAAACCAGCTCGTCGGCGCCTTCCTGCTCGTAGCGCCTTGCCACGGCGACGGGGTCTCCGGCGTCACGAAGGTTCAGGAAGTTGACGCCCTTGACGACGCGGCCTTTATCCACGTCCAGACAGGGGATGATTCGTTTGGCCAGCATATCCAAATCGCATTCTACAACGCATCCGTCGTTTTCCGCAACGGGCCAAAGTTGGAGACCCTTACATAATGTCTCAGCCGGGGGTTATTGTGATAAGGACGTTATGCCTGCCCCTGATGATGTCGTATGGTAGGTTTCCCTGTGTAATGTTCAATCAGGCGAGCCAGGACCGCCATGGCTAGCACGGCCCAGAGCACATCGGCCGTCGTGCGATATCGCCAGTGCCCCGCGGACACGACGGAGTTGGCCAGGATCGTCCCGCAAGCCGTCAGCATCAACATCCATGCCAGCGGCGATCGGCTGAATAACAGCAGACCTGCTATCGCCAAGACCTCCACTGCCAGGATCGCCACGGGACGAAGGGTGTGAAACAACCGTCGAAACCGGCCTCGTTCTGCGACGATTTCCACCGGTCTGGCTCTGCCGCCCGCCAACCCACCAGTGAGGTAGAAGGAGATGTTGGAGGCGGTGATGGCCAGGTATCGGCCTGGGTCTTCCAGGACGTCCTGTTTGGCGATTCGGTAGAGAATCGCGTCGGCGTCCTCGGGGCTGCGCTTGTCCCTGGTCACGATGGCATAATGGAATACGTGGCAGAAGTCGGTCCAGCCGTCATGCGTCTCAAGTTTATACTTTGACAGCAACGTATAAGGCCGTGCATCAGGCCACCGGTCCGCAAGCTCGTGGGCCAGTTGGCGGTATTTTGGCTCCACGCCGTCCAATCTGTCGAGCCGGCCCGAATGCTGGTAGAGGATCAGCCCCTTGGTGCAAGCCAGATCCGGCTGGCCGAAAAGAAAATAGTTGCGCGCCAACCAGGGGGCGACTACCGCTACGGCTGCAAGGAGCGCCAGTCCTGCCGGCAGGACCGCCTTGCGGCGAGCTTTCGCCAGCCAGACGATCAGGATGGCGGGTAACACCACGACAAACGTTGCCTTGACCAGCGCCCCCACGCCGATCCATGCGCCCACGGCTGCCGCATAAGGCCGGTTGATGCGATCCCGCCGTATCAGCCGGTCGGCCAGAAGGATCACACCCAGTAGCAGGGTATGGAAAAGGTCCTCCCGCATCAGTTCGACCCATCCGGTACTGGACATCCAAGGAGTAACCAGGCTGGCAAGCACGGAAAGCCATATCAGCCAAACGTCGTTCCGTCCGGTCAAGCGAATGACGCACAGGACGAAGAAAACAGTCCCCAGGGCGCCAAGGATGGATTGGATAATCACCGTGCCCATGGGGTGGACGCCGATGAGCCAATAGCAGGCGGCCACAAAGGCTGGATATCCGGGTTCCCGGTACCCGGAAGGCACAAGCGGGTCTTTCGCTTTTTCGGACAGCGTGCCATAGGCGAGCAGGTTTCTGCCCATCACGTCGTATCCGGAGGAATCGACGGACAGGTTCGGCTGGTTATACGCCAGCGCCGCCAGGATCCTCACGACAACGGTCGCGATGACGATCATCAACCAAAGTTTCGTCCGGCGATGGTTCATTCTCGCTCCCGGAGCAAACTCATCTACGAACCTCCACGCGATCTATCTTGAAGTTGCCCAGGAGCGAGACGATACCGAAGAAGTCGCCTGGGCTTCCGTCGCCGACGGCCAGGGCGATGTGTCCGGGGTCCCATCCGCCCGGCAGTGTCGCGTCCAGGGGGAACCATTTTCCACCCGCCCACACGCGCACCCAGGCATGCGGTCCGAAGACGTTTTCGTGCCCAAGGAACTCATCCACATACGTGACGCCCGCGACCACCTGGGCGGGGATTCCGACGGCCCGGCACATTGCCGCGGCCAGGACGGCGTGTTCGGAGCAGTCGCCCTGCCTGCTGGCGGCAACCTCGGCGGCCGTTGCGTAACCTACCGACAGGTCCTTGGTGGTGATGTATGATCTGACGAACGCCTCGATCCGCCGGGCCGCCTGAGCGGTATCGCGGGCGTCCCCGACGGCCTTTCTCGCCAGGGCGACGATCTCCGGGCGGTCGCTCTCCAGATACCGGTTGGGCTTGGTCGCCGCGACGAGGTTTGGATCGCTTCCGGTGTAGGGGAACGTCGCTGCGGTAGGACCCTTTTGGCGGATCACGGTCACAGTGACGGTCCCGTCGGCATTGAAACCGACGGTTTGTCCATCCAAAGCCGGGATGTTCAACTTCTTGCCGGAGGTGGACGCCAGGCGATATGTGGCCGACCCGGCCGAGGCAAGACCGTCGAGCTTCGCCGGACTGGGCAGGATCATCTTGTCAAAAAAGTCCATCGGTTCGTTGGGACTTAGCGCCACCTCGCGCGAGCAAGCCACGATCTCCAGATTAATCCCCGCCGCGACGGTCAGGGTTTTCTGGTCGTAGCACTCGTCGTTGGTGAAGTTGGTGGAGTTCAACGTGTCGCTCGGCATCTTGCAGACCCAACTTACCTCCGTCAGCCGCACCACCCTGCCGAGCAGGTCGACGTCCTTGGCGCCCACAACGCGCGCCTCGGCGGCAACGGCTGACAGGGAGGAAGTGGCGAATACCGTCAGCGAATACGTCGTGCCTGGCTTAAGTCCCTTGCGCAGTTGCGCCAATCGCACGCCCTCGTTCAGCAAGGCGCCCTTGGGCCAATCGATTGTCGATTCCTGTGTCTGGCCGGCGCTGGTGGTCTTGAGATGGCACTTGCCGGCCGGGTCGATGGTCCCGGAAACCGTCTGGGCCATAGCGGCGATTTCCTGGACGTTCTTGAAGCCCAGTGCGCGTCCGTCGGCGGTCTCGATGTGTATTTCGCTTTGGCGGACCGTCATGGGGAGCATCCCACGGCCCAGTGTGATTTCCATGGTGTGGGTGGTAGTTACCTTCCCATCGGCCACTTGGCGGGTGAAGGTGGCCTGGCCGATCTTGGCGCCGTCGGCGAAGACGGCGAAATACTCCACCGGTTCGGCGGCGAGGGCGGCCGTCGAAAACGAAAACAGACCCAGGATGATTCCGGCGATCCGAAAAACTTTCATGGTTTTCAACCTCTGCCTTCAGGCGATCCTGCCCTCATTCCGTGTAAAACTGTTGTAGCACCGAGTTCCATTCCTCGCCGCTCCGCACCGCGATGAAGGCCGAGCGGACCTTGCCTGGATTCGGATGCATTCGTGCGTACTTGATGCCGAACTTCCGCATGATCTTCGCCGTGCGGTTTCCGTACAAGCCCTCGGCGTGGCTGAAATGCCAGGCCATCAACTCCCGCTGCTCGGACAGGCCGGGCTGGTAAGGCGTACGCCCGGCAGCCAGGTCCGCCACCTGGCGGAAGAACCAGGGGTTTCCCAGCCCGCCGCGCGCCACGGCCACCGCGTCAACGCCGGTGTTCTCCAGCATCGCCAGGGCGTCGGCGGGGGACATTACGTCTCCGGAACCAATAATAGTTCTGCCGGGAAAGCGTCGCTTGACGGAGGCGATAAACTCCCACTGGGCGGCGCCGGCGTACTTGCTCTCCACGCTGCGGGCGTGCACGCAGATCGCCGCCGCGCCGGCGTCGAAGGCCCCTTCGGCGATCCGCCAGAACGCCTCATCGTCATCGCTGTTGCGGAATTTATGGCGCAGCTTGACGGTCACGGGCAGGTCCACGCTCGCTCTGATGGCGCGGATAATCTCCAACGCCAGTTCCGGCTGCTTCAACAGGTATCCGCCGCGTTTGCGCGACAGGGCCTTATGCACCGGGCATGCGAAATTGATGTCCACCGCGTTGAAGCCCACCTCGCGGATCACCCCCGCCGCCGCGGCCATCACGAGCGGATCGTTTCCGATGAGCTGCCCTGCCGTGGGATGGTCTTCCTGGTGAGTTTGGATCAGCCGCTTGCGCAGTTTCCCGCCCACCAGGAGGCACTTGTCCAGCATCATCTCCGTGGTGCAATAACCCGCGCCCAGCCGGCGGCACAGCAGACGGTAGCTGAGGTCCGAATACCCTGCCAGCGGCGCCGGCACGACTGGCAACTCGATTCGTAATGGTCCGATCTGGAATGGCCGCAACGGAAACGTCATGCACGGAGTATAGCCGTTGGCGCGGTTTTTGCGTCGGCGGAAATGCGTTCCGCCCTCCATCCGCCATCGGCTATGATCTGTTCCCATGCCCGCCAAACAACTCAAAGTCGCCCTGGTTTCGCTGGGATGTCCCAAGAACCTCATCGACAGCGAAAAGATGCTCGCCACGCTGGCCGAAGGCGGTTGCGTGGTGGGAGCGCCACTGGCCCGCTCCGACGTGATCCTCATCAACACCTGTGGTTTCATGGCTTCGGCCCGGCGGGAATCGCTGGAGGCCGTCGCCGAGGCCGTCGCCCGCAAGAACCGCGGAAAGGCCCGGCGCGTCGTGGTTGCCGGCTGCCTGGCCACGCGCGACGCCACGCGCCTCTACGCCGCCGCACCTGGCATCGACGCCGTGGTCGGCGTCAATGACCGCGAAGAAATCCTCTCTGCCGTCTTGGGCAAGGGCAGGTTCACGCGGCTGTCGCCACCCCCGCCCCACCCGCACGCGATTGCCTCCGACGCGGGGCGTTTCCGCCTGACCCCGCGCCACACGGCGTACCTGCGGATCGCCGAGGGCTGCTCGCGGCGGTGTACCTTCTGCACAATCCCCGCCATCCGCGGGCCGATGCGCTCTAAACCGCCTGGGATGGTCGCCGACGAGGCGGCCGAGCTGGTCGCCGACGGGGCGGTGGAACTGAACATCATCGGCCAGGACACCACCAGTTACGGCCAGGACCTGCCGGGCAGGACCGACCTTGCCTCGCTCCTGCGCCGCCTGGATGCGATCAAAGGGCTTCGCTGGCTGCGCCTGATGTACGCCTACCCCCGCCGCATGAACCGCCGAATCATCGGGGCGATGGCCGAGTGCCCTCGCGTGGTCCACTACCTGGACCTTCCCCTCCAGCACATCGCCGACCCCATCCTGCGCCGCATGGGCCGGGGCGTCGGGCGAAAGGCCACCGAAAAGTTGTTGGCCGATCTGCGGGGGGCGATGAGCGACATCGTCCTGCGGACCACTTTCATCGTGGGCTTCCCCGGAGAGACCGAAAGGGACTTTCGCCAACTGCTGCGATTCGTTCGGGAGTTTCGTTTCGGCGCCGTCGGGGTCTTTGAGTTCTCCCCGGAAGAAGGCACGCCCGCTGCCGGTATGAGCGGGCAAGTACCGCCGCGGGTCCGGGCCGCGCGGGTCGAGGAACTGATGCTCGCCCAGCAGGAGATAGCTTTCCAGGCCAACAGGCAAATGGTGGGCAAGCGGCTGGAAGTGCTCGTGGATGGTGTCAACCCCGCCGGCCGCTGCGTCGGTAGGTATTTCGGCCAGGCGAGCGAAGTGGACAGCGTCTGTCTTTTGAAGCGCCGCCGCACCCCAGGCCGGTTTCATCGAATGAAGGTTGTCGGGTGGAAGGATTACGATCTGATCGTTGACTGATGTTTTTGCCCGGCCGTTGACGATCTGGAACCAATGCGTGATGATCTCTATCGCAAGAAGACGGCCGCACTCCTTAGGCGGACAAAGGCGCTGTTGAAACCATGACCTGGACGCTACCCAATCAACTCACCGTCGCGAGGATCGCCATCTCCGGGGCGTTTTTCGTCCTGCTGGGGCTTTACGAACCGACTCGCGCCGGCGACATCCTGCTCAATGTCGCAATCGTGCTCTACCTGGTAGCCGGGGCCACCGACATTCTGGACGGATACCTGGCGCGCAGGCTGAACCTGGTCTCGGCATTCGGACGTATCGCCGATCCATTCGTTGACAAGGTGCTGGTGGTGGGAGCCTTCGCCATGCTGGCAGGGTCCAATTACTCCCTGTCGCACGCGGGAAAATCGGCGGGCTTGGATGCCCAACTGTCCGATTGGCTCACCGGAGGAATGTCTTCGGCCGTACAGGCATGGATGGTGGTGGTGATCCTGGCCAGGGAGTTCATCGTCTCTGCCGTGCGGGGCTATAGCGAAAGCCAGGGCGTCAAGTTCCCCGCCACTCCGGCGGGGAAAATCAAGATGTTCATCCAGTCGGCGGCCATCTGCGCGGTCCTGTTCCAACTGGCCAACCTGCCCGATACCCCCTGGGCGGTCTATACCAAGGTTGCGTTGGTCTGGCTGGCAACTATCGTAACCGTCCTTAGCGGCCTGGCGTATATCACCCAGGCCAGAAACCTCTTCAGGACCACACATGAGTAACAACAGAGCCGCCAAGCTGGTCATCACGGGCCTGGGTACAGGTTATCTGCCCATTGCCCCAGGAACGTGGGGGTCGCTGGCGGTTTGCCTGCTCTACCTGGCCGTTGCCTTGGGTTCCGGGGCGATCCTGAAGGCCAGGGGCATCCCGCGCGAGCAGGTCCCGGGCATGATCGGCGTTGCCGTCTCGTTGATGATGCTTTCCCTGGCGGTACTTTCCTCCATCGGATGCGTTGCCTTCGGGCGGATCGCCGAGACGATCTTTGGGCGCAAAGACCCGCGACAATGCACCATCGACGAGTGGGCTGGCCAAGCTGTCGCGCTGCTGTTGCTGCCGATTGGAAGAGTTTCCATCTGGCTGGCGGTGGTGGTGGCGTTCCTGGCGTTTCGCGCCATGGACATTATCAAGCCATCCCCCGCGCGGCGGTTGGAAAAGTTGCCCCAGGGCTGGGGAGTGCTGACCGATGACCTGGTGGCCGGCGTGTACGCCAACCTGATCGCCCAGGTGGTGTTGCGGGTACTGTTGCTGGCGATGGCAGCGCCTCTCGTAACGGCGGCAGCGGCGCCAATAATCCCAGCGCCTACCAGGCCGCCGGTGATGGAACAGAAGATCACCGCCGTCCAGGCCGCCGTGCTGGGCGTGGTGGAGGGTCTTACCGAGTATCTTCCCGTTTCTTCCACGGGCCACTTGATCCTCACCGGCCAGGCCATGGGGCTGACGCGCTTTGGTGGCGGGTCCGGGCTGTTTGGTCCCAAGCTGATCAAAGTCCCGGCCATCGACGCCTTCGAGATCGT
>PMBX01000201.1:0-2994 GCA_003153915.1 Phycisphaerales bacterium
TTCACGTGGCAGGCCGTCCCACGGCAGACCATGAAGTGGTACTTACCCTTCGGGTGGAAGCGGAACTGGTTGTAGAAAGTTGCGACGCCGTAAACTTTGCTGGCGGGCAGCCTCAAGTATCGGCTGACCTCGATGATGGCCTCCTGGGAAAGGTACCCAATCGTCTCCTGGACCTCCTGGAGGATCGGGATTAGGGCGTCCCGACGGGCGCTGGGGTACTTCCTCAATATGGGTGTTACACTCGGGGCGATCATACTTCCTCCAGTACCTCCTCTCCCGCTATTCCGCTTCGGGCGAAGAAGGCAACCTTCTCCAAGGAGATCATGATGTCCACGTTTTCTACGTGAACGAAGGGGGGCACGCGAAGATGAACCGGCGCGAAGTTTACAATGCCCCGGATGCCGGCAGAAACGAGTTGGTCGGCCACGACTTGGGCCTCGGGTGCCGGTACAGCCAGCAAGGCGGTTCGGATGCCTCCCTGTGCGGCCACGTCCGGCATCTCCGCCATGGCGTGGCAACGACAGCCTTGTATGACCCGGCCGACCTTGTCGGGGTCGCTGTCGAATGCCGCCAGGATGGCGAGATGTCCGCTACGGCTGGTGCAGTAAGCTAGAATTGCCCGGCCCAGTATGCCCACGCCGACAAGTGCTACATTCTGATGAGCAGGTCCGCTCAGGAAAGCCTCCAACCGAGTCAGGAGGCTGCGAACATCGTATCCTCGTGTCGAACTGCCGTTGGAACCGACAACCATGAGGTCGCGCCTGACCTGGGCGGCCGTCACACCGGCTGCTAAAGCAAGTTGGTGTGAGTAGACGGAGTTTACCCCTTCGGTGGCAAGATGATAGAGATGTCTGCGGTAGACTCCCAGACGCCCAACGGTACGCTCCGACATCCTAAACTGATCTAACATAATGGCCGATCCTGTGACAACTGTAACGCCGTGACAAGATTCACAGCATCATAACGCAGATCGGCTATCCGTCAAGGGATATTTTGCGAAAGTTTCGTGTGTAGCGGCCCTATCTGTCCGAATAATTCCTTCGCTGCTGTTGAGTATGGGCTTACGTCAGATCGTCATCGAAGTCTTCTTCCACTACCATACGTCAGGACCCTCCAATCCTTTTGGGAGGAATGAGGGCCGAAAATTGCTGGACCACCACACCCCGTCAGCGAGCTATGTCGTGGCTAATCAGGCCTGCATTTCATAACAATTTCACTATCAAAGTCTTACGCTTTTAGCCCCATCAGAAATCCCGACAAATCCGCCATCACCCAAGCCTCTCCATTGCCCCATATGCCGCCCCCGATAGTGCGGTTCGAGCCGGTATTCCTGCCGCCCTACTCTCCGGACCTTAAACCCATCGATAGGTTCTGGCGACTGCTGAGGGCCGAATGGTTCTGCGACTTCATCGCCAAAGACCGCGAGGTACTCATGGTGCGACTGGACACGGCCCTCCGATGGGTCATCGACCTCGTCGAAGGCAACCAAGTCACCTATGCCATTAAGAAAAGACTGTAGGCAACGACTCTAGCTTCTACGGAAAAGTAATGGTTCACCTGGCCACGTAAACATGGCCAGGCGTTCTTTTGGAAGGTCGTGGGGCATCTATCGCTATGTCAGCGAACGACCGGTTGCGAACTCGGCTTGACCGGCCCGACCAGGCAGAGCACACCCACGTTGTAGTCGGCATCCGAAGGTGACAGCACCTGACGGTAGAGCGCAAAGGATTCGCCCTGGCGGCCCATCATCGCCAAAGCCGTTGCCATGTTGGACCTGTACCGGCCTTCCAGCGGAGCCGATGCAGCCGCCTTCGTAAAGGCTTCCAGCGCTCGCTCGTTCTCCCCCTTCAGCAGCCAACACATTCCGACATTGTTCAGCAGCACCGGGTCGTTCGGCACCACGGCAAGACCCGCGGACAAGGTCTCAATAGCCTGGTCCGGACCGACGGTCCGGATCTGCATTTCAGCCAAGTCGCAATAGGCCGGTAGGAATTCGCGGTATTGGCATGTGATCTTGATGAGAAGGGCTTGCGCCTCGGCCTCCTTGCCCTGGGCGATCAACACCTTGGAGACCGCATAGAGAGTCTTGGCCGTCGGCGGGCGGTTGGGCTGAGTATCAAAATCGTCGTCGGCCGCAACGGCCGGGGAAGCCGGCGCCGGCGAATGCATGAAAGTGTTGTTGCAGCCCATCGCTGAAAACACGCACAACACAATCAAGCCCAACATCTTGTTACACGATTTCATGAGATCAGAAGCCCACAGGCGAGACCCCACCAACCGTACCGACCGTTCCTGTCGCCGGAGGCGTCGTGGTGGCGGTTCCGCTTTGGGCGTCCTTCTGGAGGATACGGATCACGCGTTCGGAAACCATGCCGTCACCGCCGGGCTGAGCATCGACGATTGACATCCTGGCCGTGTCCACACCGGCGCGGGAGAGAAACTCCAGCACAGCCGCCACTCGGGCCTCATATAACGGTTTCGGCGCGCCCCCCTGACGTACGGACAAATCGCAGGGATAGTCCTTGTAGTGCGAGGCTAGAATCATGGAATCCTGCACTCCCAGTTCGTTCAACCGGGCCGATCCCTCGATGAAATGGTAGGGATACAGGGTGTGCTGGGAGATAATGGCGCTGCGGATCGATAGGTCGCCGGTCCTCGTGACGATCTTGGAGTTGAAGGCGTGGTCGTCACGGGGAGACGCCGGATCGCATCCACCCATGAATGTGACCGCGGTCAGCATTACGATGAACCATTTCATGGCAATCTCCTGGGGCGCCTAGTGGCGCATGATTTCCATCAATCGAATAGCGGCCGGACCGGCCAAGACCACGAGAACGGACGGAAAGATGAATAGAACCATTGGGAACAGCAGCTTGACGGCAGCCTTTTCGGCAATTTCCTCGATCTGCGAGCTCTGCTCCTGTCGCATGGAAGATGCGAAGGTTTGCAATGCCTTGGCAATGCTGGTGCCGAACCGCTCCGACTGCACGAGCA
>PMBX01000201.1:3046-16077 GCA_003153915.1 Phycisphaerales bacterium
AGGTTCCAGGCCATGTCCAGGCCCATGCCAGAGGCCACACAGATTTCCAGCAAGTCGATTGCGTCAGGCAGATGCCTTCGGATGTTGCGGCAGCGTTTGACGTAAAGCCCCTGCACGATCATGTTGGGCAAGAAGAAGAACAGGTAGCTGACACCCACTACAATGGCGATCTTATAACCCATCGTCAGTTGTGCCAGCCATGGCATGAACCAGCACATGGCCACTGTGCCTAAAAGCCCGACCACCAGCAACAGAAGCTTCGTGCCCAAGTACACCGAGGCGGCGGAAGACCCGTGGAAACCGGCAAAGGCCAGCTTTTCTTTCAGGCTGCGAGACGGCCCCACGCCTGAAACCATTGTGCCCAGGCGCCCCAGCGCGCCGGACATGTTGCCGTATCGCGACGACGCGCCCTCTTGCGAGCGGTCCGCCAGCGAGAGCCGGTCGCGAAGCGTTCTGCCCCGCGTCGCGCTCAACAGTACCAACGCGCCGCCAATACCCAAAACGGCGATCAGTACCAGCCCTGCAATCAATAGTTCTTGCATGCCCATAAGCGGCCTTAGACGTCTATCCTGGACAACCGGTTCATTACGACGATTCCCAGTACAAACAAGCTGCCGCCGACGCCCAGCATGATCTGGCCGACGGTGGTGGTATAAAGCGGCTTGGTGTAGTTGGGGTTCACGATATTCAGGATGAGAAACAACAGAACGGGCATCACCAGCAGGACCCGCTTGCTGAACTGTGTCTGAGCCGTCAGCACCCGGAACCTTCGCTTGATACGGATGCGCTCACGGACGACGTGCGCCAGGCGGTCCATCATGTCCGCCAGGTTACCGCCGCTGCGCATCTGCACGGTGGCCGAGGCGGCAAAAAGCCGCATGTCGCTCTGCGGACAGGTGCTGGCTCCGTTGCGAACCGCTTCCTCCAAACCAATACCCATGTTCTGCTCTTGGTAGATTGCCAAGAAGACCGTGCCCACTGGCGGTTCTATCTCCTCGGAAATCAGGTGAATTGATCCCGATAGCGGGTGGCCGGCGCGCAGGGACCGGGACATCAAGTCCAGAGCCTCCACGAACTGCTGGTCGAATAGCTTGGCCATCTTTTCGGTCCGGCTGGTCACGATCCACCAGGCTGCCATGAACACGCCCGCCGCTCCGGCCACGCCAGCCAGGATCGAATTCGTCATGACCGCCAGAAGCGCGAAGATCGCCCCGGCCACCAGCAGCAAGGCGACTGCCGCCATGGCGGGTTGGATGTAAAGATCGGCCGCTGCCAACCGTTGACGCGCGCGGCTGGACAGGCTTTTGTCCATTGCCAGGCGCGGCACCATCGTTGTGACCATTTGCCCATTGTGCCAAAGGCTTAACGTGCGGTCGGGCAGAGGCTCTTCCTGGCCCAGTTTCAGCCGGCGCTGAAGTTGCTGGGTCTTCTTGGCTCGCCACAGTGCCCAGACAATCACTGCGATCAGAAAAATAGAGAAAATAAAGGCAAAGACGGAGATCGTCACGATCTGATCCATCCCGTGCCTTGTCAACTCGTTCATGCGTGCCCTACTTAGCCCCGTTGCCCAATACGCGCTGCTGGAACAGGTCCAGCGGCATGGAAATTCCTTCGGCTTTGAGGTGCTCCAAAAGCCGTGGGACCACGCCGCAGGCTTCAAATCGCCCCTGCGCCTGGCCCTCAGAGTCAACGTCGGTCTGGCGGAACGTAAAGATGTCGCTCATGCAGATGACATCGCCTTCCATTCCGATGATCTCTGAAATGTTTAGCACCTTACGCCGTCCGCCTGTGACGCGCCCAATGTGTACCAGCAAGTTTATCGCCGAACTCATCTGCTGGCGGATCGCGTGGATAGGATAGTTGATTCCGGCCATACTGACCATGTTCTCCAGGCGGCGCAGAGCGTCTCGCGGCGAGTTGGCATGCACCGTCGTCATCGAGCCTTCGTGGCCGGTGTTCATGGCTTGCAGCATGTCCAGCGTCTCTTCACCGCGAACCTCGCCGATGATGATGCGGTCGGGCCGCATGCGCAACGTGTTGCGCAGAAGCTCACGCTGGGTCACCTCGCCGGCGCCCTCGATATTGGGCGGCCTGGTCTCCAGCCGAACAACGTGGTCTCGCTGAAGTTGCAGTTCGGCAGCATCCTCGATGGTGATGACGCGCTCACCGGAGGGAATCCACTTGGACAGCACGTTCAGCAGCGTGGTCTTGCCACTGCCCGTGCCGCCGGAAATCAGGATGTTCCGCTTGCCCCGGACACAGCCCTCCAGGAACATCACCATCTCCGGCGCCAGCGTCCGTAGCGCCAGGAGTTGTCGTGAGTCGATGGGGATCGTGCCAAAACGCCGGATACTCAAAGCCGGTCCGTCCAGCGACAGCGGCGGGATGATAGCATTCACGCGCGAGCCGTCGGACAGCCGGGCATCCAGCATTGGCGAACTTTCGTCGATGCGCCGGCCCACGCGGGTGGCGATCCGCTGGATCATCTGCAAAAGCCGTTGCGTCCCGGAAAACGTTATCGAGGTCTGCTCCAATTGGCCATGTCGCTCGATGTACACCTGGTTGACGCCGTTGACCAAAATGTCACTGACGGAGGGATCACGCAAAAACTCTTCCAGCGGTCCCAGCCCGAAGATGTCATCCAGAACTTCGTTGAGAAGCTGCTGTTTCTCCACCGCCGAGAAGGGATAACCCACCTCGCTGAGCAGCCCGTCCAGCCGCTGGGAGCACTCCCGGTAGAGCTGTTCACTGCTGAGGCGCTGGACCTGGAGAAGATCGAGCGTCTGGAGCAACTGACGGTGGACCCGGCTTTTGATTTCCTGCAAATGCGCCTCGTCCCGCGCCTCCGCGGCGTTGCTATTGCTCATCTGTGCCGGATTCGTTTTCACGCCTTACCCCCCTCGGCCCCTCTGCCTGTATGGCGCACCAGACTCGACGCCAACTTTTCCAATTCTTTACGAAACGCCGAGCGCGGAGCGGTCTTGGCCAGCGGCTGGCCGAAGTTCAGGCTCTTGGTGGTCGCGCCAAAATCATTGCTGGTGCATTTGAGGGAAAGCTCACCCAACGCCTTCTGGCCGTCCTGGATACTGATGGTGGGCGTGCGCTTGTGATACCGATTGGCGATGGGGCTGACAGAACTGAGCGGCACGCCCCGATCCCTCAACGCCGCAACCATCGACAGCACGATACGAATGTCCTTGATCATCAACTGGAAGACAATCAGGGTCATCCGGCTGGCGCGAGCCAACGTCGCTGCTGTTTCCATCGTCACGCGCGGCGCGTCAATCACCGTGTGCTCGTAGGCCCGCTGGCAGGCATCAAGAAAGTCCGGTAAATTCGCATTGTTGATCGGTTTGGGGTTGGAAAAGTCGACGCTGGCTGGGCTGATCAGTGCGTGGAGCTTGTCGGAATGGACCAGGGCGCTGGTTCGGATCAATTCCGCATCTACCTCGCCGGCCCCGCGAGCCAGCACATCGGCCACGCTGTAGCTACCCTCGAGTCCCAAGTAGGTCGCGACGCTTCCATACGAGGCATCCATGTCCACGATCAGCGCTTGTCCGGTTGACACGAGGCTCATCTCATTAGCCAGATTCACCGCCACCGTGGTGGCTCCGCAACCTCCGCTGGCTGACAGAACGGTCACGATCGATCCTTCTGTCGCCGCGCCCCCAACGGCCTGAAACAACCGCAGAAGCACGGCCGGAAGCTCCTCGGCGATCGCCTGTTTGAGAAAAACGTGCCTTACTCCGGCCTGCATGGCCAACACAAGTAGGCTGTCATCCCGGACGCTGGATAAAACGCCCAGCCGAAGGCCGGGGTAACGCTCCGCGACGCCCTCCAGTTCGCGGAGAACCCGCTCCGGATTGGCGTCGATGTCCACAAGCGCGACAGACACCGGCGCATGCTTCAGCCGGCCCATCAACTCAGGTACATGATGACAGACATAGGCCAAGTCTGACGAGCTAGGCAACGCCCGTTTAACTGCTTCGATTGTCGCGAGATCCATCGAGGATATCGCGATCTTCATGCTCTCACTGACCATCTACTTATTCGCCTTTTCCGCCCCGCCGGAACCCGGCTGCGTCGTAGCCTCACTTGTCCTGTGCAACCGGTAATGATTCGCCGGACCAGGTTGATCGTACGTCGCCCAAGCGCCCGGGCCGCGAAGGGAGAGAATGCCCGCCTGCTGCAACCACCGAGCGTCGCTGGCAGATAGTTTCGCCGGTTGCTTGCCCGTCAGATTGCCCAAGGCATACACCTCCCAGTCCGTGGGAACGCTTTCTGTAACACCAGGTACCGCTGGAGCGCTGTTCAAGGGCTCCACGAGCGTCGCGGTCACCAGAACCAGCATTTCCGTCTCGCCGCTTTGGTACCGCACCGACCGGAACAACGCTCCGAGCACCGGCAAGTCACCAGCACCGGGAACGCGGGAATTCGTGCCATCAGCGCTTCGACTGATAAGCCCCGCCATGCAGAAGGTCTGTCCACTCTTAAGCTCCAGGGTCGTCTCCGCCTTACGCGTGACGATCGAAGGTATGCTGAAGCCCTGAATCTCCACCGCCCCGACCTGTGACAGTTCGCTGACCTCAGGCGCAACGAACAGCCGGATGCCGCCGTCGCCCAGCACCATGGGCCGGAACTTCAACCGGACGCCGAACTCCTTGTACTCGATGGAAATCGCCGTGCTGCCCGAAGATGATCCCTGAACCACCGGAATCGGATACTCTCCGCCAGCCAGAAAACTTGCGGTCTCTCCGCTCAACGCCACCAGGGTTGGCTCAGCCAGCACCCGCAGATAGCGGTTCTCCGACAAGGCCTGGACGAAGAACTCCATCGGCACGTGGGGAGCGCCGCCGAAGAGCGTAGCAGCCGGGCTGACCGATGCGTCAGATGTAAAGTTAAATGCCGTGCCAGACTGAGCTGACGTGCCCGAGAGCACGCCTATACTGATCGGATTGATCGGCCCGCCGGCGGAAGACCCCACCGTCACACCGCCAAAGAAATCGCCGCCGGTGAAAAAGGCGTTGATACCCAGGGTGCGCATCGCTGTCCGGCTGACCTCAGCGACCCGGACTTGGAGCTTCACCTGCTGCACGCCGGAGACATTGGTCATGTCCACGTTCTTGAGTCCCGAAACCGCCAGATAGTTTCGCAATTGCAACGCCTGATCGGCCCGGCTCAAAGACCCCGAGATCACAAGCATGTCGCCCGCCTGCACCAGCGTCAGCTTCGAACCAGGCATCAGCTTTTCCAGACTCTCCTTCGTGCGCGACAGATTTGGCCCCACCTCCACCCGCGTCTGCCATGCCGTCTCATTCTTGTTCCATGCGATCAGGTCTGTCACCCCCACCGCCTTACCCATGACCAGGACTTGGCTGGGCGAAAGCACCTGAACATCGGCGATGTTGGTCTGCGTAATCGACACGCGTTTGGCCGGCCAAGGAGTCTTGACGATTATCGAACTGCCCAGGTCGACATGGACCACCGCCGTGGGCGAATCTGGCCCGTCCGCCGCGCGGCATGTCGAGCAGGCGCCCCAGACAACGCACATCGCCACAGCCAGCCCTCGGCCGAATCCGTAAGCGTTAAGAGTCACGATGTATCTCCCAAATCTTAGCGGCCCAGCCCGGCCGCGACAGTCCGTTAGCCCACTATTCTTCTATCTGGCGCGCTCCCGCCGGAGCAGAGAATTCCCTGACCTCCTGGCTTGCACCGTGGAAGACGGTCGTCGTCCAGCGAGTCAGTTGCGGCTTGTCCGGTACGGTGACTGGACTAGATGCGGCAGGGGCCATCGCCACGACAGGCGGAGGGGGGGCGACGGTCTTGACCAGGTCGCTCAGCACGGTCATATCCAACCTTACGGGCGCGTCATCGCTGGGGTTCCTCATCGCCAGGGAAATCTTACCGTGTTCCGTGGCCAGTTGCAGCGCTCCGGCCTGCTCGGAGTCTACCAGCAGCGTCACAACCCTCTTGGAGCCACTCGAAACAACCGGTACGTGCCGTTCCTGCGTGGCCGGCGAGACGGTCTCCTGGTTCTTGCGTTCGGCCTCGATGCCAAGCACGCGGACGTTCCGCAGGAGCGTGGTGGAAACAGGCTCGGTCTGCCCGTTGCTTATCGGCATGTCAAAGGTCACCAGCACATCCACCATGCAGCCGGGATACAGCAACCCCTCGATGCCCGAGTAATCGGCCAGCGAGACGGCCATGGCACGCTTGCCCTTTTCCAGGTTGGCCGCAAGCAACGAACCGGCAACGGACGGCACGAAGCAGTCGTTGCGGAACGCCTGCCCCTTGACCATGGGCTTGGCCACCACCCGCCCGATGACGTCAGCGCGATTGTACATGAACTCCGAGGTCGATTTGCCCGCGGGAACCTTGGCGATTTCGACGCAGTCGCTTTCCACGATCGACATGGCGGGCATCCCGCGAGAGGCGACCATCACGGTCTCCTCCTCGCCAGGGGCAGGCGCGGCCGATCCGCTCCGCAGCCGCGACGCCATCAAGATCGCCGCGGCAGTCGCGGCAATGAGTCCAAGGACCAGCAGGCCGAGCACGGACCATTTCATGTTAGCGTCTCCTTAATTTGGACCGGCTTCGTCGACCGCCGAACCGACAATCCAAGTGCCTGAAATAATATCGGACTTAAGATGCGGAAAAACATAACGTTTTTTCTAATCCGTTCCGGCCCCGACACGGCCATGGAAGACCGGTGAGCGATCACCAGCGGTCACGTGGACCGTCGCTATCGCGTCACCCGCGCCAGAAATGAACGGCCAGAGCTGCGCTGACGACACCCAGCAGGATGGCCGGCCCATAGGGCATATTCTGCATGGTCTCCGGCGACGGCAAGGAAAAGACCGTTCCCGGTCGATCTCGCCTCAGCACCACTCGTTCCAACCGGTTCTTTCCGGCAAGCAATATCTCGCCGACATTGACCAGCACCGACCAGTGTTGTTTACGAAGCAGCGAGTAGCCCACCGCCAGTACGATCCCGAACACAGCCACGCACGCCAAGGCCGCCAGGCCGTTGATGATGCCAAGCCAGGCACCGATGCCTGCCATGAACTTAGCATCACCGGCGCCGCCCTTGGCGAAGAGGAAGAGGAATAGGTATGGCGCCGCGCAGATGGTCATTGCCGCCAATGAGTCAGCCAGTCCCATCCAGCCGCCGCGCCAACCGGCCCAGAACAGGCCAGTAATCAGAAGGCTGCCCGACAGCGCATTGGGAATGCGCCTCCACCGCAGGTCAGCCCATGTCGCCAGAAGCGAGGAACCGACGGCCACGCCCCACTGGAGGGGCGCATTTCCATGGCTCCAGAGAGTCAGCGCCCACATGGCTGCCCGCCTATGGTTGAAATGTCGCGCCGTTCCATCGGCTTTCCGGCCACCAAATGTCACCCGGGGCTGGGGAATCGAACAATGCATCCCCACCCCGGTTGACTCAACTCGTCGTCTCACCCGGCCGGCAGCCTGTTCGTGAGACCAGTTTCCAACGGTCGCCGAACAGGCCGCCAATTGGGCAATCACCGGCCGACGAGTTATGGGTGACTTTGCAGGGTGGTGTTGAGGGTATTGAACTTTCCGGACACCCAAATGCCGATGGCGGAGATCGTCGCGATCGTTCCGACCACAATCAGGCCGCCGATGATCGCGTATTCAATCGTCTCCAAGCCCTGCTCGTCCGCCACAAACTTCTTGACCAGGTTCAATAGGCTCTTCATCGCATTCTCCTTGAGATATTCGGCGGATCCCTTACCCGCCTCAGTGGAAACAAACCTGCCGGTCGAACGCTCGGCCAGCCATGCACATATCGTCACCTCGACCTCGATGCTTGAGTTCAGTTCGGATATTCTGCCAGATACTTTGCACCCGTTTTTGACCGCCTGGCCGGCCTGTCGCCTCGACGGAAAACGGGCTTGGCTTGAAATGCTTATACGTGCATGATTGTAATCCATCATGCCAATCTGTCAAGCCCGTCAATGCCTGTTCCGAAGCGTTCGAGCCGGCGACCTGGTACTTCCTGGGATCATTGAAAACACGGAAAGGGAACGCTTTGGGCGGCTGACAGGCGGCCACCGGAAGAAGTGAAGGTTCACCGCATGAGTACGGGTATTGGGCGATAGGAGCCGTGCGTACCGGTCGGCATGAGGAAGCCCGGTTATCGTTCGCTCATCGCTGGCTCGCGGCGACCAGCCAAGACCCTTTCGTCGCCTTGCAAGCTGATATCTACCAAGAATCTCCTGCGTAAGACTCGAACGCTCGTGGCCCGTTCCGGCTCGGCGATCTGGTCCTCCGGCAGTAGGTATCGCTGTACATCGGCCTCCCCAGCCCGGGGCCGGGTCATGGCGCTCCTGAATCGCAGCAACATCCAGTTCACCGTGCAGACAAGTCTTCGCCATGCCTTGCGATGGCCGATCCTCAAGCCCTGGGCCACCTGGGCCGGGGTCATTCTCGATTCGATCATCGGCTTATACTCCAAACGGTAACTTAAATAATGGGGGGTATTCCGGTCCCCGGTCTATTTATCGGCCCACACCGGTGTGCAAGGTAAATAGTTTCCAAAACAACAGTGCTTTGCCCAATCGACAAAGGCGGTCTTCCGCAACGGCAATTTGCCGCCGATAAACAACATTTCGACAGGGCAACTGCCGATATAATATATGAGGCGCGAGGATCGCCGGAATGATTGGCCGTCCCAATGATGTCAGGACAACAAGATGTCTTGACGGAACGGCCAAAAAACGGTACTATAGCCCGTGCTGTTGTCTATGTCTAAGTGGCTTGTGCACCGGATACTAGGGGCGATGGCAATACAAGATCTCGGCCGAACGAGCGGTGCTGACATGACCAGGAAATTGAGCCTGGAAAAGCGTTCCGGACTGGCGATGGTGGAAATGGCGCTGGTGCTGCCAGTGTTGCTGCTGCTGGCCATCGGCGTGATGGACTATGGCATGCAGTTCTATGTGCTGCATCTCATGAGCGACGCGGCGAGGGATGCGGCGCGCGAAGCTGCCGTCAGAAGCGGGACGGTCGCACAGGCCCAGGCCGTCGCGGCAAGCGATCTATCGGGCATGCCCGGGCATTTCACAATCACCGTGGTCCAACCGGTCGTCGGGGCGTCCAACCAGGACGTCACCGTCACCATCAGCGTACCGGTCTCCGACGTGGCTTTGGGTTTCTTCGCCGCGTCCGGCCAGAAGCTCCAAACTGGGATCACTATGCGTAAGGAAAGTGGCTGAAGTCTGCTTGAAAGCGGAATGACCACCCATGAAAACACATCGCAAACATCCTCCTTTGCATAAACCGGGCAACGTGCTGGTTTTTACCGCGATATTGATCGCGTTGCTGTTTGGGATGACGGCGCTGGCTGTGGACATGGGGCACGTGTACCGTGTAAGAGCAGAGCTTCAGTCCATCGCCGATTCGGCGGCCCTGGCCGGGGCGAGCGGACTGGGCACCAGCTTCGACGAAGCACGCAACCGCGCCGTCGAATACGCCCAGAAGAACAAGGCCAACGGCTCGCCGGTGGTTCTGGAGCCAGGCGACATTCAATTGGGCATCTGGAATGAGGCCGCCCACGTCTTCACCCCCAACGCCTCGCAAAGCGACCCCGCCTCCGCCATCAGGGTCACGCCCCGGCTGGCTCACGACCGCAGCAGCCAGGTGGACCTCTTTTTCGCCTGGGCCTTGGGCTTCCATTCGGTCGATGTATCCGCATCGGCCACGGCCGTCTTCGGTTCGCGAGACATCGTCCTGACGCTCGACTATTCCGGCTCCATGTCCTACGACAGTTGGTTCTCCGGCAGTTCCAGCCTGCCCGTAAACACCATCAAGCTGAACCTCCAGAAGATATGGGTGGACCTGGGTTCTCCGATTTATGGCAAAATCGGCGACCCCAAGTACGATACGTTCGATGTTCCCATAACCGTCAGCGGGTCCTACAGCGTGTCTCAGGTCCTTAGTACGCTCGGGCTGGACAAGGTGTCGTACCCGTACCCAGGAACCGGAAGTTGGACTAATTACATTAATTACGTCCGCAGCGACAGCTATATCAATACAGCCGGGTATCGAAACAAGTATGGGTTTTTGACATTGATGAGCTACCTGCAATCATACCCCCTGCGCAGCTATGCCAACACGCCGGTGCTGTGGAAAACCCGGGAGCAGCCAATCGCGTCGATCAGGGACGCCGTGTCTGTGTTCCTGACATTCATGCAGGCGTCTCCAACGGACGACCGCGTGGGGCTGGCGATCTACACTTACTCAGATGCCACGGCCGTGCTGGAAAGTCCGCTGACGAGCAACTACAGTGTCATTGACAGCACGATCCACCATCGGCAAGCGGCACATTACTATGACACGACCAACATCGCCGCGGGCATCAATGCCGCCCGGACGGAACTGCTTTCACACGGCCGGTCCACCGCCGCGCAGGTGCTCGTGCTCTTGACGGACGGCTTGGCGAACATCCCAAGTGTAGCCACGGGGAAGGCTAACGTACTCAATGAGGCACGGTTGGCGGCCAGCGCCCACATTCCGATCGTCACGATCAGCTTTGGCTCCGAAGCTGACGTTGCCCTGATGCAACAGATCGCGGACATCACCNNCATCACCGGTGGCATCCACTTTAACATCCCCGGCGGGCAATCGGTGGAGGCCTACCGCGACCAACTGACGGCCGTTTTCCAGCAGATCGCGGCCTCACGCCCTCTCAAACTCGTGAACTGACCGGAAGCTGCAAAAGCATGGCGCCCTTCTGTAGCAGAGCTACGGGAATGTCCCGACCAGTGTCTGCCCGACGCGATTGACGCTCATAAGTTCGATCCCCGGCCGGGCAAAAAGAACAAACGCATCGTCGCGATAGACGCACTTCCAATTCGTTTCGCCCATCCGCAAAGCCAGCGGGCAATCAACGCGTGCCAGGACCAAGTCGGTGGGGTATTTGTTTAGTGTTCCCCGCCAGTTGTCCTTGGCGTCGTAGAAGTCGCTGATCTCTTCCAGCAATCCCGGCTGATAGGCCACTTCGTACCGGCCGTCGAGTGCGACCTTTACGGCTGGGAAGAGATTCCAAGAAACAAAGGAGCCGCTGTTGAAGGGAGTCATCACGTTGCCTGAGAACCGCTGTTGCCTGAGATACTCCACCGCACCCACGGGGTAGACCAGGTTCTTGAACCGTTGTGGATGAGGCGAGGCCGGGACATATAGTTGCCAAGGCGTCTTGGCAATGGCCAGCACGAGGCAGAAGGCCCCTACCGCGACGGACAGGGCCACGACCGTTTTATGCCTCCACTGCCAGAAGCCTTCCAGCTTGCCGGCTAGTGCGGTCTGCTGTATCCACCCGGGCACGTAACAGGCAAAGGCAACGGCCAGAAGGTTGGCGTGGCGCGAATACCGCACCGCGGCCAGGGCACAGGCCATGACGATCAGGAATCCCGGCGAGTTTCGCCAGCCGTTTTTCCAAATGGCATAACCGGCTACGAGCAGCGCGATCAGGAACGTCACAAAGAGATTCATGTCGCGCCACAGGGGCGTCCATTCGACGATCATGGGCCGGGGCATGAACAGGCCGCGCCATAGGTAGCGAGGATAATCCGTGCCGTATGGATTGAGCAGCACCAGGCCCAGCATGACCGCCAGGATCGCCGGCAGACGCCACTGCACGCCCTTCTTGAGCAGGACCTGCTCCAGCCAGTACGCGCCCACAAGCCCAATACCGACCACAAAACCGGCGTGGAGGTTCAGCCAGAGCACATAGACGATTAGCCAAGCCGGCACCCACCGGCGCGAGCCGAGACGGTCGCGGTCCAACCAGGTCAGCAACAAGGCCGTGAACAGCAAAGTGAATATCTGGGCGCGAAAGGTGGAGATGCCGACGATCCCCAACTGTATGGCGATCGGCGCCAGCGCGCACAGTACGGGCCAGCTTGTCCCTCGTTGCCGAGCGGCATGGACGCACAGGGCGACAAGCCCGGCCATCACCAGCCACTTCAGCGCCGTCAGCCCCGCTCCGCCCAGGGCGACGGTGACGGCATAGGTCACCAAGCCCGTGCCCCATTCATGGTGCACGGAGGGATTGATGGTGGGAGTGTAAGCGAACAGGTCACGATGCGGCAGGGAGCCTATTTGCCTCGCCGCGCGGATCAGGCCCATCTCATGATAAAGGTCGGGATCGACGACGTTCATGCACGCCAGTTGCGCCACCAGCATCGCCGTCACAGCCGCCAGTGAACACCACTCCACTCGCGTCGGTGGGCGATTCGCGCAGGCAGTTGGCAAGCCCGATGCCGTTAAGACCGTTCCCACTTCAGGGATTCTACTTCCAGTTCCCACTGCCATCAAGCTGCCGGCTGGCCGCACGTTCAGACAATTCTAAGCGAGACCACTTGGCGACGAACTGAGCTGGGGTCATGGCCCACTGAGAATTCTCTCTGGCCAGGGCAGCATTATCCGCCGAGGGAAGACCGCTTGCCAAGAGCGGCGGGCGTTATCATCTGCCGCATGCCACGATCAGTGCCCTTCGGCTCCACTCAGCGCGGTGAGCCTGTCGAACCACAAGCTCAAGACAGTGCCATCGGCACCGTGCCGGCCCGAAAGCCTCGCCTTAGAGACCCTTGCCTCATTCCTTCGAGAGTCACGGGCTTCAAAAGGCGCGGCAGCCTTGATGGGGCCGCCGCGCACTCGTCAATCCAACGGCTGTCGTTTTAGCTCACTCCGCCGATCGTGTTGATGCCGACATATACCAGGTTCGCCAAAGAGCACAGGGCAGCCGAGTTGTTGTACAGGATACCGTTGACGGAACGGTTGTTGGTTTCCTTCAAAATGTCCATAATTCGCATCGTAGTATTGGTGGCCACATTGAAAGCAGCACCGCTATCGCCCACGTTGTAGGTTGCCGCGCCGACACCGCCAGCGTTTACCAGGAACCCATACTTCTGGGCCACGGTCCCGGCAAGAGTGGAATTGGTCGCATACATGGACAAGGCCAATCCCATGACCTGGGCGTCCAGCCTCATGCCTCCCAGGTTGTAGAG
>PMBX01000080.1 GCA_003153915.1 Phycisphaerales bacterium
ACGATTTCCTTGCCCTGCCTGAATTGTAAGCCGGGTTGTGGTCCTGAGACTCATTTTCCGGGTTGGGTGGTGGCCATTTGGCCCAAGGCATTGGCTGCATCGGCGTTGTTGGGGTCCACTCGCAGCACCTGGCGGAAATGGAAGGCGGCCTGGTCCCGCTGTCCGCGGCGCATATATACCAAACCGGCGTTGAAGTGGGCCTGGGTATAGTCGGGGTTTAACTCGATGGCCCGGAGGTGTCGCGGCAACGCCTCATCGTCCTTTCCGCTCATCTGGGCCACCACGCCGAAATTGTTCTCCGCCTCGGCATAGTTGGGGTCCAGCCGTAAGGCTATGGCGAATTGCTCCCCTGCCTCGGCCAGGCGTTTGGCGCTCATCAGGACGATGCCCATGTCGTTGTAGGCCTCGGCGAAATTGGGGTCCATCGCCACGGCCNNGGCGGTATTGGGCGATTGATTCATCAAGCTTACCCCCCCAATGAAGCACGGTTGCCAACCTGTAGCGGATCTCGGCGTTGTCTTGCCCCAGGCGGATAGCCTCGTTGAAAAAGGGTATCGCGCGATCTGGCTTGTCCGTTTCAGCCAGACTTTCGGCCAGCTTGAGATTACCCTCGGCCTTATTTTCGTAAAGTTCCAGGGCCTTGAGGTAGCACGCCTCGGCTTGTTCCGGTTTGCCCAGATGGTCCAGGGCCAGACCGGCATTTAGGTGCACCTGGGGCATATCGGGATTGATCTTGACGGCCGAAGTCAACGACTTCATCGCCTCGTCGTACTTGCCCGTCTTGATCAGCGCCAACCCCAGGTTGTTTTGCGCTCCAAAGTGGTTCGCATCAGCATTGACAGCGGCGCGGTAGTATTGGATAGCGCCTTCGTAATCGTTACGTTCCGACCTTATGATCCCCAGGTTGTAGTATGCCTCCGCCATCTTGGGCTTAAGTTCGATGGCCTTGAGATAATTGGCGACCGCCTCATCGCTATGGCCTAGCTTTTCCAGGATAGTGGCCAGGTTAAAATAGGCCTCGGGAAGATTGGGTTTGCAACGAATAGCTTGACGATAGCATTCCGCGGCTTGTTCTAACTCCAGCATCGCCTTGTTAGGGTCGGTCTCCGCCTTGCTCCGCTTTTCATAGAGGTTGCCGAGGTTATTGTGCGCCAGGAACGAATCGGGATTCTTACGCAGCGTGTCTGTCCAGAGGGATTCCATGCCCTGGTAAACCCACCCCTGAGACCATGTCGCCACGCCTAAACACGACAACATCACACACAACAACCCCACCACCAACCAACGTCGCCATGACCTCCACCGCTCCAGCATCAACCACAACAACCAGCAGGCCGGTACCAGCAAGCCCAGGCTCGCTAAGTACTGAAAATGGTCCGCTACGAACGAAAACCGGTGAGGATATACATTCAAGAACCCCAACGCCGGAAACAACGTCCCAACAAAGTAAAACACCCCAACCAACCAGCCTAGCCCTATACGACGCCTAAGCATCCACAGCAACCACACCACCGCCGCCGCCAGCGCCGGATATATATACTGCCACCAAACCGCCTGGCTGACCTGCCAGCGTGTATACACGAAACTTAAACTCACCGGCCAAATCAGCTTCCCAGCGTAGAACCACAACGCGCGGCCCGCCACCAGGAACCGCTCCACCAACGTCAGCGACCAGTCCTGACCCTCGGCGCCAACTTGATGCTTCTCCAGCCAGGCCGTCATCAACCCCATCCCAACGCCCAACACGAACATCGGGGCAAGCCTTACGATGTCCTTCCAGTCATCCCTGCCCAATCGCCCCCGCTTCCACCACATCAGCAAAACCACCGCCGCTGGAAGACTCGCCGTCACCGTCTTGCTCAACAACGCGCAAACGAAAAACAACAGCGATATCACGTAATATCGCCAACGATATTCCCCGCCCGCCTGGCCAATACCTCCCGCACGGCATCGCAGGTAAGACCACAACGCCGCCATGTAGAACACCCCTGACAGCACGTTCTTCCGCTCCGTCACCCACGCCACCGACTCCACATGCACCGGATGCAACGCGAATATCAACGCCGCCAGGTATCCCCCCTTCACGCCAAGCTTCTCCAAGACTCGCCAGAGAATCCAGGCCACCAATACGTGCAGAAGCACGTTGGTGACGTGGTATCCCATCGACGAGAGACCCCAAAGGTGATACTCAACCCAAAATGATGTGAATACCAATGGATAATACTGGGGCGTGGCATCTGGATAGAACCACAACGCCCGGAAACCACCGGGACGGTTCAGGACGGGATTATCGGTTACATAAGCGTCATCGTCCCAAATGAACCCGCCGTGTTGGATGACAGGAATATAAACGACAAGGGTAGCGGTAAGCAGCCCCCCCGCCAGGACAAGACGTCCCCGCCGGCTTCGCAACACGACTCCGAACCACTCTACGACACGGCTGATGAGACTTGTTTGATCGACCATCTTTGACCTGTCGGCCGTCGGAGGTATCCGCGCGGCGTTTCATGTCATCAAGCTTAACGCCACGATGGCGGTTGAGCCAAGGGGATTACATCGTGTAGCGGTGGTGGATTTCTACCGTTCGGCCGCTTGTTGGGCGGGAAAGTATTCCTGGAGCGGACGGACCGTCCATGAATCGTCGGGGTTTACACCATCTCTGGGAGCGGCGCGAAGGGCGGCGATGGCGCTGGCGGCGGCCTCGGCTGCCGTCATGGTGGTGATCAGGGGGATATTGTGCAGCGTGGCCATGGCGCGGATCTTCCCTTCGTCGGTGGTCGGACCTCTCCGCGTGGGCGTGTTGATCAGCAGGGCCACCTGGCGATTGGTGATGAGGTCGGCGATGTTGGGCCTTCCCTCACTGAGGCGCATGATCCGCCGCACGCGCACCCCCGCCCGCTCCAGGGCGGCGAACGTGCCTGCCGTGGCGACCAGGTCAAAACCCATCGCCGCCAATTGCTGGGCGACATGGATCATCTTGGGCTTGTCGGCATCGTTGACGGAGACGAGCACCGTACCGCCGGCCGGCAGGGGCACACCCGCGGCCATCTGCGACTTGGCGAAGGCCAGCCCGAAGCTCATGTCGATGCCCATCACCTCCCCCGTGCTGCGCATCTCCGGACCCAGGATCACGTCCACGCCGGGGAACTTGGCAAACGGAAAGACGCTTTCCTTCACCGACGTCTGTACGGGGCGCGGCGGGGCGGTCACACCCAAGGATTCCAGGCTTTCTCCCATCATCACCTTGGCCGCCAGCTTGGCCCAGGGCACGCCCGTGGCCTTGGA
>PMBX01000170.1 GCA_003153915.1 Phycisphaerales bacterium
GTTCTACACCCCCGCCAGCGCGTTGGCCCGGCTGGGCGTCTGGCCGCTGAAGCGCAATAGCTGGCTGGCCAACCTGGCGATCCATCGTGGGATTCGATACTATTATTCCAAGCACGCCAGGCCGCTGCCGCGGTTCAGCGACCACCTCGAGCCTGATCCCGCCGGCCGAATCGCCAGGAGCCTGGGCGTCTGAGGTCCGCCGTCAAGGAGGCGTGGGATGTGTCCCATCGAGATCGAACAGTGCGCCCCCAGACGAGTGGACATCCGTTTTGTCTCCGCCGTGGCATTTCTGCTGGTGGTGATTGCGGCGATCCTGTGCCAACTGTGGCTGTTGGAGCGCAACCGCCGCGTCCTGGCGGAAGACAAACTACGCGAGATGTACCTGATGGAGAACCTCCGCCTGCGCGCTGAGACGGGGCAGAAACCGGTGGAACCACTGGTCCGCGAGCAACTACCTGCCGACCAGGTTGTGACCTGGAAGGCATGGAGCCACAAGGCGTTTCGGCTCAGCCCCTCACAAGGCGAGGCCCTGGGCTTTCGCGAAGGCGACGTGATCGTGGTTGGGCCAGGATCTTCGACGGAACCTATCATAACCAAGCCCTGATTTCATGTCGTTTCTCCCATCGCAGGGTCTTTCAATTCTTGCCGCGCAAGACTGTAGAACTCACCAAACTCACGAAGGCAACAAAGGCCACAAAGAAAGAGATTGAAAATCTTCGTTGTTCTTCGGGTTCTTCGAGATCTTGGTGGTCTTTGTGATCAGTTCCAATCCACCAATTGAAAGGCCATGATCAGTCCAAATGCCCAACCTACGCGCACACGTCTTGTCGCGGCGCGGATTATCCTTGACAATAAAGCCCTCAAGGGAGAACGTACCCAGCACCGAAGAAACAAGATAAAGTCCCGTTTTTTGATTGCTGTCAAACCCGTGTCGCGCAGATCGCGGCGGGGAGGTTGCCATGAGAACCAAATGGATAGTTGCCGGCCTGTCGGCCATGATGTGGGCCGCTGGATGCAACAACACCGTGACCATCGACTCCTCCAGTGACGCGCCGAGACAGATGAACGCGGCGCCGGACCTGGTGGCGCAATCCCGTCCGCCGATCCCGGATGTGCCCCTGCCGGTGGGCTTTGAACTAGACCAGGCCAAGAGCCGTAATTTTGCCGCCGCCGGCCAGCGGTACATCGATCACGTCTACAAGGGAGGCAGCGACAAGTACGCCGTCGCTCGCTTCTACAAGCGGCAGATGCCCGTCAGCCGATGGACCCTGGTGACGGACATGTTCACCCAGGGTGACATAACCCTGGATTTTGAAAAGCCCCCCGAGCGATGCCGCATCACCGTCTTCGACGGAAGCCTGCTGCATCCCACCAAGGTCAAGGTCCAACTGTGGGGTTCCGGTAAGGTTACGACTCCCAGTGGGTCCGCGGAAGGAAATCAGTAAGAGCCGGCAATGAAATCACAACGACGCCACGAATTGCAGCACAATGTCTTGGACGCTGAGCTTGCCAGGGGCGTCCAATTTGCCAGGAGCCACCGGACGATACTAAGCTGGGGCGTGGTCATCGCGGCCGTGGCGCTGCTGGCGGTCTGGCTGACCGTCGGCTACGTCCACAAAAAGGGCCTTGAGGCCCAGAGGCAATACGAGCGGCTGACGATGGACGCCGAGATCACCGAGGCCGAGCAGTTGGATGGGCTTAAGGCCCTCTCCCAGGGAAGAGACAAGCGATATGCCGCGCTGGCGATGGTTCGCCTGGGCGACGTGTACTCCATGCAGTTGCTCGGGGCGATGGGCGCCCCCGCCGCCCAGCAGGGCGAATTGACGGAGATGACGGCAGGCTATTACCGCCGGGCGATCGACGACTATCCGGACCAGAAACAGGCCGTCGCCGAGGCTCGCCTGGGGTTGGGCAAGCTCAGCGAATCTCGAGGCGACCTTGCCGCGGCGAGGGAGCAATACCAGGCCGTACTGCTTATGACCGAGTTGGCCGGTCGCCCAGTGCTGGTCAGGGCGCAGATGGAGATGCAGGGACTGGAAGCGATCCGTGGCCCCATCCGCATGGCGACAACGACGTCCGCTCCAGCATCCGCGCCCGCCACCGTCATGGCGGCCAGCCGGCCCGCGTCAAAGCCGGCCGCCAAGTAGTGGATCGCCCTAAGCCCCCGTTAGCGCGATAGGAGCGGATTTTCCCGAGAGCCTATTTACACACCGGTGGTTTTGGGATAGATTTTCGGACCTTCGAACATACCGGCCGCCTTGGTGGGTGGCTGACAAGACATGCCGCCTTCGGCGCACTGTCGGAAGTGACCGAAGAGCAGGAGGCAATCACGAATGGCAGACTTAAAGGCATTGGCAGAGGCATTGATCAAGGGCGACCGCAACACCGTGGTGAAACTTACCCAGCAGGCCCTCACTGAAAACGTCCCCCCCCAGGACATCCTTTACAAGGGCCTGGTGGCCGGGATGGATGTGATCGGAAAGCGGTTCAAGGCCAACGAGGTCTATGTGCCGGAAGTTCTCATTGCGGCCCGCGCGATGAAGGGCGGCATGGAAGTCCTGGCCCCGGCCCTGTTGAAGGCGGGCGTCAAGCCGGCCGGCACCGTGGTGCTGGGCACGGTCAAGGGCGACCTGCA
>PMBX01000224.1 GCA_003153915.1 Phycisphaerales bacterium
TGCTCTTACCAGGACGCCGCCGACGCGCGTCGGGTGGCCGACAAATTGGGCATAGACCTGCACACCCTCAACGCCGCGGCGGATTTCGAGGTCATTATCCGTGACTTCGCCGACCAATACGCCCGCGGCCGAACCCCAAATCCCTGCATTCACTGCAACGCGCGGGTCAAGTTCGCCCGCTTGATCGCACTGGCCGACTCGCTAGGCGCCGGCTGGGTCGCCAGCGGCCATCACGCACGCATCGCCGCCATCGACTCCAGAACGGCGGTCGCGCGCGGCAGGGCAACCGGCAAGGACCAGTCCTACGTCCTCTTTTCCCTCGCCAGGGGCCAACTGGCACGGATGCGGCTGCCCGTGGGCGAACTTGCCGACAAGAGCGAGGTCCGGCGAATCGCCCGGTCGCTGGACCTGCCCGTCCATGACAAGCCCGACAGCCAGGATATCTGTTTCGCCGCCGACGGGAATTATGCCGATCTGCTGGCCCGCTATGCCCCGCAGGCCCTTCGACCCGGAGACATCATTGATTCGACGGGGCGCGTGCTGGGCCGCCACGACGGTTACGCAAGGTTTACCATCGGCCAGCGGCGGGGGCTGGGCGTGGCTGCCGGGGAGCCGATGTATGTCACCCATATCGACCCGGCCAGCGCGACGGTTACCATCGGGCCGCGGGAGCAGGTCATGTCCGATCGCCTGACGGTATCGGGGGCCAACTGGCACGCCGACGTCACCGGCCAATTCGACGCCACCGTGCAGATACGTTACAACCACGCGGCAGCGGCGGCGCGGGTGCGGATCAGCGGCGCGGATACCTTCGAGGTTCAATTCGTCGCTCCGCTGGCAGCCATCACGCCAGGCCAGGCTGCCGTGGTCTATGACGGTCCGATCCTGCTGGGCGGGGGGTGGATCGATTGACTCGCGATGCGAGGAAAACTTCCATACTGGCTGTGCATCCCGGCGCGCTGGGGGATGTGATCCTCTTTGGCCATTTGCTTTCCGCCCTCGGCGGGCGAGTGACGCTGCTGGCCGGCGGGGAAAAGGGCAGGCTGCTCAAGGCCGCGGGCGTGGCGGCGGTGGCGATGGATATCGACACCCTGCCCATACATGAGGCATTTGCCGATACACCCCTGGAGCAATGTCGCCTGCCGAAATTATTGGGCGCACATGGCCGGCTGATTAGTTGCCTGGGTGGGGGCGACCGCCAAGTCGAGGCCCGCCTGGCGGCGATGTGCCGGACCGAAGACGCGGGTTTTCTGCCGGTTCGGCCTCCCCATGATTATCCCGTCCATCTGCTGGACTTGTGGGCGGACCTCCTGGGGACGCCAGCCATCCCCAGCGATCCTTGCCCCTGGAAGCTGGACTCAAAGGCCCTCGCCGCCGCGAGACAATCCCTTACCGGGATCGCTCCAGAGGCCCTGCATCCAAGCCTGGTCATCCATCCAGGCGCCGGTTCGCCCGCCAAGTGTTGGCCCCTGGAGAAGTTCCTGCAACTGGCGAAGGCATTTTCTTCTGGCGGCCAACAAGGCGGCCGGCCGGGCGGGGTGGTGTTTGTCCTGGGGCCTGTCGAGCGGGAGCGATGGCCGGCGGGGACGGCTGCCGAAATCGCCAGAGGTTACACCGTGTTGGATTGTCCCTCGCTTATCGAATTAGCCGTGGTAGTCCAGGCGGCGACGGTTTTTGTGGGCAACGATTCGGGAGCGGCCCACCTTGCCGCGGCGATGGGTACACCCACCGTGGCCCTGTTCGGTCCGGCCCGGCAGGAGCATTTTGCCCCCCGTGGGCATATCGTAACCACCGTTTCGGCGGGGGATTGGGCTAATGTTTCAGTGGCGAGGGTTTTAGAGGTTCTGGAGTCTCTACCACGGCGGCCGGCTGGCCGTTGCCCCGAAGGCGTGCCGGAATAACGTCCGATAACAGTGGGGCTTAGCCCGGTTTTTCGACACTAAATACCACGGAATCTTGTTGACTTTTCCGAGATTTGGCATCAACATACGCTCCGTGATTTGGGTCGGCGGGTCGTTGCGGAAGCGTTTCCAAACCCGTCGGTGGGGCCCGGGTGGGCGCCGGGCTCGTTTGTACGATAAGCCCCTGGGCATCAGCATGTCTTTATTGATGATTGCGATCCCTCCATGGTATCGTCTCATCGGGGCAGCCGGTCTGGGGCTTGTCGCGTGCGAATCCCGTTGTGCCTTTTTTCTAAGGAGCCGCTGCAATGGCTACCGGTAAGGTCAAGTGGTTTAACGACGCAAAAGGTTTTGGCTTCATAACTTCCGATGACGGCACGGACGCGTTCGTGCACTATGGCGACATCCAGGGCGACGGTTTCAAGACCCTGGCCGAAGGAGACACGGTGGAGTTCGAGGTCACACAGGGGCCCAAGGGCGCCAAGGCGGTCAACGTCCGCAAAGTCTAACCTCGCGATATTCCCCCAACAAAACAGCGCCGCCTCCATGGGCGGCGTTTTTTTGTGATTTTCGCCGACGGCAGCATCATTTTGTCAGGCGCTCCAAGGCGACTTGCTCCAGGGCATCCTGTTGTGTATCGAGGATGGCGACCGTTGGCGTCTTGGTCCTCTCCAGGGCGCCTGGATTGATAAGCCGGACCTTGCCCACGGTTTGATCTCTCGGTTGATGGGTGTGGCCGTGGCAGACGTAGCGATACCGCCCGCTGTCGATAAGCCCCGACAAGGTCACCGGATTGTTACCGTGCGTGGCGGCCAGGAGAAGCCCGCCGCCGAGGGGCGCCTCGATGACCTCCTGGGCGAAATTCACACCGCACTCCGCCGCCGTCTGGGAAAGGTTCTCCAGATCCTTGTCAATGTTGCCGGCAACGACGTAAACGGTACCGGCGTATGCCCCCAGCATCTGCATGCATCGGGCCGATCCCACGTCGCCGCAATGGACCAGCGTCACGACGCCCCTGGCGCGGAAGACTTCCAACGCCGCCGCCAGCAATCGGTCGTTACCATGCGTATCGGAAAGGATGCCGACGATCATGGGGATGCGCCTCGGTTTGACGTCGCCGGTTCAATTCTCCGGCGGCTTTGTGGAATGCGGCGCCGAATGGGCCAGCCGCCGAAAGGCCCAATATCGCGACAGGGCGTAGTTGAAGACCAGTCCCACCAGGATGCCCACCGCGGCGGCATACATCCGGTGCGAGTCAAAGAAGGCCGCTTTTAATGGAAGCGACACGCCGATGGACCAGTTGACCAACGCGCCAAGGCTACAGGCCAGAACGAACCTGCCGTACTGAGGCAGGGCCTTGTCCGAGCGGCTGTGACTGAAGGTCAACCGGCGGTTGAGGAAGAAGTTCCACGTCATCGCCACCCAGATAGCCAGTCCGCGAGACAACGCCAGAGCCGCGCCCGCTTTGGGGACCAAGGCCATCAGCAGCAGCTTGTAGACGGACAGGTCCACAACCGTACCCGTTCCGCCCACCAGGCAGAACTGAAACATCTCGGAAAACGCCCCGAACTTGTAATCCGCCAGCCTCTTGAGGTGCTTGACGTAGTTGAACTGCTCACGAAGGCTGAGCTTACTTTCGCCGAATTTGCGGTTGGCGAAACGAATGGGCACTTCGCGGATGTTCTTGCAGCCGCACTTGACGATCAACTCCAGGCCGATCTTGTAGCCCACTGGGCTAAGCGCCGTGGCGCGCCGAAAGACGCTCGCGGGAAGGGCGAAAAACCCGGCCATCGGATCCGCAACCGACGTGAAAGGCCGGGCCAGCAACGTGGCGACCTTGCTGTTGAGCCAGCGGAACAGGCCCCAGCCTTCCTCGGTGCCTCCGCCCCGCACGTAGCGGCTGCCGATGACGAAGTCCGTCTTCTCGTCGCGGAGGGCTTCCAGCAGTACCGGCAGGGCCTGGGGAGGGTGGCTGAGATCGGCGTCCATGCAGACCAAGACGTCGCCCTCGGCGCGCTTCATGCCATCCAGCACCGAGGGGCTGAGCCCGCGGTTCGCGGTGCGAACGACGATCTGGACCCATTTTTCGGGGCGCGCAGCGATGAGCTCTGCCGAGCCGTCCTGGCTGTTGTCATCCATGATGAGGACGTCAAGGTCGAG
>PMBX01000148.1 GCA_003153915.1 Phycisphaerales bacterium
AAGGCGATCGTCGCCACCATGATCTGCACGTTGTCGCGGATGAAAGCTTCCTGGTTGCGCTGGCGCTGCTCGTCCTCCAGCCCGGCGTGATACGGCAGGGCCGGCCGGCCGTTGGCATTGAGCGCGGCGCAAAGTTCATCCGTTTGCTTGCGGGTGCCGCAGTAGATAATGCCGGACTGATTCTGGTGCTCGTGCAGGAATTGCAGCACCTGGGCTAGTGCATCCCGCCGCGGCTCAACCGCCAGGAACAAGTTCGGGCGGTCAAAGCTGGCGACAAACTCGCCTTCGGCAGGGATGTTGAGCAGGCGGCGGATGTCCTCGCGAACGCGCGGAGTGGCGGTGGCCGTGAGGGCCAGGCAGACGGCGTTGGGGAATTGGCGGCGGACACTATCCAACCGGCGGTATTCGGGCCGGAAATCATGGCCCCATTCGGAAATGCAGTGGGCTTCGTCGATGGCCAGGCAAGCCAGACGCGCTTGCTGGAGGAGCAGCAGAGTCTCCGGTCGTAGGAGGGTTTCCGGGGCGAAGTAGAGCAGCCGGATGCGGCCCTGGCGAACCTGGCTCATGATGCTTGTATACTGCTGCAGCGGCACGGTGTGATTGAGGCAGGCGGCGGGCACGCCGAGTTGGCGGAGTTGGCGGACCTGATCTTGCATCAGGGCAACGAGCGGCGAGACCACTACGGTCAGCCCATCGAAGACCAGCGAGGGGAGTTGATAGCAAAGTGACTTGCCACCGCCGGTGGGCATCACGGCCAACGTATCCTGCCGCTGCAATAGCCGATCTATCACCTCCGACTGGATCGGCAGGAATCTTGAAAGACCAAAGGTCCGCTTCAGTATCTCCGCCGCCTGCTGCTGGATTGAATGCGGCACCAAGGCTTTTGTGGATTCGGGTTTTGCGGGCCGGACGGATGCTTCCGATTCGGCCGAGGTGGGCAGGGTGGCGGGCGCCGCCGCTGCAGTTTGCCCCCGGCGCAGCGCTTGCGCCCCGCCGCCTGCCTTCTCCGTAAACCAACCCGACAACTGGACGAAGCAGCGCAATTCCTCTTTGGGCCGGTCCTCTGGCCGCCACCAATGCGCGAGGGAAACGCGCAACAACGTGCCGGCGGGCAACTTGGGCACCGGTTCCTGAAAACCGACGAAGGTCAGGGTGCGCCCGCCATCGACGGTGGGGTAGCGATAGCGGATGCGCTTGCCGGCGCTATCCAATACCAGTGGCTGGTCCGGCCGCCAGAACATCGTGCTGCGCTGCGGCAGCCCGGTGCGTTGAGCAATGTAGAGACCGCCCGCCGACGTGGCTTGAGTGAGCCCGTCAAAAAGCTCATCCGGCCCGCCTGAAACGGGCGGCAGGAAGCGCTGGATGGTCTCGAGGATCTTTTGAGAGCGGCGAAGCCGGCTTGCCCGGAGCACGATCACGTTCTCGACATGCGGCGGGAGGATCTGACGGTCGGGCGCGGTCTCAATATCCCAGACCTCGCCGACTTCGTACTCGAGGCCGGCACGCTCATGAGCCGCCGCGTCAGGGGCGACGAGGCGGACGCTGCGTCCTTCGGCGGAGAGCCCCCCGACGCAGGCGCCAGGTCCGCGCCGGGTTTTGGCTACAATCAAGACCTTCATGGCCGCAAGTGCGCCACCTCGGTTTGCGGTCCCCATTGCTGGAACAGATACTCGGCCACGAGCGAGCGGTGGCAGGCGGCGGGTTCGCGTTCGACACAGAACAGCGCCACCACGCGGGCTTCGGACCCTAGCTGCTCGAAGAACTTGCGGGTGTCGAAAGCCGCCAGGAATTGCTGGCGGTAGCCGGCGATGAAGGCCTCGCCCAGCGCCAGGCGTTTGCGTTTGGTTGTGCCTTCCACGCGATCGGCGGCGTACTGCTGCTGCCGCAACGCCGGCGGCGCGGCCAGTTCGCGAAAAGACCGGTAGCGGATGCCCAGCTCGGCCAGGCGCCGTTCGAGCCGGGCGCGATTGGCGAAAACATACTCGGCGCCGCGGACGCCGCGGCGCCAGCGAAGGTCGCAGAACGTGTCCACGCCCGCCGCCTGCAACGCGCTGAAGAACGTCGTCTCCGTGAAGCCGTAAGCGCCAATTGTCACCAGCTTCATCCCCCTTCCTCCTCGTCCGACCGCGGCCCATAGCGCTTGCGGGAGGTGAAGGAGGCCTGGCCGAAGAGATCCATCTGGCCGCCCGTCAGGCGATCGATCACTTGTATTTGCGAAAGGACCTGGCCGGACTCATCGATGTGGCCGATGGGTATGCCGGCTGCGGCAAGCGCCTCGCCAATCAGCTTGCTGCGATGGCATTGTTCAGGCCGGCCCTCACTGCACATGAGCACCACGCGGCGCCCCAGGAGAAAGGCTTTGCGCAGGCGTTCCAAACCCTGCTGAAAAAACGGCTGGGCTCGCACCTTGTCGTAATCAACCTTGCCGTCGGTGTGGCAGGCTGGGTCATGGGGCTGGCCGCCAAGCGTGTCCCCCATAAACAGGTAGCGGATCCCGGCACGCTCGAGGTGGGCCGCCAGCGCGTCTTTGGAGTATTCCGGTTTGAATTTCGAGAATGGCGCGGTCCGCACATCGATGAGGAACTCGATGTTGTTCGCCTTGAGCGCGGCGAGGAATTCGGCCAGGGAGCGCGCGCCGTAGCCGATCGTGAACAGGGGCGGCGCGCCGCCCGCTTCGGTTGCCGATTCTGAGTTGTTTCCACTGCCACTCACGCGGCCAGTCTAGCGAATATGGGCAGATGGGAAAGAGAAGATTGCCCATGGCAAACGAACAAGGAATCAAGCCAAGCCAAGGCACACTGTGCCTGCCCGGGAGCTTACAGGATCACAAATTCACTTCCTTTGGTCGGCGGTGTCTGGTATGCAGAACTGATGGTTCGCAAATTGTGGTTGCTTTTGTGCCTCGCAGCCAGCGGGCTGCTGGTCGCCGGCGCCTCCGCGGACACGTTCAAGCTGGCTAACGGCGAGACTATCGTCGGGGACGTGATGCAGACGACCGCGGACGAGCAGGGAGTGCGGATCAAGGTTTCTGAGGGGGATTACACCACCGTGAAGTGGGCGAATTTTTCGCAGGAGGATCTCAAGAAATTCTCAAGTAATCAGAAATTGGAACCGTACGTCGTGCCGTTCATCGATATCCCGCCCCACAGCAGAGTTAAGCGGGCCGATATCACTGTAAAAGAACCGCCGCGGCCCGCGCAGCCCGCGCAGCAGACGTTATTGGGGGCGCTTTGTTCGTCCACCCTGGGCTTAGTGGTGGTAATGGTTCTCTATGCGGCCAACATTTTCGCCGGATACGAGGTGGCCATATTCCGGGGGCAGGCACCGATGCTGGTTGGCGGCTTGGCGGCCATACCGTTCCTTGGGCTGGCGGTGCCGGTCGTTTTCCTGGCGTTGCCCGGCAAGCATAAATCGACCGCGGAGGAACCATCACTTTCAGATCCGGCTTCGGCCGCTGCGCGTTTGCCGGCGCGATCGGAGGAGATTAATCCGATGCTGGGCGAGGGCGTGCGGCGTCCAACAGGACTTACGGTGTCCCACACCGAGGACGCCGACACTCAGAAACCGAATGTGCCCGAGATGCTGGTCTATCAGCGCGGGCAGTACACCTTCAATCGGCGATTCATCGAGACCAAATTCGCAGGGTTCTTTGGCGTCGTTCGGCGCGACGCGGAGCGCGACTTGGTCCTGCTCATCAACTCAGCGCGCGGCCTTTAC
>PMBX01000047.1:0-3571 GCA_003153915.1 Phycisphaerales bacterium
CCATGGGTGATTTCCATCATCGTTTGTTGGCGGGCAAAACGCTGGCGGTAGCGTGCCCCAAACTTGACGATACTCGTCCGTATCTCGAGAAGCTCAAGACGATTTTTGCAGGAAACGACATCCGCCACGTCACCGTGGCGCGCATGGAGGTTCCCTGCTGCGCGGGCCTGGAGCGCCTGGTGCGGGAGGCGCTAGCGGCGTCGGGAAAGTCCATTCCCCTCGATGTGGTCGTGGTTGCCTTGGAGGGCCGCGTGGTCGAAGTCAACGGAATCCGCGTTGCCTAGCGACGGACATCTAATCCGGCGTCTGCATCGTTTGCTGTAACGACTGTTAGCATCCTGCGAGGAAAAAAAAGCCCCGTCCGATATTTGGGCGGGGCTTGCCATGTTTCGTGGAAAAAGGTTTGCCGTTACGGCCTGGCGTCGATGTAGATCGCGCAGGGGTGGGTCTTGTCCGGCAGGGGGTTGGCAAGGGCAACGCGGAAGCCGCGTTCCTGGATGACCGATGTCACCTTCTTGCCCGTGAAGATGTCCATCCACACGCAGCGGGCCGTGTAGTTGGCCGGAATGGCGCCCAGGTCCGCCGATTCATCCCCGCCTTCGCTCAGGAAGATGAAGTACTGCCTGCCGCGCTCGGCCAGGCACATGCCGCGCTCTACAAACTCGTTGTCCGGGGCCATCGGGCCAAGGTCCATGGCCTCCAGAAGATCCCGCAGGTAGCGGTAGCGCACCCAGGATTCCGGCTCGGGCGAGAACTTCACGAGGTTCCAGGAGGTGTTGTTGTAGTAGTAGTTGGCGAATGCCCCGCCGGCATAGAGGGCGTAGGTCCAGATCAGCAAGTCCTGCCACGGGCGGCAGGCGTTGTTGTCGATGGACTTATCTGGTCCCACGCCGACCTCGTAGCCGTACTCGATGTTGATGTATGGCTTGTCTATGACGCGGAACTTACGGCTCGCCTCGCGGTTATAGAGCTTGGCGCTGGCGAGGGTCTCTTTCTTGTCGTAGCCCATGGCGAAGTGGATCTGGTCGCTGATGTAATCGCATGTCCGGTCTGCGATGCTGACGGTTCCGTAGGATGACATGTCCGGGTCGTGGGCGGTCAGCAGGTGCTTGTAGGCGTCGTGGCGGCGGATGAAGTCGATGCGATCCAGCGTGTAGGCGTGGCCGGGTGAGTGCTTGAGGATGTTGAACGTCTCCTTGCTAACGTCCCAGAGGATGTTGCAGTAAGCCTGATAGCGGGCGACGACGTAGCGCCAGAAGTTGTCGTCCTCCCAGCTACGCCGCGCCGGCCAATTCACGCGCTTGTTCTGCACCTGGATCATCAGGTCCACCACCAGTCCGCGCTGGTGGGTGGCGGCGATCGCGCCGTCGAAGTCCTTGAAGAATTCCAGGTTAAGGACCGTGTGATTGGGGCTGTCGTTGGTTCCGCCGAAGCAGTACATGTCCGGTGGAGTTAGCGCGTAGGGATTGGAGGGGTCCGTGAAGCGATCGTGGGCGTAGAGGTTGGAGACCAGGTAGTTGAACCCTCGTTTGACCAGCAGGTCCATCGCCGGGCTGAACCGGTCGTTGCGGGGATTGACGGGCTTGCCCTTGGCCTGGCCGAGGCGCTGGTGGAAGGCCGACAGCCAATCCAGCTCGAAGCCCAACGGGATATACGCCGTGCCGTCCTCCCAGACGAAGCGGTGCCGATGCCGCGGGTCGATGCGGACCTGCCCTCGGATGGCTGGGTTGCGGTTTGGCACGCAGACGACGGCGGGAAGCTCCACGCCGTTGATCGCCGGATCGTCGCTGGCCGTCACGCCCTTCCAGGTTCCCAGAGCGGTGGGGGAGAAGCGGACCTTCCAAGTCTTTCCGCCGTCGTAGAAGCCCGGCAGGTTGACGATCTTCCGGCCCGACTCGTGGGTGAACGTCGCCATTAGGTTCACGCGGAAGGGATTCTCGTAAACCGTCCTGCTGGCGAGCTTGAAATCATGCACGTTGTGAAGCTGCACGCTCAACTTGGCCATCTCTGTGACTCCTTGTTGGGATTGGGAAAGCGAAAATACTACCGAGTCAAAAAGGCGGTGTCCACCCCCATATATGCCCCGTTACCGGCCCTGCTCGGATACGCGACTGTGGTTTCTATACCGGCGGCCTGAAGGTGAAGGTCGCGTGCAACAGGGAGACCCGTTGGTGGCAGTCGCGCTCCCATTCAGCCTGGTCGAGGTCGTACTCGGCATGCATCAGTTGCTGGAGGATGTCATCGACGGTCTTAGACGAAATGTCTTTGCGGGCTTTCAGCCGCGTGACGGCCGCCTGAAAGCGGATGTCGCGGCTTTTAATGGCGACGCAGCCCTGTGATTGCAGGGTGGCCAGGGAGCCTTTGACCTCTTGGCGGGAAAAAACCATCAAGCCATGGTGGACCAAGATGTTGCGATAGGCCTCGCGGGCCGATGCCACCGAGCCGTCTGAGGATGATTCTGAAAGGATGCGCTCCATGAGCTCACTCCCAGCATCGCTCGTTGGCGAGCTTATGCGCAACAGGCTATGGTCGCAAAGGAACGGCGGAGCCTCGGCTGGTGGCCAAGGCTCCGCGATCCTATTGTGATTTCTAGTAGCGGCGTCCGCCGCCACCACCGCCTCCGCCACCGAAGCCGCCGCGGCCCCGGCCGCCTTCCGGTCGAGGCTTGGCCTCGTTGACCGTCAGGGCGCGCCCGGAGTAGTCGCGGCCGTTCAATGCGGCGATGGCTGCCTGCGCTTCCTGGTCACTGGACATCTCCACGAAGCCGAAGCCCTTGCTCCGGCCTGTGGCCTTGTCCATGATGACGGTGGCGCTGCCGACCGTGCCGTGCTGTCCGAACAACTGCGAGAGATCCGCGTCGCTCACGTCGTAGCCGAGGTTGCCGACATATAGCTTCTTGCCCATGAGAGTCTCCTGTCATAAGGGCGTTTGGATCCTGTTTTGACTTTCACGGATCCTTCTGAAAGGGGCTGTTATCCGGCCCAAGGAGTCAAGGGCGTCAGGCAAGAATGGCGGCAGGAGCTTACGCCTAATGTCCTGTGCAAGTCTTCGACAGACGACCAAACAGGCTCATTGTAGTCACTTGTCGTCCGCAATGCGCTATACATTCCCTAAATTTCGCCAGATCAATTATCGAAAAGTGGGCAAGCCTGGTAGGGCAGCGGGTTGGGATGCCGAGGGGCAAATTTGTTCCGGATTACCCCGCAAAGGCCCTTCAGTATCGTAGGGCACGCGGGTTCTTGGCCGATAGGCCAAGGTTNNTTTTGATCGTTTTTCCCGGCCAGGATAGGACCGCTCCGGTATCTGCGCTGGTGGCTTGGGAGGCGTATCGGCCTAGCGCGCCGTGTGTGATTTGGGGCGGGCGGGGCTTGTGTTTTTTGCGGCGGCGGGCGAATTCCGCTGCGGTGACTTGCGCGTTGAGTTTGGCGGCAGGGATGTCGATGGCGATGATGTCGCCGTTTTTCAGCAGGCCGATTTCCCCACCGGCGGCGGCTTCGGGGGAGACATGGCCGATGCACGCCCCGGCGGTTCCGCCGGAGAAGCGCCCGTCGGTAATCAGGGCGCAGCAGTC
>PMBX01000047.1:3653-3789 GCA_003153915.1 Phycisphaerales bacterium
GCGTCTTCCTGGCTCTCGAATATCCGTGCCGGACCGCGGAAGCGGTACATCGCCGGATTTACCCCGGCCAGCTTGACCACGGCGCCCTGGCGGGCGATGTTGCCGCGCAGTATCACCAGCCCGCCGCGGGCGGTGA
>PMBX01000249.1 GCA_003153915.1 Phycisphaerales bacterium
GTTAATCCGATGCGCGTTGGTGATGATTCGGCTCTGGGCTGCCTGACGAAACACCTCGGTTAGCCGGGCCACTGGAATGACAGCGCTGTTGATCAAGTCCCTCAAGACCAGTCCGGGGCCGACCGACGGCAGTTGGTCGACATCGCCGGCGAGCAATAGACCGGACTGCGCCGGCAATGCTCGCAGCAGGTGGTGCATAAGAGTCACGTCGATCATGGATGCTTCATCGACGACCAGCAGATCACAAACGAGCGGATGAGACTCATTGCGCACAAAGCCCTCCCGGCCGCGCTCGACTTCCAGCAGGCGATGGATGGTCTTGGCTGGCAAGCCCGTCGCCTCGGACAACCGCTTGGCCGCGCGGCCTGTAGGAGCGCATAAAAGGCACCGGACCTTCTTGGCGCGCAGGATCAGCAGGATCGCCTTCAGCAGCGTCGTCTTGCCGACGCCAGGGCCTCCGGTGAGGATCAGGGCGCGGCTCGTGAGGGCTTGCTGGAGTGCCGCTCGCTGGCTGGGGGCCAGGGCGGTGCCGGTTCTTTGTTCGCACCAGGCCAGCGCCTTCTCCAGATCGATAGGCGGGTATCGCGCCGGCATCGCACGGAGTTTCCGGATTCGCGCCGCCACCCCCTCTTCCGCCCGTTTCAGCGCGGGCAGAAACAGCAGGTCCTCGCCGCCAATCACTTCGCGCACCAACTCCTGCCCTGCCAGGCTACGTTCCAGCGCGGCCTCAATCACCGGCGTGGCGACGTCGAGAAGTTGGCGCGCCTCCTCCAGGACCGTCTCCAGCGGCAGCGCGCAATGGCCCTGGCCCGTCGCCTCCGCCAGCACATGCCGCAGGCCCGCACCCGCGCGGAGAATGGAATCGGCAGGGATTCCAATCTTCTGCGCAATCTGGTCCGCTGACTTAAAGCCGATCCCGGCAATATCTTGCGCCAGCGCGTAGGGGTTGTCTCGTATCCGTTCAATGGCAGTCTCGCCATACGTCTTGTAAATGCGTACCGCCCGGCTGGTGCTGACGCCATGCGAATGGAGGAACACCATGATCTCGCGAATGACTTTTTGCTCGGCCCAGGCGGTCTTGATGCGCCGGCGTCTTTCCGGGCCGATGCCTTCCACTTCCTCCAACTGTGCGGAGTAATTCTCGATGATGTCGAAGATCTTCTCGCCGAACCGGTCGAGCAGCTTTCGTGCGTAAATCGGTCCGAGCCCTTTAATCATGCCGCTCCCAAGGTATCTCTCCATGCCCTCCCGAGAGGTCGGCGGCGTGCTTCGAATCAGGTTGGCCCGAAATTGGACGCCGAACTCGCGATCCTGGACCCAGCGGCCTTCTGCCGTCAGCCATTCGCCTGGATTGACGGACGGCAGCGCCCCTACCACGCATACGGGTTCGCGATGGCCCCGAACTTGAACTTTCAACACCGTAAACCCGTTTTCCTCGTTGAAGAATGTCACTCGCTCGACCAGCCCGGCGAGACTCTCAGGCGGCGTCGATTTCTGAGCCACGGCAGGTCGCATGATAAATAGTCTCTGTATTCGCAGCGTCTGGAGCCACCCCAGCCGCCGAGCGCAATGGACGGAGCGCACTGTTTCGGAATGCGGCCTTCAGGCTGCAGGACGCGGGGCGTTTTAGATTTCTTTGCCGGCCGAAAATACCTTGGCCACAAACTGGCCAATGCCGTAGTAGCCCTGCGTGTCCGGCGTAAAAACCAGCGGTTTGAGCAACTTAATATCCACGGCGCCACCGCTGCCAATCACGTTTTCTTCCGCTTTGGCGTCCAGGACTTCGCCGATAAACTGCGTGTGCAGTCCCAAGTCCGACACCTGCACCAGTCTGCATTCCAGGACCAGCGGAAACTCCTTCACGTAGGGCGCATCAACAATCTTGCTCTTTACAGGCGTGAGCTTCGCCCGCGCCAGTTTGTCCGTGTTGCGCCCTGACACGAGGCCAAAGTAGTCGGCCTCTTTGACCGATGTTTCAGAAGGAATGCTGATCGTGAACGCTTTGCGCTCCAGAATATTGCCGTAGGAATAAGTCGCCTTGCGCAACGCCACGGCGACGCAGGGCGGTTGGGAACAACAAATGCCAGCCCAGGAAGCGGTCATTACATTTGGTTTTCCAGACGCGTCGTAGGTCCCTATTACCAGCACCGGCGTGGGATAGACCAGTGTCTTGGCGCCGAGTGATATTTTCATAATGGCGGCGAATCTATCCGCAAGCCGCCTGGCTTCCAAGCCCTGAAGAACACTTAATGCCGACCGCCACCGCCCGCGCCGCCACCCATCCCGCCGCCAGACCGAAGACCGCCACCGCCGTTCGGAGCAGCCATCGGCCGCCCGGCAGAGCCGCCGCTCGCCGAAGGTGCCCGTGGCGCCGAAGGTGCTGACGGTGCACTGCCGGCTCCAATCCCCGGCCCGGGCTGCGAGGGATGAGACGGGCCGCCGCCGCGCGCACCTGAAGAGGGAGGACCGCCCGGATGGCCACCCGGATGGCCCGGGTGCGGATCGCCGCCATGGTAATGCCCACCGTAGTAATAACCTCCGTAGTAAGTGTAAATCGGCCAATAGGGCCAGTATCCGCTCCATGGATAGGCGAAATTAAGGTACGAGTAATCGTAATAGTAAGGTGGATTGACAGGGTAGTCGTAGTTGTAAGCTGGCGCTGGATATGTCGGCACCGTGGGATAATCGTATGCGTACGCGGGTGCCTGTGGCGTCGGCGCGACCAAGGCAGCCGGGGGCAAGGCCGGCGGTGCCGAGGCGCGTTTCTCCCTCAACTGCGCCCCCCGCGCAATCATGCTCGCCAACAACTCGTCCGCGACGCCTCGCTGTTTCGCAGCGATGATCTCCGCCGCGCTCAGATTGTACGCCACCGGTGAATTCTCGATATAGGCTTTGATGACCCCCGGATCCACTTTCGCATCCACCATTCTCAGAATATCCGCAACCCCGGCCGAAAAAGTGACGGTGGCCTCAGGCGCCGCACTGGGGGCCAGGGAGGCGGATGCCGGTGCTGGTGGTGGGGAGGCATAGTCCGCCGCGGAAGCAGCAGCCAAGGCGCCGGTGCCGTTTGTGGTTATAACCGTGATCGTCCAGACGGCGACCCAAAGGGCGGTCATGCCCATGTTTCGACTTAAGCGCTTCATAAGGACCTCAACGTGAAACTCAGAAAACCAACACAATATTATTATCGAGCTTTCGCTGTTTTAGTCAAGCACATAAGCGCCGCCTATCGCGATAGCGACGCGCCTGTGCGGCTCTGCATGTGGGGCGCCGGCATCCCCTCGCACATGGGACATTTGGCCGGCCAATTACGCCTCCTTGGGCGGCAACTATTATGTCGAGGACTTCTTCGACCGCATGTCCGTCGTCGGCGTCGGGCGTCTTGCGGGCGTGTTTCCGCCCAACCGGATTCACATGCCCATGATCTGATAGCCGCAGTCCACGTA
>PMBX01000128.1:0-5936 GCA_003153915.1 Phycisphaerales bacterium
ATCTTTACCAAGTCCAGCAACAATCCTCGCGCGGCCAAGCCGGAAGAGTTGGCTGAAGTCTATACCGAACGCAGCGGCCGCGAGGCTCAGATTACCGAGAACCTCACCCAGGCCATTCGCGTCGCCGGCAGCGCCGTCAGCCGCGAAGACATCATCACCATCACCGGCTCGTTCTATCTCGTCGGTGAGGCTAAGATGATCCTGGCCTCGGTGTAGGAACCCACCACGGCCAAGCCCGCTTATCGCAGGGCGACTCGCCCTTTTCCCGGAAAAGAAACGGTGGCGAAGGTTTTGCCGTTGCCTTCGCCACCTTTGACTTTTTCACCGCGCGCCGGCGCGCGTCTTCATGCCTGCGGCTGCGCGCCTTGGGCGCCGCCTTGGCTGGAGGCATTGGACGACTCCGTGGAGGCCATCGCAGCAGGAGCGGGAGCGGCTTGCTCCTCCAAGCCTTCTTCCACATAGACGTCATCCAAGTCCGTGGCATCGACCTTGCGGCGGAGCAGATAGTAAATCTCCGTTGCGGCACTGGCGAAGTAAGACAGCAGGAACGCCCCCACCGCCGCTACGACCAGGAAGACCCACAGGCCGATGAAGAACGCCCCGATCTTCTCGGCGCCGGTCATGGCCGCCAAGTTACTCGTCCCCGAAAGCGTGTTGAAACTCGGCGGCGACCACATGACATCCAGCTTGTTTTCCGCGCCCGCCAGGCGTCCGCCACCGCTGAAGAGGCCCCAACTGACGAAGAAATGCGTACTGGACAAGGCCAGGTATGCAAAGAAATACACGAACAGGTAGCAGATCGAACCGTAGACAAGCGACACGGTCGCATACAGCGCCGTCCGCCACGGTTTGGCAAAGACGTAGGAGAAGCTGCGGCTGATGGCGTCGAAACCGTCGGAACCTTCCACCGCGATCGTCGGGTACATCAGCGCCCATCCGCCGATCAGGCCGATCAACAAGAACGCCACCAGAAGCCCCAACAGGATCGCCAGGAAGAAAAGCACGCCAATCAGTATCGCCCCGAAACCCCAGAGATTGCCCAGCAACCCGCCCAGCGCCATCAGGATCCCCAGCACCAGGATGATCGCCAGCGGAATCAGCGGCGCGGTGAAGAAGCTGAAGAACTTTCCCGCCGAGAACCTCAGGGCCTCCATGATGGAGATCTTGTCCTCCCTGGCCGCGTGCATCGCCGCGATGCGATGGATCGCCCCGCCAAGCAGCGCCCAGACGGCCAGGCAAATCAACAGGTAAACGATACCATAGAGCCAATGCGCTTCCAGCAGCCAGCCCACGCCCTTGATCGCCATGAGCGTGGAGTACAGGAATCCGCCCTGGAGATTGCCTTCCCCGACCAGCAACCGCTGGCCGTCCTGGTCGATCCCCAAGGCCAGTCCTCCCCCGATATCGCCTCGCCACACCGCGGCGATGGCGGAGTTGATATGGGATTCCTCCCAGTCAAGCAGCGTGTCGAAGATGCCCTTGCCGCAAATCGCTTCGGTTCTCTCGGCGAAGTCCGCCTTGCGGATCGTGAGGGCCTGGAGGGCCTTGGCGTAATGATCCTTCAGTTCCTTGCGAGCTTCGGCTTCTTCCTTCTTGGAAAGGGAGGCGACCTCGTTATCGGCCTTGGTCTCGGCCTGGTCGAGGAGATCCACGATCAACTTTTTTTCACCGTCAAATGATTCTTGGGCCTTGTCCATGCTGGCCTTCCAGGACTGACCCGACCAGTCTTCCACGCGCACCGGAACAATACTCTTGTCCTGCGTGGCCTTTCGCATCGCCTCCAGGAAGGCGTCCTTCAACCGCCCACCGGGGACATTCATCAGGTACGCCGTGAGGGTCTTGGACTGATTGACCGTCTCGGCCGCCAACGTCGCGGCCGCCCGGTCGCGCCCGTCCAGCCAAGTGCCCTTGGTCGCCTCGAACTTGGCCGGAGAACTGTTGGCATACAGCCCGATCTCCCCCTGCATGGCGCGCTGTCCGACGAGGCCGCCAATGGGGTCCATCACCCGTCCGGCCAGATACACGATCACAATGACCGCCAAGGCCAGCAACAGCTTGCTGGGGTGAATGGCCATTCGGAAGCACTTGAAGATGTGCGTGAAATCAAAAACCTCGTTCCAGTTCACTCGCCGCAGTTCCTGTTGATCCTCAGCCATGATTGTGTCCTTTCGTTCCAGAAGTTCCTCTGCGCCGCAGCGGCGGCAGAGCCTTGGAGCTGACTAAGAATATTCAAACCAATCCGAGCGCCGGCATCTTCTCACGGCACCACTGCCCGGATGAAAGGAATTATATTTCCCTAACCCCCTGTTTCAACGGATTTCCCGTTGCCCCGTTCCCACTTGGTGATATCCCAAACCGCAGGCGACTTAGGATTCCCCGCCCTTGGCCTTGGAATCGGTCTTCTTTTCGGTGGTTTTTTTGTCAACGGCAGCGGGGCTGGAGGCGGGTTTGTCCTTCTCGGCGGCCTTGCGGTAGGCGTCGCTGCGATAGTCGGTCTGATAGAAACCGCTGCCCTTGAAGATAACTCCCGCCCCCGTACCGATCAGCCGGCGGAGGGAAGATTTCTTGCACACCGGGCACTTGCGCGCCGAGCGGGCGGTGATGGACTGGAACTTCTCGAATTTGTGTCCACACGCACCGCACTCGTAATCATACGTCGGCATTTCCTGACTCCTGCCTGCCTCGCCCGTCCCGGACAGCATCCCACCGGGCAAACTATTTGGCGTCTCGGTGCGGGTTATTCCAGGAGGCGATCATCCCTCCCCGGGCCGGTTTTCCTGTCCTGGGGACGGCTTGGGCGTCTCGGTCTGCGGAGTCTTGGACACCGCCACCATCGCCGGACGCAGCGTCCGGCCCTTTAGCATATAGCCCCTCTGCAACTCTCTGGTCACGGTCATCGGCGGATGCTCGGCGGTTTCCTCCTGGACAATCGCCGAATGCCTGGCCGGGTCGAACGCCTCCCCAACACAGGCTATAACGCTCAGGCCGAATCGCCCCAGCGTCTCCATCGTTTTTTGGCGCACCAGTTCCATGCCCACCAACAGCGGATCATCGCTGCTATGGTTGGCCCTTGCGGCAGCCAGGCCGCGCTCCATGTCGTCCAACACGCTCAGCAGGCTCTTAATCAATTCCGCATTGGCATATTCGCGTCCATCCTCGATGTCCCGCTGGATGCGCTTCTGATAGTTGAGATAGTCCGCCGATACCCGCTGGAGGCGGGACCGCAGGTCATCGCGCTCGGCCTGGAGCTTGGCCGAATCGTCCCCCGCCGCTTCGCAGGGGGCCTGCTCACGAGCCGGCAGCGGCGCTGCCTCGGACGATTGGCCCGGTTCCTCCGCCGGCTGGTCGTGATGCTTTCGTTTCACTGTTTTCAACTCCCTGCCTCGTGGAGGGCTTGCTAAGTTTGGGTGAAATATTCCTTGAGCTTGTTGATGAAAGTCTTTCGTTGCGGAGTGACGTGTGCCTCTTCAGTCTTGGCGAAGGCCTCCAGCAATTCCCGTTGTTTGGGCGTCAGCTTCCTGGGCACCTCAATGAGCACCTGCACATGCTGGTCGCCGAAATGTCCGGAACGGGTGGGCATCCCGCGCTTCTTGACCGTGAAGACCTCGCCATGGGCCGTCCCGGCGGGAATTTCCAGGTCCATGGTCCCTTCCAACGTGGGAACCTGTATCTTCGACCCCAGCGCCGCCTGGGAAAAACTGATGGGCGCCTGGCAGATCAGGTCGTCGCCCTGGCGGCCCAGCAACGGGTGAGGCCGGATGCGGACATAACAGTGCATGTCGCCCCTGGCCGTGCCACCGGGTCCAGGCTCGCCCTCGCCGCGGACGCGGACCACCTGCCCGTCGTGGATGCCCGGGGGAATGTGCACGGACAGCACGCGCTTCTTGCGCCGCCGGCCACTGCCGCGACAGTCGCCGCAGGGGTCCGTCACGATCGTGCCCCCACCGTGGCACTTGGGGCAGGCGATGATCCGCACCGATACGCCGAAAAACCCCTGCACCTGCTGCTGCATCTGCCCGTAGCCCCCGCAGGCGGAGCAGCGGTCGGGTTTCGTGCCAGGCCGTGATCCGCTGCCGGCGCATGCGTCGCAGAAATCCATTCGCTCGAATTCCAGAGTCTGATCGATCCCCTTGGCCGCCTGAACGAGTGTCAACTCCACCTCGGTCTCCAGGTCGTAGCCGTGGGCGGCGCCGCGACGGTCCCGCCCACCGCCCAGGCCGCCGAAAATATCCTCGAACATCGAAAAAATATCGCCAAAGCCCATCGACGAAAAATCATGCACGCCAGAACCGCGCAGCCCCTCGTGGCCGTAACGGTCGAAGGTCTGGCGCTTGGCCGGCTCGGACAGCACCTCGTAGGCTTCCGCCAGTTCCTTGAATTTCCGCTCCCCCTCGGCCTTGTCGCCCTTGTAGTTGTCGGGGTGGAACTTCAACGCCCCGCGGCGATAGGCGCGCTTGATGTCCGCCGGGCTTGCGCCGCGGTCCACGCCCAGCACCTCATAATAATCACGCTTGGCCGACATGGGAAAGATAGTCTACCACATCGAATCGACCCTTGACGACCGGCAATCGGCTCAACCACCGCCACGGACCGGCAGGTTCCAATGCTCAGGGGCGCTTCGGTTTCATGCCGCAGCGCCCCTGCATTTTAATCCGTTTAGCCCACGGGTGCGTCTACTTGACGACGTTGGCGACCTGATCCTCGTCTTTCTCGTCGTACTCGGTGACCATCAGGTCCGTCGTCAGCACCAATCCCGCCACCGATGCGGCGTTCTGAAGCGCCGTTCGCGAGACCTTGGCCGGGTCGATGATACCCTCGGCAACCATGTCAACATATTCACCCGTGGCGGCGTTATAGCCGATGTTGCCGCCCCGCTCGAGGATCTCGGCGATCACGACCTCGCCGTCCTGGCCGGTATTGGCGACGATCTGGCAGGTGGGGGCCGCCAGGGCACGGACCACTATGTCCACGCCGATTTTCTCGTCGCCCCTGGCCTTGTCGCGAACCTTGTTGACCGCCTCGATGGCGTGGAGGAACACCACACCGCCGCCGGCGACAACGCCTTCCTGGCTGGCGGCGCGGGTGGCGTGCACGGCATCGTCGATAAGGTCCTTGCGCTCCTTCATCTCCGCCTCGGTCGCCGCCCCGGCGCGGATCAGCGCCACCCCGCCGGTCAGCTTGCCCAGGCGCTCCTGGAGCTTCTCGCGGNNTCGCGGTCGTAGTCGCTGGTGGTTTTTTCGATCTGTCCGCGGATGGTCTGGATTCTTGCCTCGATGTCCTTCTTGGACCCGGCGCCCTCGATGATAGTGGTGTTGTCCTTGTCCACGACGATTTTCTTCGCGCGGCCCAGAGAGGCGATTTCCACCGCCTCCAGCTTGATGCCCAGGTCCTCGCTGATGAACTGCCCGCCCGTCAGCGCCGCGATGTCGCCCAGGATGGCCTTGCGNNTCGGCGATAATCAGCAGCGGCCGGCCGGCTGAGGCGATCTTCTCCAACACGGGAACAAGGTCCCGCAGGGAGGAAATCTTTTTCTCGTGAATCAGGATGTAGGCGTCTTCCAGCACCGTTTCGAGGGTGTTGGGGTTGGTCATGAAGTATGCGGAGATGTAGCCCTTGTCGAACTGCATCCCCTCGACGACCTCCAGTTCGTTGGCCAGGCCCTTGCCTTCCTCGACGGTAATCACGCCGTCCGCGCCCACCTTGCCGAAGGCCTCGGCGATCATGTCGCCGATCTGGGCGTCCCAGTTGGCTGAAACCGTGGCCACCTTACGGAGGTCTTCGGGACCCTTGACCTTCTTGGCCTGTTCCCGGATGGAAACCACTGCGGCCTCGACGGCGGAGTCTATGCCCCGCTTGACGGCCACCGAATTGGCCCCGGCGGCCACCATGCGATAACCCTCGCGGAGAATCGCCTCGGCCAGCACGACGGCGGTGGT
>PMBX01000128.1:5980-6214 GCA_003153915.1 Phycisphaerales bacterium
CCGCGGCGGCCAGCTTCGAGACGCCCTCGATCAACGCGGCGCGGGCGTCCATATCGTATAGCATCTGTTTTGCGGGCATTCGTTGGCTCCTTGACGGCCTAACCGGTCAAAGACGACCGGCCCGGACCGTAGCTGTGCGTCCCGACCGGTCCGTCACTTCTCGATGACGGCCAGGACGTCGGTCTCCTTGAGGATTACGTAGGTTTCTCCGTCGATCTTGACCTCGGTGCCGGA
>PMBX01000044.1 GCA_003153915.1 Phycisphaerales bacterium
GCCTACTACATCTACAAGAAGGATATGCGCACGGAGGAACACAGCGGCGTCCCAGCCGATATCCACACCTTCGGCGCCCGCGTGAACAAGGAGTTCGACAAGAATTGGCGCGCCCGGGCCGAAATCGCCCAGCAACTCGGCCACAAGGACTTCACGGACATCTGCGCCCTGGGCTTCAACAGCCGGCTGAGCTACTTCGTCAACGACGAATTGAACAACAATTTCCGGCTTAGCTACGANNCGCTGTGGGGCCGCTGGCCGCAGTTCAGCGAGGCCCTGGCGCTGCTTGGCTTCGAGGGCCGTCCTGGCGAGACGACCAACATGCACCGCTTCGGTCCCGGCTGGAGCATCAACCCCACCAAGCAGATGGAAATTTGCACCGACTACTATCTGTTGTTCTGCGACCAGAACACCAAGGCGGGCACGCCCGGTTTCAGCGATTCCGGCTGCTTCCGCGGACAGCTTCTCACCGCCCTGCTGAAGTATACCTTCAATCCGCACATGTCGGGGCACCTGCTGGGCGAGTTCTTCTTCCCCGGCGACTATTACACCGACGTGAAGAACGACGTGGCAATGTTCCTTCGCGCGGAGCTTGTCTTCACCTGGTAGTTGACGTTCTTGCGGTTTCTTGAAATGTTCGACGGGCCCTCCAGCGATGGATGGCCCGTCGTATTATTTCACGACGCCCTTCCAGTTGCGATAACCCGCGCCAGCCTTGATATTTCAGTGCATTTCGGGTAAAAACCTTTTTATGGAATTCAGCCTGTCGTGCTATCAAAGACGCCGTTGAAAAACCTCCACGGGACCGAGGAAATGCCATCGCCACAGACCACCATTTGCCTTCGCGTCCGCTATAGCGAAACCGACCAGATGGGCACGTTCTACAACTCGCGCGCCCTGGAGTGGTTCGAGTGTGGCCGGACGGAACTGCTCCGCCATCTGGGCGTCCCCTATGCCCAAATGGAAAGCCAAGGCGTCTTCCTGCCCCTGGTGGAGTCGCATGTGAACTACCTGGGGAGGGCAAGGTACGACGACCAACTCCAAGTCGTCACGACGGCGGCGATGGAGGGCAAGGCGTCCGTGAAGTTCCAAATTCGCATCCGCCAGGCCGACGGCGGTGAAGTCGCCGCCGGTTACACCCTCCACGCGGTGACTAACCAATCGGGCAAGCCCATACGCCCGCCAGAGTGGTTCCTCCAGGCCCTGGCCGGGCGAGGGGAGCAACCATGAATCAGGCGGGGCGCATGCTGCTATCCGGCAACGAGGCCATCGCCCTGGCAGCCCGACATGCCGGCGTGGCCCTGGGGGCTGGATATCCCGGAACGCCCTCGACGGAAATCCTGGAATATTTCAGCGAGCTAGGCGGAAAGGCCCAGTGGTCGCCCAACGAGAAAGTAGCCCTGGAAGTGGCGCTGGGCGCGGCGTTTGCGGGCGCTTCGGCGATGGCCGCCATGAAACATGTCGGGCTGAACGTGGCGGCGGACCCGCTGTTTACCGCCGCCTACACGGGCGTCAGCGGGGCGTTGGTGGTCGTCTCTGCCGACGACCCGGGCTTGGCCTCCAGCCAGAACGAACAGGACAACCGCCGTTACGCCGTCGCAGCCGCCGTGCCGATGCTGGAACCCTCCGACAGCCAGGAGGCCTACGAACTTACCCTGGAGGCGTTAGACCTCTCGCGGCTGTGGGGCCTGCCCGTGCTGCTCCGCGTCACGACGCGGATCTGCCATTCCAAGAGCATCGTCCTGCCTCGCCCGCCGCGAGAAGCGCCGCCGTCCCCGGTCTTCCACCGCGACGTGCGGTCCCGTGTGATGATCCCCGCCTATGCCAAACTAGCACACCAAAAACTCCGCAAAAAGCTGGCTGAGATCGCCCGCTGGTGTGAGCAGTCCCCGCTCAACCGCGTTATTCGCGGCGACGATTCCCTTGGTATCATCGCATCGGGCATCGCCTATGTACATGCCCGCGAAGCCGCCCCGCGGGCGAGCTTTCTCAAGCTGGGCGTGACGTACCCGCTGGCGATCGAACAAGCCCGCGCCTTCGCCGCCGGCGTGCGACGATGCCTGGTCATCGAGGAGGGAGACCCGTACCTGGTCGATTCGCTCCGCGCTGCCGGCATCGCGGTGGAAGGCCAAGCCGAAATATTCCGCTTCGGCGAGCTGAACGTCGGCCGTGTCAAGCGGATCATCGCCGGCGATCCAACCGATGAGCCGCCGATGCCCCCTGGCAAGCCGCCGCAACTTTGCGCCGGTTGCCCGCATCGCAAGGTCTTCGAGACCCTGGGCAGGCTCGGTTGCATCGTCTCCGGCGACATAGGCTGTTATACGCTTGGGGTACTTCCGCCCTTTGAGGCGATGGATACGTGTGTCTGCATGGGCGCCAGCATCGGCGTGGGCCTGGGGCTCCGTCACGTCCTGGGCGGCGATCAGGCCCGGCGGGTGGTAAGCGTCATCGGAGACAGCACCTTCGTCCACAGCGGCATCACGGGTCTGGTGGAGATGATCTACAACCCGCCCGCCACCGGCCACGTGTTGATTATCCTGGACAACGGCACGACAGCGATGACGGGCCTCCAGGAGCATCCCGGAACCGGCAGGAAACTGGACCACAAGGCCACCGGCAGGGTGGTCTACGAGGACCTGGCCCGCGCGCTGGGCATTACCAACGTGCATGTGGTGGATCCGACTCGCGACGGCGAGGGCTTTGAGCGCCTCCTGGCTTCGGCGCTGAAGCGAGACGAGCTTACGGTAATCATTACCCGCCGGCCTTGCCTGCTGGCGGCACGGCGGATCAGCGAACTGGACAAGGCCGCGGAGAACAAACCGGATCATGGCGGATAGAGTGACCAACGTCGTGGTCGCCGGACTGGGCGGCCAGGGGGTGCTTAAGGCCTCGGACATCCTGGCCGAGGCGGCGTTCCGCGCGGGTTTGGACGTCAAAAAGGCCGAGGTGCACGGGATGAGCCAGCGGGGCGGCTCGGTGCGCAGCGATGTCCGCTTCGGTCCGCAGGTTTTCAGCCCGATGGTGCCTAACGGGTCCGCCGACTTCCTGGTCGCTCTGGCGGCTGACCAGGTTGAACCGAATCAGCCGTGCCTGGCAGACGGTGGCATCTTGATTTCACCCGAGAATGTCGATGAGAATCTATTGTCGAACCGGCGGTGCCTCAATGTGGCGCTGCTGGGATTCCTCAGTGCCCATCTGGAGTTGCCGGAATCGCATTGGCTGGCAGCCATCCGTTCCAACCTGCCCTCGCCGCTGCATGAGGCCAATTGTCAGGCCTTCGCCGTGGGGCGCAAGATGGGCGGGATCGGTTAAAGCGATGGCCAGGCCATGGACCGAAAGGACGGGTCGCGATGGTTGAAGTGAGTAAGGGTCACGGCGCGGCGTTCCATCAGGCCAGCACGCCGGACTATCTGCCGATCCCACAGCTTCGCCTGCTTCAGCTTCAACGGTTGCAGTCGATCGTGCGGCGGGCTTATGACCACGTGGAATTGTTCCACCGGCGAATGGACGAACAGGGCCTGCGTGGCGACGGAATCAACTGCCTGGAAGATATCCGCAAGTTGCCCTTCACCGTCAAGGCCGACCTGCGCGACACGTACCCCTTCGGTCTTTTCGCCAGCCCAATGCGGGAGGTCGTCCGCCTGCACGCCTCCAGCGGAACGACGGGCAAGCCCATAGTGGTGGCCTACACCAAGGAAGACGTGGGCGTGTGGTCCAGCGTGATGGTTCGTACCTTCGCCGCCTGCGGGCTGCACGAGGGAGATATCATCCAGAACGCCTATGGTTACGGCCTGTTCACCGGCGGACTGGGGGCGCACTATGGCGCCGAGGCGCTGGGCGCGACGGTGATCCCCATCTCCGGGGGCAACACCGACCGCCAGATCATG
>PMBX01000135.1 GCA_003153915.1 Phycisphaerales bacterium
ACCACGCACGCGGACTACTTCCACGGGCCGGTGCCGTGCACTCGCCCGCTGCTGGCCGCCGAAATCCAGGGCGAGTACGAGGCCAACACCGGCAAGGTCATCGTCGAGCGGTTCGCCGGCGCCGACCCGCTGGCCACCCCGGCTGTCCTGGTCGCCGGGCACGGGCCCTTCGCCTGGGGCAAGTCGCCCCAACAGGCGGTGGAAAACGCCGTCGTCCTGGAACACCTGGCGCGGCTGGCCAGCCTGACGCTGGCCATCGAACCCAACCCCCAGCCTATCTCCAGCGAACTGCTGGACAAGCACTTCCTCCGCAAACACGGCCCGGGGCGATATTACGGCCAATCGTGAAAACCCGCGGTATTATTGTGACTTGAGAAGCGGGTAGGGCGAGCTACGGTTCGGCTGAGCTCACCGAAGCCTTGTAGCTCGCGCAATGTTTATGCTATTCAAGATTGCGCGTGCAACAATAGTTGCACGCCCTACGAACTAATATTTCACGTGCGGGATTGACCGGCCCGGAAGATATGAATGACATCGCTCTTCTATCGCGGGAGGACATCGTATGGCATACTCATCCGCCGCGGTTCTGGCGGCTGCATTGGCGTGGTGCGCATATGCCCATGCGCAGTTGCCTGCCGGCCAGGACGCCACGCATGGGAGATCGGCCTTGACGCAGGTTTCCATTGATAAGTGCCTGCCCGGCCCGCGGGACTACACGTTCCAGTATTGGGCCGGCGGTTTTGCCCACTACACCAGCCCCCCAGCAATTGTCCCCGTCCCACAGATACTCTGTATCCAGACCGGTTATTACGGTTTGGCGATTGACGTTCAGAAGGTCCAAGTCGCCAATTTCGGCGTTATCAAGGATGCCCTCCCCGCCGATCAGGCGGTCAGCCAGTACCCCTCCGTCGTGCTGTCGCTGCCGCCGGCGAAGTTGTCCCTGACGGTCGAGGTGGACGGCCGCACGTACGTGTGTTCGGCGGGGGCCGTTCGCCAGGCCGATCCGAAAAGCTACCCGGCCAGGCTCATCGAGTGCGGCCGGCTGATCCAGCGGGCGGATATACAGCAACTGGTTTTTGTGGACTCGCAGGGCGACGTCCTTCCGGCTGACAGCCGCCTGGAGATCGTTGCCTGGCCGGACCGGCTGGTCCTGATCCTTGAGGTTATTCCCACAAGGAACTTCGAGCGGCCCAAAGTCAAGATCGGCATTACCCAAAAGGACAAGAATCTGTCGGGCAATTCCACCAGCCAGCCGGAAAAAGCGGCGGCGGGGGAGAAAATCTCGGCGGTGATCGTTTTGCGCCCAGGCGCCCAGGCTTACGCCGCCGATACCGAGGGTGAGGGCTTGTCCGTTGAGGCCAGAGACCTGGCCAACCCAGATCGGCCGGCCATAGCCGCCAAGTACGACGCCGCGATTGATCTGTACGACATCGTGCTGCCCAAACAAGATAACCTAGATGCGCTGACCCGCGCGTCTCTGTCGCTGGCCAACGAAACCGACCGGCCACGGACGATCCGGCTGCGCCTGCGGTGCGATGACGGGCCTGGCATTACCGGCTGCGTGCCGATGATCCGCGACGCCGAGGGCAATCCCACCGGCTTGTTCGTGCAGATATCGAAGAACTGGCACCGCGACAAACGCAGGCTGCTTTACGATGGGCCGTGGATCCATGCCACCACACTGTTGCGCTTGCCTGCCCGCAGCCGGCTGGACTGCGAATTTACGATGGCCTGGGCACGCTGGGGCGCCCTGCCCTCCGCCTCGCACGCCCAGTTATGCCTGATCGGCTGGGGACACAACCAACTGTGGGACCAGGCCGCTTTGGGCAGTTGGGGCGAGAACATCTGCTATGAACCCGATGCCGTGCAGCGCGGCTGCATGATCGACGACGTCCGCCCGCTGATGGTGACGTCGATGAGCAAAGATCCCAAGAACCAATACGGCTGGACCAACAATGTCGGCGGGGGGGACTTCCTGGTGTATTGCGACCCCACCGGCAGACGCCAGTTCCTCAAGGGCGTGCGGGCCTATTATCAAGACCACGGCCCGAATCTGACGCGCGTGACGTACGCGGGCGTGACCGACGACGAGGCAATCGCGGCCCGCATGGATGTATCGCTGGGCCGCTGCGACGACCTGACGCGAGTGTTCCACCACTTCCGCTACGACGTGCGCAAGCCGGTGCGGTTCAGCCGGCTGGCGTTCTACCAGCTCGGGGCCGACCATTATTTGTGGTTTGGTTACGACAAGATCGCCCGCGGTAACGAAAAGGGGCTTCTAGAGGAGTGGCCCGTGCAAAAGACCCGCTGGGCCTACGAGCGGACCGGTATCGAATGTCCTGGGCGGACGCCGTGGTTCTCGCTGCACGAGTCCGTCCCTCCGGCCGATACCCGCGGTGCGTGGGCCAACCGTGGACTGGTCATCCGGTCGTGGAAGGCACGATTAGGCGGGCGCGACGTGGCGTCCCCATACGCCTGCGTCTATGGCACGGCTGACAACGAAATAACAAGCGCTGCCTTGGAACTGTCGGCCCCGCCGGATGTGACCGAACTAGTAGCGGGGGATTTCGTGGAAGCCGAAGTGGAGGTCATCGTCGTTCCGATGGCGGTGGAGGATTACTACGGCCCCAATGAAAACCTACGGGCTGCCTTGGCCGCCGGGGCCAACACCTGGCAGCCTGTGATGCGGGAAGCGGTAGGCAACGACCTGGAGGTAAAGGCGATTCGCGGCCGCGTGCTTCATGCCTATCCAATCGTTGTCGCCGTGGACACGAATCAGTCGGCCCAGATCGAGGTCGCAGGCGGAATCGGTTTTGTCCCGATCACCTTTACCGGGTTGCACAGACCCAGTGGTTATCAGCTCTGGCAGTCGCGCGGGGGGCATACGGTCAAGGTGGACCAAAGCGTTTACGGCAACGACTTTTGGCAGATGTCCTACGATCCCACCAACGGCCAATGGCAGCAAACTTTCAATATATGCCTCGACACTCCCGCGGACCGGCGCCAGACGGTGAGTTTCACCTTCAAGTGATTCGGTGGGGCACGCAGTTTCTGAGCCTGAGGGCTAAGCCTCCGGGCCGGAAGGGCCCAGGCGTGCGGGATTGATTAGTCGCGACTCACCACTCGCTTGCCGAGAGGCGCAAGCGAAACGCTCGCCAGGCGAAGATGGGCCAATGCCCATGCGGGGGCTCCAAGGAAGATAGGCAGGATGGCAAAACAGGCGACGATGCAACCGATGGCCGACATCACGTGTGCGATCGCCAGCCAGATGCCGGCCAGGAAAAACCACAGGGCGTTGGCCAGCGTTGTTCCGGGGATCCTTGTTTCGCCCAACATGCGGGCATCCACGAGTTCCTTCCCAAATGGGAAGGCCGCAAATCTCGCGATTCGAAAGGCCGCGTAGGCGAATGGAAGGCCAATCACTGTGACGGCCATCAAGGCTCCCCCGATGATCCAACTGAGCGCCGATATCATGCCGCCACAGAACACAAACCAGATGAAATTCCCTAGTGTCGCCATCTTCCCCAATCCTCGATTATCGCCAAGGCCAAACGGCCTTGCATGTAGGATAATATCGCGTGATACAGAAATAAATTCAAGCCTGTGCCCCGCACCCTCCAAATCCCCGAACGGTTGGTCTTGACATGCGCCACCGTGGAGGCGAAAGTGTCCACTTCTTCTTTTCGGGATCACAGGAATTCCGTCATGGTTGATACGGCAATGAGGTCTTCTCCGCGAGCGATGCTGGCTTTGCTGCTGGCCTGGCTGGTGCCTGGGGCGGGTCATGTGTATATGGGCAGGACCGCGCGAGGTGTCATTATCTTCCTGACCATAGGCGCGACATTCTGGTTCGGCGTGGCCATGGGCGGGGTAATGACCGTCGACAGCCGCAACGAACGATGGTGGTTCATCGCCGACATGTTTACCGGCGTGCACGGGTTGGTAAGCTGGCAGCGCCAGGAAAAGGTCTGGAATCGGCTCATCGACGAAGACGGCCAGGCCCAACGATTGGCTCAGTTGGATCCCCTCCAACAGCAGGCCGTTGCGGACAAGAAACTCAACGATGCCGGGCTTGCCCTGGTTGCGCCCACGGACACCGTCGCGCGGGCCTTCGCCGGGGTGGCCGGGCTGTTGAACCTGATGTGCATCTTCGATGCGGCCATGCTGTCACTGATGGGGATCAGGGGCGAACCGGCCGAGAAAGTGTCCAAGGGGAGACAAGGGCCATGAACGGCTGGACGCTCTTTTATAACCCCATAACACTGGACTTCTACCGTCTGCTTTGGCTGCTTCTGCCGCTATGTGCCTTTGTGGCAATAACTTACAAGACGATCCGTGTCGAAAACCTCCGTCGCCTTCCGCTGGAGATATTGCTGCTGTGCGTCTATCTGGTACTGGGGCTTTCCGGGCTGGGGGTCGGGCTTTATATCGTGCAGCGTCTTTGGATGTAACAGCCTGTCAAATAGCGAGTTGTACTTCTCGTTATTATGTATCCCCCTGTCCTGTTTTACCGTGTAGGTATTGTCTTTGCCTTTGGTGGATTATGTCCAGGGCGGAGCCTAGAATGTAATAGCTGTCAGGAGATGTTAAGTGAAGTTTGAACGAATACTTCTGGATATCGAGGTCCAGCGGGACTTCTTTGACCGGTCAGGTAGTTTCTACACCAAGCCCGCCACCGAAGCCGCCGCGAACATATACCGTCTTTTTACCTGGGCAAGGAAGAACCGCATCCCCGTAATCAGCACGGTGCTTCGCGTCCGACCGGACCGGCTGGGACCGCTTGTGGACGTGCCTCACTGTGTCGAAGGAACCAGCGGTGAGGAGAAGATGCCTCGTACGGTGTTCACCCGACGGATCAATTTCGGCCTTCGCAACGTGACCGATCTGCCCAGGGACTTGTTCCGCCGGTCCCAGCAGGTGATCTTTGAAAAGAGATACACCGACATCTTCACCCATACTCGTGCCGAGAGGCTGATAACCGAGTTGGAAAGCGGGACGTTCTTCATTTGCGGTGCGGGTGTGGCCGAAGGCATCGTCGAGGCGGCAGTTGGGCTGCGCTATCGCGGTTTCAGCGTGGTCGTGGCATCCGATGCGGTGCTGGACCTGGGCGACAAACATGCCCCGATGGCACGGCTACGGATGGAAGCCAAGGGCGTGGCCTTTGTCCCCACCGCCAAAATCGTCATGCCCGCGCCTCGCCGGCCCGCCGCGCGGTTCCGCCAGGCGACTCCCGCTCTGTGATTGTCTCGCCGGACCTTAGAGCGATCAACAAAATGAGGTGTCGCCCCAAGGCGCTACGTCCCTGGAACCTTGGCGTCATGTCTGTCTGCGCCTTGTAAATACCGGGATGTTCTGGTAGTTCCTCGCCATGCACATGGAAGACTCCGGCTGGACCGTCTTGAAGCTCCTTGGCTGGGCCAAGGACTTCCTGGCTCGCGCGGGAGTGGAGGAACCGAGGCTTTCTGCCGAAATCCTGCTGGGCCACGCCCTGGGCTGTGACCGGCTGGGGTTGTATACCCGCTACGATTATCACCCAGGCGAGGAACAGTTGACCGCCTTCCGCCAATTCCTCCGCCGCGCCAAAAACCTCGAGCCGATCGCCTACCTGATCGGCCAAAAAGAGTTCTACTCGTTGCGATTCAAGGTTACGTCCGACGTTCTCATCCCACGCCCCGAGAGCGAAATCCTCGTCAGCGAGGCTGTCTCGCACCTGCGGAGGCTGGATCGACCTGGTTGGGTCTGGGATGTGGCTACCGGCAGCGGATGCGTGGCCGTGGCGATTGCGGTTCACGTGGGGGGGGTACAGGTGCTGGCGACGGATATCTCTCCCGCCGCCCTGGCCGTGGCGAGCGAAAACGCCGTGGCGCACGGTGTCGCCGACCGCGTGAAGTGTCTACAGGCTGACCTGTTGAATCCGCCTTCCCAGTGGTCAGGGCAGCGATCTTTTGACGTTATTACCGCCAATCCACCCTATGTTCCAACCGGACAAACGGTTGGAGAACCGGTTAAGCACGAGCCGCCCTCGGCGGTCTTCGGCGGCGCCGATGGACTGGACTTTATCCGGCCGATCCTTCGTGACGCGGGAGGTTTCCTGGCCCCAGGAGGGGTGCTGGTGATGGAGTTCGGCGCCGGTCAGGCCCGGTCCGTGCGGGACCTGACCGATTCGGCCGGACATTTTGGCCCACTCAGGCTCATTCGCGACCATGCGGGCATCGAACGCGTGATCGTGGCCCAGCGGCGATGAGCCGCCGCTCTGGCGGGAAAAAACATTTTCGTTCACGGTGAGTCTGATGTTTGCCCGACTACCCGGCCGATGATATTCTACGCGACGAGATGAATTCAGCACTCGTTGGACACCCAAGGCGATGGACAAATTCGTAGTCAAAGGCGGCGCCAGGCTTCGTGGCGAGGTCACCATCAGCGGTTCCAAGAACGCCGGCCTGCCCATCATGGCCGCGGCGCTTCTGTGCGAAGGCCCGACCGTTATTTCCGGCGTGCCTAAACTCGCCGACGTCTCGCACATGACCGACCTGCTGGCCGACCTGGGCGCCGAGGTCCGCTGCGATCCGGACGGGCGGATCGCCATTGAGGTACGCGATGAGTCGCGCAGCCACGCCGAATACGAACGCGTCCGCAAGATGCGGGCGAGCATCTGCGTGCTGGGGCCGCTGCTGGCCAAGCGGAAAAAGGCCCGCGTGGCCATGCCCGGCGGATGCGCGATCGGTTCCCGGCCGGTGAACCTGCATCTCCGCGGTCTCCGAGCGATGGGGGCGGAAATCAGCCTGGAAGGCGGAGACATCGTCGCCGTCGCCCCGATGCTCAAAGGCACAAGCATCTTCCTGGGAGGCCCCTACGGTTCGACCGTGCTGGGCACCGACAACGTCATGTGCGCCGCGACGCTGGCGCAAGGCCGGACGATTATCGAGTCGGCCGCCTGCGAACCGGAGGTGGTGGACCTGGCCAACTTCCTCAACGCCGCCGGCGCCAAGATCAGTGGCGCCGGTTCGCCCCGGATCGTCATCGACGGCGTGGAACAGCTTATGGGGACGGACCATCCGGTCATCCCCGACCGCATCGAGGCCGGAACGTTCATGATCGCCGCCGCCATCACCAACGGCCATATCTCTATTCGCAACATCAACCTCGACCACCTGATGGCCGTGGTGGACAAGCTGCGGGAAGTCGGCGTGGACGTGGAGTCCGCCAACGGTTCGGTGGAGGTATCCTCGGCGCGGAGGCTGGAACCCACCGACGTTACCACCCAGCCGTATCCGGGCTTCCCCACCGACCTCCAGGCGCAATTGATGTCGCTGCTGTGCCTGGCCGACGGGAACAGCGCGATATCCGAGCGGATATTCCCCGACCGCTTCATGCACGTCGCCGAGCTGGGGCGCATGGGCGCCGACATCCGCAAGGAGGGTTACACCGCCATCGTCACGGGCGTCAAGAAACTCATCGGCGCCCCGGTGATGGCCAGCGACCTGCGGGCCTCGGCGGCGCTGGTGCTGGCGGGGCTGGTGGCCGAGGGAATCACCACCATCAACCGCGTCTACCACATAGACCGCGGGTACGAGTCCTTCGAGAAGAAACTTTTGGCGCTGGGCGCGGACATCCAGCGAGTCGATGGCGGCGCGGTTCCAGCGGAGTGACCGGCATCCGGCCACGTCTCGCCAGATCGCAGCTTCACTCCAGGGGCATGAGCACCATTCCGGTGGCCAGCTTGGGGTAGAAATACGTGCTTTTGTGGGGCATGGTCCCCCCGGCAGTGGCGATGGCCTCCACCGCCGCCAGGCTGGTGGCCTGGATGCAGGCGCCCAGTTGCGCCACACCGGTCCGGCAGGCCTTCAGCACTGCCGCCCCGTCGGGGGTGTATTCGATGGCGGTCTTGTCGGTCTTCCATGGCGACAGGGCCTTGTCGAGGATCAGCTTGTGCAGGATGGCCACGTCCAGCGCATGCCAAGCCTGCGGTTCTTCCGGGGCGGCGGCGCACATGGCGGACTCGTCGGAAGGCGTGGCGATCCACAATTCCTTCGCACCGTTTTCCAGAAACGCCATCGCCGAACGGCCGAGGCGCGATAGAAACGTCCCGATATCGCCGAAGTCCGCCGCGTCGATCTTGCGTCGCTGCCAACGAAATTCCACGGCTGCTTTGGAGAGTTTTTCCAGTGAGAATCCCGCCGCCAGTCCGTTGATCATTCGGTGCGTCGGAAGGATCAGCATCCCCGGATCGTCGCGGGCGATGAGGGCGAACATGACAAAGTTGGCCGGGTGATCGGAACCGATGCCCCCACCGGCGCGCAGGGCCTGGATGTAGTTCAACGCGGTGGTGTAGCGATGGTGTCCATCGGCGATAAAAACGGGTTCGCTCCGTAGCGCCGCGGCGAATTCGCCGATCCTCCGCGGGTCGTTGACCACCCACAGCCGCTCCGTGACCCCGCGTAGCTTGCCCTCCATCGCCGGCCTGTCGGACATCGCCGCCGCCAACAGGGCGGCCACCTTCCCGTCCTCGTCGCGGTGGAAGCCCATGATCGGCGACAGTTGCATCCGCGTGCACTGGGTAAGCTTGAGCCGGTCGGCCTTGGGGCCGGCGAAGGTGTGTTCGTGGGGGATCACGTCCTTACCGAACTCCGTGGCCCGTACGCCGCAAAGGACGGCTGAGCGGAGGAAGGTCCTACCGCCCCAGGAGAACTCCTGCTGGTAAGGATAGATAGCCGCTCGGTCGTCGCGGCGGACCAGGCCGGAGGACTTCCACTGTTCCAGCCGCCGGGCGGCTTCCAGATAAACGTTCTCAGGCCCAAGTTCCTTGGGCGGGACATGGGGCATGTCCACGGCGACGATGTTTTTGTCGCATTCGGCAAGCAATTGCGACTTGTCCTGCCCCGAGAGCACGTCGTAGGGCGGGGCGATGAATGGGGAGATGTCCCCGCCATCGCACACGTCGTAACGCCACCCCTGAAACGCCCGGATTTCCATAAGGTTCTCCGCGAGATTCTCGCCTGTTCAACGTCCCCTGTGCATGGTGAAAAACGTCAAAGCCATCGCCTGGAGCGCCACGCCCAGGGTCGCCCAGAGTTGCGCCTGTCCTAACGCATCGGTGGCCATCCGCCACAGCGCGATGATCAACGCCAGGATCGCCAGAACCTGCACGACGCCGCCGATAAGCTTGGAGAGGCTGAATTCCTCATGGTGATCTTCCGCGCGGGCCAGTTGGCGGATGTATCGCAGGACCTCCAGGCGGATCTGGCGGTCGCTGAGGCCATCGGCATCACCGCTCGGCTGGATCGCAGGTGATGGAGTTTGGCTCGTTGCGGCGACTGCGGGGGGAGGCAGCCCGGCCGGTTGACCGGACTCACCGTGTGGTGGGCGGAGCGCGACCGATTCTCGCAGGATGATCCTCGCCGCCTCGACGAGGTTTCGGACGGTGAAATCGGCCTGGATGTCCTCGTCTTGTGCCTCTCCGGCAATCGGAGCCGTGCCGAAGCGGATGCGGATGGTGCGGCATCCGGCGCGCTGCCCGGCCTCGACGTCGCGGGGACGGTCGCCGACCATCCAGCTTTCCAGAAGGTTTATATCCAGGTCTTTGGCGGCCTGGAGGAGCATGCCCGGCCAGGGCTTGCGCATCTCGGATTCCCTGGCATATTCCTCAATCGTTCCGTCGGGGTGATAGGGGCAGTAGTAGATGGCGTCCAGCTTCGCGCCATGGGCCTCCAGTTGACGGCACATCTCAACGTGAATCTTGGCGATCATTTCCTCGGTCACCATCCCCCGTGCCACGCCGGACTGGTTTGTCACCACGACGGTCCTGTACCCCGCCTGTGCCAAGCTCTTTAGCGCCAGCTCCACCCCCGGAAGCAGTTTCACGCCCGCCGGATCGTTGAGATAGCCGGTGTCTTCGATGAGCGTATGGTCGCGGTCCAGGAAAACAGCCGGTTGGGACATGGCCTCACTCTCCGCAGCCTGTTGCTATTTTTCACCGTTGAACGAAGTAAGAATTTTGTCGATGATCCTGGTGGTGCTCAGCCCATCGACCTTATCCAGTACCATGACCTGCCCTCCGTAGCCTTCGACGATTTCCTTGCCTACGACCACGTCGGTGGTTCCTCCCTTGACCAGGATATCCGGGCGCAGGGTTTTGAGCAGGTTTTCGGGGGTGTCTTCACTGAAGATCGTGACGTAATCGACGCACTCCAGCGCGCCGAGCATTTCCGCCCGCTCCTCCTGGCCGATGATGGGGCGCGACTGGCCCTTGAGTTTCTGGACGCTCTGGTCGGAGTTGATCGCCACCACCAGGCAGGAACCAAGCTGGCGGGCCTGGCGCAGGTAACGAAGATGGCCCATGTGCAGCAGGTCGAAACAACCGTTGGTGAATACGATCTTTTGGCCGGCCTGGCGCCGCTTGACCAGTTCCTCGGCCAGCGACTTGCGGGCCAGGACCTTCCCGCCGCGAAGCCCGCTGATGTGGTGCAGCTCCGCAAGCACTTCCTGGCGGGCGATGGGCACGGCGCCGAACCGTTCCACTTCCAGCCCGCCGGCGATGTTGGCCAGCTCGGCAGCCTGCTCCGGCGAGCAGCCCTCCGACAGGGCCACCGCCAGCATGGCCAGGACTTCGTCTCCCGCGCCGGTTACGTCGTAGACCGCGCGGGGGCGGGTGGGGATTTTCGTACCACCCCCGTCCTTGGTCAGCAGGTAAGCGCCTTGGCGGTCCAGTTTAACAAGGACGCTATCGGCCTCGGTGGCCAGCAGCAATGCTGCCGCGGCGCGATGGAGCGAGGCGTCGTCGGTGATGGCGATGCCGCTGGCCCGTTGGGCCTCGTATCGGTTGGGCGTGATCATCGTCGCGCCTCGGTAACGGCGGAAATCGTTGATGCGGGCGGGGTCCACGATGACCATCAGGCCCGCCCGCCGCGCGTCGTCGATGATCTGCGGCGTGTTGGAGTCGTTGAGAACACCCTTGTCGTAGTCCTCGATGGCCATGGCGCGGCAATTCTTCAACTCGCCCCGTCCTGCCGCCCGGAGCGTCATCGTTACGGTGGCGGGGATCAGAGCGGTGGATTCCTGGTCCACGCGCAGGATCTGCTGGGGGTGGCGGTGCTGTGCGAGGCCGACGAAGCGGGTCTTGACCGTGGTGGCCCGGTCGTTGACGCGGACCAGCCCGGAGATCTGCGCTCCAAGGCCCGCCAACATGCCCTTGAGTTCCTCCCCGGCGGGGTCCTGGCCGATCAGCCCCACGCAGACGGCCTTGGCGCCCAGGGCGATCATGGCAGCCGCCACGTTGGCCGCCCCGCCCGGCCGCGTTTCGCTACGAACCACGTTGAGGATCGGCACGGGCGCTTCGGGGCTGAGACGATCTGCATCGCCGAAAACGTAGCGGTCCAGCATGAAGTCGCCGACCAGCAAAATCCGCGGCGAGGTGAAACCCTCAAGGCGATTGATGAGTTCTTGCATAACACGGCGATTCTAACCACACGCCCCACGCAAGGCAAACTGGAACCCGCAAGAGCCATTTAGGCTGTTAGGCATTTAGGGCCTGTTGCCCAATTGTGAA
>PMBX01000118.1:0-5755 GCA_003153915.1 Phycisphaerales bacterium
ATACGTGATGGTGGTCTTACCCGCGCCGCTGGGACCAACCAGCGCCACTCGCTGGCCGGGGAGGATCTGGAAGTTGATCTCCCGAAGTGCGAAGCGCTCGGCTGGTTCTTCCGAAGCCGCTTCGGCATCGACACCGGGGTCGATATCGGCGACGATTTTCAGCGGCAGCGGGTAAGAGAACCAGACGTTCTCGAAGGCGACGTGTCCGCGGGTCGGCGGAGGCTTTTTAGAAGGGGACGGGGACGGGGTCTGGGGCTTGTCCTGAACCTGTGGGGTGAGGTCCAGGTACTCGAAAATCCGCTCGAAGACCGCCACCGACGCCTGGATGTCCACATAGACGGTGGCCAGTTGAATCATCGGGCGATACAGCAGCGTCAGCAGCGCCGCGAACGCCACCAGCATTCCGGGGGTAAGGCTGTCCTTGATAACATGGAATCCCCCGTACCAAAAGATCAGCGCCGGGCCTACCGCGCTGAAGACGCTGAGGATCATGAACAGCCAGCGGCCCACCACTGCCTGACGGACGGTCAGGTCGCGCAGGCGGGCGCTCTTCTCGGAGAACGACCGGGCGTCGGATTCCCGCTGTCCAAAGATCGCCATCAGGAGCTTTCCGCCCACGTGCAGCCGCTCGTTGAGAAACGCCAGCAGCTCCGCCTGGCTTTGCTGGGTCTGGGCGGACAAGCGCCGCCGGATGCCGCCCACGATTCGGGAAGGCAGGTAGAAGGCGGGCACGACCATCACCGCCAGCAGCGAAAGTTTCCAATCCATCGCAAACAACGTCACGGACGTCGCCGTCAGGGCGGCGATGTTGGAGGCGATCGTCACCAGCGTGTTGGTGGCCACGCCCTGGACGGCGTTGACGTCATTGTTGATCCGCGAGACGATCTCGCCCGAGCGGGTGGAGGTGTAGAAGTGCAACGATAAATCCTGGAGATGGCGGAACAGGTCGTTCCGCAGGTCAAACATGATGTTCTGGCCCACGCGCGCCGTCCGCGATTGCTGGAGGACGCTGATCAGGCCGGAAGCCATAGCCAAGCCAACCATGCCTCCGGACAAGAGACCCAGCAAAACCGTGTTCTTGGTGGGGATGGCCCGGTCTAGAATCGCCTTTACCAGCAGGGGCGGAATCACATTCAGCCCGGCCGTCGCGATGACGCAGGCGAAGATGAGCAACCATTGCGGCCAGTAGGGCCGGAAGTAACGGGCGATGCGGCCCAGCCCGGCACGGTTGATCTTCGGTGGGGGGCCTACCAGTCCGCCCCTGGTGAAATGGTTCTGTAGCCCGTAGGTGCGGGTCAGTCCGCCCACCGTGCCCATGCTGCCCTGCCATCCGCCCCGCATTATCGGACCTCCCCGCGATGTCCCTCCGGAACGGGCAGGGGCGAAATGCCCCGCAAGGCCCGGACCGACTGGCTAATACAAACAATCAACAACGGGGCGACCCCCAGCAATGTCCCGGCCAGGACATTGCCCGTCAACGGCATGAGAGCCTTGCTCAACAGGCCCGAGCCTGGTCCGATGACCAAAGNNTAGTAGAGTGCGGCGTAATAAGCCAACCCGGTGACGGCGCCGAAGACCACTTCCCCCACCAGCACGGTGGGAAGATTAGGCCCCAGCAGGATCATAAAGAAACTGACGGGCAAGACCACCATCGTCGCCGCCAGGGGCCAGGCACGGTTGTGCCAACCAACCCATCGCTGCATGAGGATAAACACCCCCACGCGGACCGCGTCTTGCAGCCCCGACAACGCCGGGGCAGCTTGGGTATCGACGTTCAACGATTGAAAGATGCCCGGCAGGAGCGGCGCTAGGATATACAAAGACGAAAAGGCCGCCAGCATCAGCCATCGGCTGGCCAACAGCATGGACCGAAGCGGGGCAAGTTGCCGCGGATCAGGCCGCTGCGGATGGTCGTCGGGCAGATGGACCGGCCGGGCGGGTAGCGGGCGTATCAGCCACAGGCTGGCTAGGTTCGTCGCCGCCGCCAGGAGGAATATCCCTACCGGAAGCAGCTTTATGATCGGTCCAAACAGCGCCAGCGCTACGGGAATCGAGATAGCCCAGGCGATGTTGAAGTTTCCCAGCGCGCGAGCGGTCTGCGCGGGCGTCCTTCCGGCACCGACATAACTTTCGAGTACCGGCCATTTCAGCCCGCCGGTCAATCCAACAGCCGCGCTTCCGACAAAAAGTCCGGCGGGCCAATAGGCCCAGCGGACCAAACCAATGTGCATGAGGCACTGCAACGCCACGGCCGCTGCAAGCAGCGCCTTTTCGCCCAACCTGCCGGCCAGGCGATGGCTGGAAAAAGCCCCCACGACAAACGCCGCCCCGGTCGCCAACGCCAAGGCGAGATTCTCAACGTCGGAAAAGCCGACGTGTTCCCGGCTGAAGAAGAATACGCCGCGCTCGACACAAATGCCCGCGGCGCATTCCAGAAAGACGATCGCGATGATTCGAAACGACAACCTCACAACCGTCGGAGTTTACCGGCCCCGCCGGCCCCGCACAAGATGCCCCCGTCCGAACCGCTCGTTTATGAACCCCGCTCACCACCGACCTGACCTACACTTCCCTGTCCTGTGCGGTGGTTCGGCTGCTATGAGTCCTGTCCGAGGGCAAAAGGATTGACACGTCCTGGGGGAATTTGAGAGACTTTCGGTAACAGCGGCTTGGCGAGATGTCGCCGCTGGGAACACGGAGCATCATGGCTCGTCCTGAAGGTTCTCGCGGCGGCGTATCCCAGACACTTATCGGTGTGTTTATTCTTCTGATCCTGGCCGGGATTACCGCCACGATCCTCCATCGCCAGTTGGTCTATGTATCGCCACGGTACGCCCAGACCGAGGTGGGGAAGTCCTCTGGGACGGGGAATGCCCCCACCGCCAACTGTAACTCGCCAATCGCCGCAAAGCCCCGCCAGGCCGAATCGTCCCCCGCCGCCCCCTTGCTGTTCATGCCCCCCGGCATGGCGGAAATGACGCCCCCAGAGTCCTTCGGCCCCGACGGGCTTTCCGACAAGATCGACGGAAGGGCGGAGCTATACCTGTCCGCGGGTTTCGTCGCGATGCGCTGCCAGCGGTTTGCCGACGCACAAGACGGCAATCAATGGATGGAAACGTTCGTTTATGACATGGGCACGCCCGATAACGCCTACAGCGTTTTCAGCCAGCAGCGGCGGCCCGACGTGAAGGATTCCGACGTGGCCGCCAAGGCGTACATGACGCAAAATTCCTTGCACCTGGCCCACGGCAGGTACTACGTGGAGATCGTCCAGGCTGCCCCGACTCCGCGGATGGCCGAGGCGGCGGTTGCGTTCGCCCGCAAGTTCGTCGCCGGTATCACCGGAGGGGGCAAGAAATTGGCGGAACTGGAGCTTTTCCCCCCCGACAACCTCCGAGCCGGGAGCATCTCGCGGGCGACGGAGGACCAGTTCGGCATCGAAGGCTTGGATAACGTTTATACGGCGATCTACGTCGTCGATGGAAAGACCGTGACGGCCTTCCTGTCGCGACGAAAGTCGAGCCAGGAAGCCGACAGCCTGGCCAAGGCCTATGCGGACTTCTTTCTCCCCTTCGGGGCCAAGGTAATCAACACGGATTCCCCCGTCGGCGGGGCCAAGACCCTCGAGATCGACGGCGTGTTCAAGTGCGTCTTTACTCGCGGCTCGCTGCTGGCCGGCGTGCACGAGGCGCCAGATGCGGCGTCGGCACGGGCCGTGGCGGAGAAGATGGGCAGGAAACTGACGGAGACGGGCGATTGAACGGCGATAAACGGACAGGCTCATTGAGTCGGCGGGACTTCCTGGCCGGGGCCGCGGCGGCGGCTGCCTGCGCGGGAGCTTATTTGCTGCGCGATACCGTAGGACCGAAGGGACCTGGCCAACAGGGTTCGGCAGGCCTGCCGGACTTTTCCGTGCCCGCCACAGCCGGCAGGATGAGCATCGTCACCGGGGCGGACCGAGCCAAAACCGTCCGCCGGGCCATCGAGGCCGTCGGCGGAATCGCCGCGTTTGTCAAACCGCTCGACCGCGTCCTGCTGAAGGTCAACGCCGCCTTCGCCACCCCAGCGGCGCTGTCGGCGACGACGCATCCCCAACTGGTCGCCGAGTTAGCCGGGCTTTGCCGCTCCGCCGGCGCGTCCGTCCTGGTCAGCGACAACCCCATAAACGATCCGGCCAGTTGCTTTACCCTCAGCGGTATCGACTCCGCCGCCCGTTCCGCCGGGGCCAAGGTGCTGCTGCCCTCCGACGATCAATTCCACCCCATTACCGTCCCGGGCGCCAAGCTCCTGCGCAATTGGCCGGTGCTCCAGGGGGCGTTGGCGAGGATAAACAAGGTTATCGGTATCGCTCCCCTCAAGCACCACCAGCACGCCGGAGCGTCGATGACCCTCAAGAATTGGTACGGACTGCTGGGCGGGCGACGCAATACCCTCCACCAGGACATCAACACTACCATCGCCGAACTGGCGATGATGGTCCATCCGACGCTGGTGATCCTGGACGCAACAACCGCAATGATGCGCAACGGGCCTACCGGCGGATCGCTGGACGACCTGGCGCCCACCCATACGATGATCGTCGGAACCGATCCGGTTGCCGTCGATGCGTTTGGCTCCACGCTGCTGGGCCGCCGCCCCGGCGACCTGCCGTACCTGGCGATGGCCGAGGCGGCGGGATGCGGAACCACTAATTATGAGTCTCTCAAGCCCGTCCGGGCCGAGGCCTCCTGAGAACACCTTCGGAGACAAACAGCCAATGCGAATTGTCACGGTCAGACGCATTAGCCAGGGCTTCTTCCTGCTGATGCTCCTTTGGATGGCGATGGTGACAGCACCGGGTGACGCCTGGTGGCGCCGCCGCGCCTGGCCGGTCAATTGGCTGCTGGAACTAGACCCGCTGACGGCAATCGGAACGGTGTTGACCACAGGTAAACTCTACGCGGGCTTGATCTGGGCCGTCGTGGTGATCGTGCTGACGGTCTTTCTGGGGCGATTCTTCTGCGGATGGGTATGCCCCCTGGGGACGATTCAACATGCCGCCGGCTGGCTGAGTCGCAAAGGCCGGGCGTTGCCCCGGCGGATCGCCGTCAACCAGTACCACCGGTGGCAATCGGCTAAATACTACGTCCTGTTATTCCTGCTGGCGGCGGGGTCAGGAGGCGAGCTGGCCTGGCTGGTCCGGTTGCCCCAGGGACGACCCTTNNCCTGTCGCCGCTGCCGTGGGGTATCTGGTCGTCCTGGCCGCCGTTGCGGGCCTTGGCCTGGCGGCCCCGGGAGATTTAGGCTCTTCGGCGACGCTCCAGACCGGCTTGTTGGACCCTATCCCGCTGGCGTACCGTTCCGTGAGCCTGGCTGTGCTTGCAGTGGCGGGGTCGGCCGGGGTGTCGCTCTCTGCCGAACAGCGATGGTACGAACTATCCTGGCTGATCGGGGGGATATTTCTGGCGGTGGTGCTGCTGAACCTGGCGGTCCCGCGTTTCTACTGCCGGTTCGTCTGCCCGCTGGGGGCGATGCTAGGCGTACTGAACCGCTGGTCGATCTGGCGGATCGGCAAGCGCCAAGCCGAATGCATCCAGTGCAAGCTCTGCGAGGCCGACTGCGAAGGCGCCTGCTCACCGGCGGGCGAAATCCGCATCAGCGAGTGCGTCCTGTGCGCCAACTGCCTGGACGCCTGCAAACACAATCTAATCAGCTACCAGCGGCCCAAGTCCGCCTCAGGGGAGGCCACATCCCCGGACATCTCGCGGCGCGGGGT
>PMBX01000118.1:5792-13041 GCA_003153915.1 Phycisphaerales bacterium
GGCGGGCTGGAGGCGATATGGACCCCGGTGTTGAATAACCGCATCGGCTCCAGCGGCTGCCAGCTTAACTGCAACGCCTGCGGGAGCGTCTGTCCGACCGCGGCGATACGCCCCATCAGCCTGGACGAGAAGCTCGGTCGCGGCCAGTTCGCCCCCGCCGGACCGATCCGTCTGGGAACGGCCTTTCTGGATCGCAGCCGTTGCCTGCCGTGGGCGATGGACCGGCCTTGCATCGTCTGCCAGGAGAACTGCCCGGTAAGCCCCAAGGCCATCTTCGTGCGGGAGAGTTTCAGTACGATACGTAACGGCCGGTTTGTCGTCGCCGCCATCAACGGTGCTACAATGACGTTGTCCGGTGCGACGGTCCAGGATGGCGATTGGGCCGGCGGTGATTATTATTGCCGTGCCGAGGGAAATCCCCGCCTGGCCATCGTAGGCAACAACGCCGGTACGATTGCGTTATCCGATCCATGGCGTAAAGCGCCGCCGGCGGGCAGCGAAGTGGAAATCCAGGTCCGCCTCCAGCAACCTTACGTCGATCCGCGTGCCTGCGTCGGCTGCGGAATTTGTGAGCATGAGTGCCCCGTCAGCGGGCTGCGGGCAATCCGCGTGACGGCGGAAAATGAATCCAGGAACGCAAAACGCATCCTGATGCCCTGACTCGCCAACCGGAAGACCACCCGGCAGCGAGAAAAATGGTAAATGTGGCCGTCGGCCTTGATAAGCCTTAGGAGGCTACGCATATGTCCGACCAGAGCAATCTATCCCGCAGAGATTTCCTAAGAACCGCCGGGGCCATCGGCGTCGGGGCCATCGGCGCCAGGGCGCTTCTATCCGGCACGCGCGTCTTTGCCCAAGGCAGTCCAACCGCCGCCGGAACCCAACCCGCCGCCCTGACCCAACCGGTTGCCGAGGATGCCTTGACGGTTCCCACTCGGCCTTTTGGAAAGACAGGCATGAATGTGTCCATGCTGTCGCTGGGCGGTATCTTCGATATCCCCCGCAACCAGATGGTCCTCAAACAGGCCTACAAATGGGGGATCACGTATTGGGACACCGCCAACAGCTACCAGGACGGCAACAGCGAAATGGGCATCGGTATGTACCTCGATGCCAATCCCGGTCACCGTAAAAATCTCTGCCTGGTCACCAAGACGTCCACCCGTGACTCCGCCGGAATCAGCCAGGAATTGCAGACCTCCCTGGAGCGATTGAAGACCGACCATGTCGACATGTATTTTATCCACGGGGTCCGAAGCCCCAAGGAATTAGCCCAGTACGGCCAGGAGTGGAAGGCCTGGGCGGAAAAGGCCAAGGCCGAAAAAAAGATACGCTTCTTCGGTTTCAGCACGCACAGCAACATGGAGGAGAATCTCCAGGCCGCTGCCGGCCTGGGCTTCATCGACGGGATCATGTTGTCCTACAACTTCCGCATCATGGACACCGACAAGATGAAGTCAGCCGTGGATGCCTGCGTCAAGGCCGGTATCGGCCTGACGGCAATGAAAACCCAGGGCGCAAAGAGCCGCCGAGCCGCCTCCCAGCCGGCCGGGGCCGAAGAGGCGGAGTTGGCGATGGTGGAACGGTTCGCCAAGAGAGGCTTCAACGACCACCAGGCCCGCCTCAAGGCTATATGGGAGAATCCCCACATCGCCTCCATCTGCTCGCAGATGCCCAACCTGAACATACTGCAATCCAATTACCAGGCCGCGGTGGACAAAACGTCGCTGTCACGGATTGACAAGGAATTGCTGCGGCAATACGCAGCGGCCACCTGCTCCAGTTATTGCGCCGGTTGCGGGAACATCTGCCAGGACGCCTCCGGCGGGCTGCCGATAGCCGATGTGATGCGCTTCCTGATGTACCACAACGATTACGGCTTGACCGATCACGCCCGGAAGCTCTTCGCCGAACTGCCCGGGACGGTTCGTTGGCAGTTGGCGCAGGCGGATTTCTCCCTGGCCCAGCACCACTGCCCGCAAGGATTGGCCATCGCCGAGATGATGCGAGAAGCCGCCGAGACGCTGGCCTAGCGAGACGTTATCGGTTGCCCTCGGCCAGGCCGTTTGTGGTCAGGTAGCGATAGCTGTCCCGTACTGCCGTCATCATGTCGGTGGCGCAGGAGTCCAGCTCGACGATGAGCCACTGGAGCGTCGCGGGGTCCGCCGCGCGGATGCAGGACGCTATGTCCATCCTGCCCGCCCCGGCGGCTGTGTGATGCGCGCCTTTTTCCAGCGGGCCATCCTTGATGTGCAGGCTGGGGATGCGCCGCCGGTTGGCCGCCAGGAAGGCCGGCACGTCGACGCAGCCGAAGTTGGTGGCCCAATAGATGTCCAACTGGCCGGCCAGGCTCGCTGCCGCGTCCAGCAGCCGCTGCATCCCGATCTTTCCGTCGCAAGTGTCAAACTCCCACCAATGGTTGTGATAGCCCAGCCGCAGGCCATGGGGCTTCAGCAGCGCGGCAGCCTGCTCCAGTTCACCGGCGGCTTTGCTAATGGTGGCGGGGCTGGCGAAGTCCTCCGTCCCCCTGCCGCAGATCAGAAGGTCGTAACCCAGGGCGTGCGCCTCGTCGGCCAACTGGTTGACGTTGGCTGTGGTGGGAAAAGCCATGTGGGCCGAACAGGCCCTCAGGCCAAGGTCATCCAGGGCCTTGCGGACCTGCGAGGGTTTGTGCCCGTATAGGCCGGCTGGCTCGACACCCTTGTATCCGATGTCCGCGATCTGCCTGAGTGAGCCGAAGAAGTCGTCTTTGAGCAGGTCGCGAATGGTGTACAACTGGATGCCGATGGGTTTCATTGTCGTCGATCCTTTCTAAGTGCCGCGAATGTTTCCTGTTTTAGGACGTTCCACCCCGCATTTTCCGCACGAATGCCGCATAGTCTTCCGGTGTGTCGATTCCGCAGCCGTGGTAATCCACCACGCCCACCAGGATATGGTGTCCATGCTCCAGCGCCCGGAGTTGCTCGAGCTTCTCGGCCTGTTCCGCCGGGGTTGGCGGCAGGGAGGCAAAGAGCCTCAGAAAAGCCCGGCGGTAGGCGTATATGCCCAGGTGAAGCAGGTAGCCGGGCCGGGCCGTTCCGTCGCGGTCGTGGGGAATCGCCGCCCGCGAGAAATACAGCGCCCGCCCGGCGGAATCGCGGACGACCTTGACCTTGTTGGGATCGCCGGCCTGGGCCGCAGCCATCGGCGTCGCCAGCGTGGCCATGGGGTCTTGTGAATCCGCCAGCAGTTCCACCAGCGTATCAATGCAGGCGGGGGGCATCTCCGGTTCGTCGCCCTGGACATTGACGACGATGTCGCCGTCGCCCGCTCCCAGCTTGTCGGCGGCCTCGTTGATGCGATCCGTCCCGCAGGGGTGGTCTTTTCGCGTCATGACCGCCAGGCCGCCAAAGGCTGTGACGGCGGTGGCGATGCGGTCATCATCGGTGGCTACGACAACGCGTTGAATCCGCCGCGCGCGCCCCACGGCCTCGACGACGTGTTGGATCATGGGCCTGCCCGTCTCGGCCAGCAGGGGCTTGCCGGGCAACCGGGTGGAGGCGTAACGGGCCGGGATTATCGCGATGGCGGCCATGTCGCCATTGAGTCTAGGCGCGGGGGGCTAAAATGCAAGACAGCGAGGGTATTTGCCGTTGAAACTTTCCCCCTGGCGCGGGATAATTCCGTTATCGGAGTTTCGTGTGTTTTTCACATCGTTTGGGCGGCTGTCATGAGCATGATGAACGGTCAATCGGGCGTCTGCCAGGGGACTTCCGCCATGAAAGCGCTGGAAAACGGTTTGGCCGCCACGCTGGCGCGGACCGCCCAGCAGATTCAACACGCCGACTGCTTCGACCAGGAACAGCGCGCGGAGATCTACGCCATCCTCCAGGCCCTGCGAACCGATACGGAGGCCCATCGCATAGTCGCGGAGTTCCTGACCGAGCGGCTGGGCGGAGGGGCCGGAAATGCTTGAGCAGGCGATGCTGCGGGACCAGTTCCAGGCCCTGCTTACCCAGGAACAGCAGGCCGAAAAAATCTACGCCGAACTGGTCGCCAAACTAACGGACCCGGAACTTCGAAAGCAGGTTCAACAACTCCATCACGACAAGCAACGCCACATCCGACTGACCGAGCGGTTGCTGGAGATTGTCGAATAGTTTTCCTGTCGTCCTGAAACCCTAACCTCAAATCATCTAACTACGTCCTGGCGCGGACCGTCAAATTGGTGGGATAAATCGAAAGGATAACGCCAATGGCAAAGATGCTGGTGTGTTACTACTCCCGCAGCGGGCATACCCGCAAGATGGCCGAGGAGGTCGCCGCCGGGGCGGGCAAGGTCTCCGGCGTCAGCGTCGATCTCAAGTCCGTCGAACAGATCAAGGCCGACGATCTGATGGGCTATGACGCCATTATGATCGGTTCGCCGACCTACTACGGTTCGATGGCCGCGGCGATCAAACAATTGTTCGACGATTCAGTGGCGTTCCACGGGCAACTGGACGGCAAGGTTGGAGGGGCCTTCTCCAGCAGCGCCAACGTAGGCGGCGGCAACGAGACGACCATCCTGGACATCCTCAACGCCATGCTGATCCACGGCATGGTGNNCCGGCGGGGAGTGCCTCAAGCACGGCCAGTTGGTCGCGACCTTGGCGCGAAAGCTCCACGGCTGAGACCGGATGGATTTCCTCCGCCGGATTCCTCTCCGATCAGCCGCCGACGGTGGGGAATCAGAAGCGTCCGATGGCGGCCCGCAGGAAGCGGATTCCCAAGACCGCCATCGCCACGGAACAAACTACCGTGACGACCTTACGAGGTCGCAGCCAGCGAGATGGCGATGTTTACGGCGTTGAACAGGCCGTGGATGAGGAAGGCGGGGTACAAACGGCCGCAACGTTCGTAGTTGTAGCCGATAGACACCGCCAGGGCGAATAAGGCCGGCATGTGCTGCCAGTAGGGGTGGTGCAGCAGCGCGAACACGCCGGCCGCCAGAAGGATCGCAACCCAAGGCCGGTGGGTGTATCGCCGTAACATCGACTGAAGCAGCCCCCGGCAGAACGTTTCTTCCGCCAGAGGCGTCAACACCACGGCGGAAAAAATCCCCGCCACGGTCCAGACATGGGAAGTCGCCCGCAGGGCCTTGAGCATCTCGTGCTCTACGGGAGGACCGGTCAGCCACGTCATTATCCAGACCAGACCGAAAAAAACCGGGTAGATCGCCAGATACCCCAGCACTCCCCTGCCCGTGTCGTATATCCAGTGTCGCATGCTCAGTCCAAGCCCGCGTCGCAAGCCATGATCGAAGGCAATTGACGCCACCACCAGCGACGTCGCCAACCAGACGATCTGTCCGATGATGCCAACAAGGACCAGCAGCTCGTAAGAGTCTTGCGGGAGGAACCGCCTCACGAGGGTTTTGGCCGCCGCAATGGACAGCAGCCACATGGCCAGGGGCAGCATAAGATGCGCTGGATTGAGGCTGTTAGGCCGGCCGGGGGTATGGGCCAAGGACAACTTGCCAGGCCGGGCAAGCCGGCGCACCGCCCAGACCATCAGCGTGCAGAAACCCACCGATATCAGCGTGACGGCCACCGGATGCAACATGCCCCATTCCACCGGATTTGTGGAAGCCGGCAGCGTGCTGGGAACCTGGGCCAAGGCCGCCTGGGCCATCAGCGAAGACAAAGCGTTTGACATTATCAAATTCATCGGGTTAACGTGGCCGCGGCGGTGTACCAAGCCCAGGGACGGTCGCGAGATGCGGCAGAATATATTACACACGATCCTGGAAACCAAGCGGAAAGAGGTCGCCCAACTCCATGAGCGGTTCGCCCTGGATGACCTCAAGGCCGCCGCGGCGGCAGCCCCGCCGGCCCGGAACTTTTATTCCGCCGTCAGCAAACCGCCGAGCCGAGGCGTCAACCTCATCGCCGAAGTCAAGCACGCCTCTCCCTCAGCCGGGATCATCCGATCGGACTTCGATCCCGTCGATATCGCCACGCAATACGCCGCCGCCGGCGCCGACGCCATCAGCGTTCTGACCGACCAGGAATATTTCCAAGGCAGCCTCGCCCATCTCCAGGCCGTACGGGGCGCGGTGAACCTGCCAATCCTCCGCAAGGACTTCATCATCGACCCATTCCAGGTCTACCAAAGCCGTTCCGCCGGCGCCGACGCGATCCTGCTGATCGCCGCTGCGCTTCCATCGGGAACACTGCTGGACCTGATGATCCTGGCCACCGAACTGCGAATGACCTGCCTGGTGGAGGTCCACCGCGCCGACGAGTTGTTGGAGGTCGGCTCGATGATCGGTTTCCCCCACGCGGCCTACAGCCTGCTGGGGATCAACAACCGCGACCTGACGACCTTCCAGGTGGACATCGACACCTCCATACGCCTGGCCAGGCTCGCCCAACGCGACGGCCGGGCATTGCCGATGGTCAGCGAGTCGGGCATCAAGACCCGCGATGACGTCCGCCGCCTCGCCTCCGCCGGTATCCAGGCGATCCTGGTCGGAGAAACCCTCCTGCGACAACAAGACATCTCCACGGCAATCGATGCCCTGCTTGGGCCGGGAATCCCTTAAAGCGGTTTTTCTACCTGGTGAAACGGCCTTGTTTTCGCCCCTGGTAGTTAAGCAAACCATCCAATAGTACGTAGCGCCTGACTCATCCCCAGTTTCGCTGGGACAGTCAGGCCCGCAGGGCCGTCTTTCTTAGCCCAAGGCGGAAGCCTTGGGTTGGCAAGGCATTTCGTTGGTAAGTCCCATTAGGGACGTCTTCACGTTCAAGGCGCCCCTAATGGGACTTCGATCCCGGTCGCCATGCCATCCCCTCGCTCACCTTCGGCTTCGCACGGGGCTAAGAAAAACGCCCCGATGGGGCTAAAACAGAAATCATCCTGCCGCGTCGCAGCGATTCCCAATACGCCACCTTGCCCGCGGAAACGGGATATGAGTCAGGCGTAGCGCAGCTTGATGTTATCTCCGCACTCTTGTATATTTGCGAACTCTACTTGGTCCTTTAGTCTGGAAAGGAAACACCTTGGCGGAAACGATCGGCATTTGCGTGATCGGTTGCGGCAGGGCGGGGCTGATCCACGCCAAAAACTTTGCTACCGGCGTTCCCGGCGCTCGGCTGGTTGCCTTGGCTGATCCGGTCAAGGAGGCGCTGGCAGAGGCGGGTGAGTCCCTTGGCGTCTCGTCGCTCTACAGCGACCCCGCCCAGGCCATCAAAGACCCTTGCGTCCATGCCATCGTGGTGGCCTGTCC
>PMBX01000118.1:13160-16775 GCA_003153915.1 Phycisphaerales bacterium
GGTCGTATCCGTCAAGTCGCTGACGCACGGGCCGAGCATCCCCAAGCCCTGGACGTTCGACCTGCGGGTGAGCCTGGGACCGCTGGCGGAGGTCAGCAGCCACGACATCGACACCATCCGTTGGATTACCGCCAGCGAGTTTCGAGAGGTCTACGCCATTGCGGGCAACTACCGTTGCCCCGATGCCAAGGCGAATTTCCCCGACTACTACGATAATGTGATGCTCCTGGCCTCGCTGGATAACGGCATGCAGGGTTTTGTCGGCGGGGCCGTTTCGGTGCGATACGGCTACGACGCCCGCGTTGAGGTCCTGGGGCAGCGTGGCATCGTGTTTATCGGCGAGCTTTCCGGAGGGAGTTTTGCGGTCTGCAACGATCAAGGCGCGATGGCCCGGCCGATCGTCAAGAGTTGGAGCAATCTGTTCGCCGAAGCCTACCTCCGCGAGGATGCCGGTTTCATCGAATGCATCCTCCAGGACAAGACGCCCGCTGCCACCGGTTATGACGGAATGATGGCCGTGAAAGTGGTGGAGGCCGGCAATCGGTCGATCGCCGAGAAAAGGCCGGTTCGGCTGGGCTGAACCGCACCCGAGCCTGGGCCAAGGAACGGAGCGATTGTGCTAGCGGCACGGTTATATGGAAAGAAAGACCTGCGGGTAGAGGACGTGGCCACGCCCTCGGTGGAGGCAGGCGGGATCCTGCTGAAGGTTCGCAGCGCCTCTATCTGTGGCACCGACGTCCGCATGTACCAGAATGGCCGTAGCGGNNGCCAGGGTATGCGAGTGGCGGTCGGCCCCAACATCGGCTGCGGCGTCTGCGACCTGTGCGTCTCCGGTAACACGCACATGTGCCCGGCTTATGTGGCGCTGGGTATTCACATCGACGGCGGATTCGCCCAGTATGTTGCGATACCAGCCGGTTTCGTCCAGCAGGGCAATGTCGTCGAGATCGCCGAGGGTGTCTCCTGCGACGAGGCCTCGCTGGCCGAGCCGCTTTCGTGTGTTTTCAACGCTTTTGAGCGAAGCCGTCTTCGCCCTGGCGATACCGTCCTGATTTTCGGGGCCGGCCCCATCGGCATCATGCACGCCAAGCTAGCCCGCCTGGGCGGTGCGGCCAAGGTGATGGTCAACGACCTCGATGCCGCCCGGTTGGAGCAGTGCCGCCGGATCGTTCCTTCCGTTATTCCGCTGAGCGGTGAAAACCTCCGCCAGCAGGTCATGGACCTCACTGCCGGAAGAGGCGTGGACGTGTGCATCACTGCCTGCGCGGCCCCGGCGGCGCAGGAAGCCGCCATCGACCTGGCGGCGATCAACGGGCGGATCATCTTTTTCGGCGGACTGCCCAAGGACAAGTCGATGGTCCGTATCGACGGAAATAAGATCCACTACCGCCAACTTATCGTTACCGGAACCACGCGCGCCAGCCTCGCACAGTACCGCCGGGCGCTGGAGCTGGTCGCCGGCGGGCTGATTAGCCTTCGGGAACTGATCTCCTCCACCTGCACGATCGACCAATGCCCCCAGGCCCTGGAAAACGCCGCGCGGGCCGCGGGCCTCAAGAGTGTGATTCACTTCGATTAGCAATATGAGCGGGCGATTCACCATCGGCGTTGACATCGGAACCCAGGGAACCAAGGCGGCGCTATTTTCACACGCCGGGCGGCCTGTGGCGACGGCTTTCCGTGCCTCACAACTCCACCGCCCCGGGCCGGGAATTGTGGAGGAAGACCCGCAGCGCCAGGTGGCCTCCGTCTGTCAAACAATCCGGCAATGCGTGCGGAAGGCCCGCATAGCGACCAGCGATGTCGCTGCCATTGGGATCGCCGGTCAGATGGCCGGCTTAATCGGCGTGGGCGCCGACGGCGGGTGCGTCACGCCGTATGATTCCTGGCTCGACACGCGGTGCAAGCCCTATATCGCCAAAATGACCGGCCTCGCCGGCGACGAAGTGCTGCGAAAGACCGGCTGTTTCCCAAGCTTCAACCATGGCCCGAAGATCCTCTGGTGGATGCACGAGCGCAAGGCGGTGTTCCGGTCCATTCGCGCCTTCGTCCAGCCGGGCGGGTACGCGGCAATGCGGCTATGCGGTCTGGACGCCCGAGCCGCATTTATCGACAAGACCTATCTGCATTTTTCGGGCTTTGCCGACAACCGCCTCGGGCGTTGGGATGAGGAGCTATGTAGAACGTTTGGGCTTGATCCGGCCAAGCTGCCCCGGATTGTCGATCCCCATCAGATCGTCGGGGAATTGACGCCCTCGATGGCCCATCGATGCGGCCTGCGGGCGGGCGTGCCCGTCGTTGCCGGCTGCGGGGATAGTGTGGCGTCGTTCCTGTCCTGCGGGGCCGCCAACGAGGGCATCTGCGTGGACGTAGCCGGTACGGCGTCGGTCTTTGCAGCCACTACCACCACCTTCCGCCCCGACGTGCGTAACAAGACCCTCGGTTGCGGCCAGGCCGCCACTGCCGGGCTTTGGCACCCCTATGCCTACATCAACGGCGGCGGGATGAACGTGGAATGGTTCCTCCGCGAATTGGCCGGAGCGGGACGAACCTGGGCAACTCGAGAGAAAGACCTGGCCAGGCTCAACCGCTTGGCTTCGGCCCTGCCGCCGGATGAACCCGGCCCGATGTTCGTACCGCACATGGAAGGCCGCGTCTGCCCCAGCCAGCCGTTGCTGCGAGGGGCGTGGGTCGAACTGGGTTGGCGACAGTCCGCGGCGCATCTATATCGCGCGGTGCTGGAGGGCGTGGCGATGGAGTACGGAATCTATCGCAATGTACTGGCCAGGCTTTACCCATCGCTGAAGCTGGCGGAGGTTCGCATCACCGGCGGCGGGGCCAACAGCATCCTTTGGAACCGCATCAAGGCCGCCGTCCTGGACGCCCCGGTCGTTCGTATCTCCGGCGACGCGGGCGCCCCCATGGGCGCGGCCATGCTGGCAGGTTTTGGTGTCGGCTTGTTCAAAAGCCTCACAGATGCCGCCGCCAGGTGGGTCCATCTAGGCCGGTCGCAGCGACCCGAAAAAGAGATGACCGCCCGTTACCGCAACATGGTGGCTCGTTACGAGAGGTTGCTGGATTCGCTGAACGCATTCGCCGCGGGCGATTGACCCGCCGGTTTTTCAGATCAGGACGGATATGAACCCAAACGAACTGCACAGGGCGGACCGAGCGACCTTTTATTTTATCGGCGTCACTACGGGAAAAAGCTCGATCATGAAGGTGTTCCCCAAGTGGGCGACTCACCTGGGGTTGGGTGATTGCCCCATCAAGGGAATCGACTGCAAGTGGCACGACGCCCCGGCCGTCTACCGCCAGGTGGTCTCTTTTCTCAAGAACGATCCGTTGTCGCTAGGCGCCCTGGTGACCACGCACAAGATCGACCTGCTCGACGCCTGCCGCGACTTGTTCGAGGAACTGGACCCCTACGCGAAGTTGCTTGGGGAGATCAGTTCCATTTCCAAGCGCGGCGGAAGGCTCCNNGCGCAAGACCGGTGCGGCCGTCTGCATCCTGGGCGCGGGCGGCTCGTCGCTGGCGTTCACGACGTATTTCATGCGGATCGTCCCGCCTGAACACCGTCCCGCGCGGATCGTCGTCACCAACCGCAGCGCCCC
>PMBX01000118.1:16838-24193 GCA_003153915.1 Phycisphaerales bacterium
GAGGTTCCCCCAAGGCGGTTTTGCCTGGGACTTCAATTACCGCGGCGACCTGGTCTTTCTGGCCCAGGCCCGCGCGCAGGAGCAGGCCCGCAAGCTCCGCGTGGAGGACGGGTGGGTGTATTTCGTTCACGGCTGGACGCGGGTGATCGCGGAGGTCTTCGACATCGACATCCCCACCAGCGGACCGAAGTTTGACGAGTTGTCACGCATCGCCGCTGAGGCGCGATAGAAGCGACAGGAATATCCCATGGGCAAAGCTGCCTCCAAGAAAATAGCGGACCCGTTCAGCATCGGTATCAATCTGGAAACCGGCGAGATGGCCAATCCCGCGCGGCATCTGGTTCGCAGGGCCTCCGACATGCGCGGCCATTACGCCGATCCTGCCGCACTGGAGAAACTCATCAAGGACCAGGGCGACCCGCTGCACTACGAGGTCTTCGAGGTTCCTGTGCCCCAGGAAGATGGCGAGCTGATGTACTGCATCAGCAAGCTCCAGCCGGGCGCGGTGGGCGGGGAGTTCTTCATGACCAAGGGGCACTACCACTCCGTCGCCGGAACGGCGGAGATTTACCTGTGCATTCGCGGGGGAGGTTACATGTTGATGAAAACGGCCGACGGCAAATCCGCCGCCGAGAAGATGTCGCGCGGGCGGATGGTCTACGTCCCGCCGTTTTGGGCGCATCGCTCGGTCAATACCGGCGACGAGCCGTTGATATCCTTCTGCGTCTATCCCGGCCACGCCGGCCATAATTACGGCGACATCGAGACGGAGGGTTTTCCACGCAGGGTGTTCCAGGCGAATGGGCAAGTCGTCATCCGTTGAGGTCAGGTGAGGAAAATGCCAGGCAAGATATTGATCACGCCCCGGTCGCTGACGCAGAAGGGACATCCGGCGCTGGGTCGGTTCGCCGACGCCGGATATGAGGTCGTGATGTCCCGTCCCGGCGCGCAGCCGAGTGAAAAGGAACTGATCGCCCTGCTGCCCGGTTGCGTGGGGATGCTGGCGGGGGTCGAGCCGATCACCGCCGCCGTGCTGGAGGCCGCCGTAGACCTGCGGGTCATCGCTCGAAACGGTGTGGGCATCGATAACATCGACCTCGATGCAGCCGGGCGGTTGGGAATCCGAATCTGCCCGGCGATGGGGTCCAACGCCCGCGGGGTGGCGGAACTGACCATCGGCCTGCTGCTGGCCTTGGCGAGATGGATCCCCTTCAGCGACGCTGCGCTGAAGGCGGGCCAGTGGGAACGCAGGGGCGGTTTCGAGCTGGAGGGCAAGACGCTGGGCCTTCTGGGCTGCGGCCGAATCGGCCGGGACGTGGCGCGGATGGCGATGGGGATGGGAATGCGAGTACTGGCGTTCGACCCCGTCCAGGACAAGTCCTTCGCCCCAGACAAGGATTTCCGCTATGCGACGATAAACGAGGTATTGTCCTCCTGCGACGCCATCAGCCTGCATTGCCCGCCGCCGCCTGACGGCAAGGCCATGATCGACGCGGCCGCCATCGCCCGGATGAAAAAGGGCGTCCTGCTGGTCAATACGGCGAGGGCGACTTTGGTGGATGAGCAGGCCGCCTTGGAAGCCCTCGACAGCGGCCAAATCGCCGGCCTGGCTACCGACGTTTTCGCCAGCGAACCACCGGGCCTGACCCCACTGGTCAAGCACAGCCGCGTCGTCGCCACGCCGCATATCGGCGGATTCACCACCGAGAGCGTGGACCGCGCGGTAACAATGGCCGTCGAGATGATGTTGGACTGCCTCAAAAAGCCCACGAAGGAGAAAGGTTCATGAAGCCCCAGGACGCAATCAAGGAAATCGGCAAGTGCAAGGTCATACCTGTGGTGGCTATCGACGATGCGGAAGCGGCGCTTCCCCTGGCCGACGCGCTGGCAGAGGGAGGACTGGCCGTGGCGGAGATTACCTTCCGCACCGAGGCAGGCGCCGCCGTCATCGGCAAGATCGCCAAGGAGCGCCCCCGGATGCTCGTGGGTGCGGGCACGATACTTACAGTGGAAAACCTCCGGCGGGCCAGGGACTGCGGCGCGGTCTTCGGCGTGGCGCCCGGCTTCAATCCCAAAGTTGCCGAGGAAGCGGTCAAACTGGGCTTCCCCTTCTTCCCCGGCGTGATGACGCCCACGGACATCGAAGCCGCGCTGGCTATGAAACTCAACGTCCTGAAATTCTTCCCCGCCGAGGCAGCCGGTGGAATTGCCATGGTCAAGGCCCTCGGCGAGCCATACAAGCACATGGGCATCCGGTTCATTCCCACCGGCGGGGTCAAGCCCGAGAATTTCCGGGATTATCTCGCCGTCGAGACGGTCCTGGCGGTGGGGGGAACCTGGGTGGCCAAGCGAGCGGACATCGCCGATGGCCAATGGGAAAAGATCAAGGCCAATTGCGTTGGGATCGCCCAAGCCCTCAAGGCATAGCAAGCGAAACGAAAGGCCGCGGCAGATGGTTACGGTAGCCGTTGAAACAATCCAGGGGAGCATCGGCGAGGAATTCGCCGGTTCATCGCCCGATGGAGCGATGAGCCTGTGGTGGCTGGGCCAGGCGGGATTCGCCATCCGCGTCGGCAACAGCCGCGTGTTGATTGATCCTTATCTTTCGGACTCACTAGCCGCCAAATACGCGGGGAAGGACTTCTCTCATACGCGATTGATGCCCACGCCCCTGTCCGTTGAGCAATTGCCGCCGTTGGCCGCCGTCCTGTGCAGCCACGCCCACGGCGACCACATGGACCCCGCTACGTTGCCGGCCATCGCAGCCAGCCAGCCCGCCTGCCGCTTCATCGTGCCGGCGGCGGAGGCCTCCCAGGCAAGCCAGCGGGGCGTTCCGGCAGATCGTATGCTGGCTGTCAACGCCGGTGATTCCGTGGACCTTGGCGGCTTGGCCGTCCATGTCGTCCCCGCGGCGCACGAGGAACTGAAGGTCAATGCCAGGGGTGAGCATCATTTTCTTGGGTTTATCCTGCGTGGCGCGGGCGTATCGGTCTACCATTCCGGAGACACGATTCCCTTCGCCGGCCAGGCCGATCTCCTTGCCGCTAACGGGGTCGATGTGGCGCTGCTTCCCGTCAACGGGCGTGACGAGGACCGTACCCGCCGCGGCGTGATCGGCAACATGACGCTCCAGGAAGCCGCCGATCTGTGCCGATCCGGCGGGGTGGGCGTGCTGATACCCCATCATTTCGGTATGTTCCAGTTCAACACAATCGCCCCACAGGATCTTGTCCGCCAGGTGGCAGGGCTGGACAAGCGGCTGCGGTGCCTGGTTCCAGACGTAAAACACCGCTTCACGATCCATCCGTGAAGCACTACAATACCTAACCCGCAAAATTAGGAGTCCCGCCATGAAAGTCGGAATCGACAGCTACTGCTATCACCGGTTCTTTGGAGAAGTTTATCCCCAGCAGTCCAAGCCGCCGCGGCGGATGACATTGGAGGATTTCATCGACCGGGCCAGGCAGCTTGGCGTGGACGGCGTGTCGCTGGAGTCATGTTTCATCCCCCACAAGGACGACGCGGGCTACCTGCGATCCGTCAAGGAGCGGCTTGACGAATATGGATTGGACCGCGTCTACGCCTGGGGGCATCCCGACGGCCTGGAGGGCGGCAAGAATCGCAAGGAGTACAAGGCGATGATTGCCTCGCTCGACCATGCTTCGGCGATCGGGGCCAAGGTGATGCGGATCGTGGGTTCCAGCCTGATGTTCCGCTTCGAGGACCACCAACAGCAGATCCGCCGCCTGACCAAGATGCTCAAGGCCGCCGTCAAGGTGGCCAAGGACTATCGCATCAAGTTGGCCATCGAGAACCACATCGACTTCACAGCCGACGAAATCCTGCAACTGATCGAGTCCGTCGGCTCGTCTTATCTGGGATTGAACTTCGACACCGGCAACTTCGCGCGCCTGCTGGACGATCCGGTCCGGGGCATGGAAAAACTGGCCAAGTACACACTGGCCACGCACATCAAAGACCTGAAGGTAAACCCCGCTGCCGCCGTAACGGACTGGTATTTCTTCTCCACCGCGCCCGTGGGTGACGGGTTTATAGACAACCTCAAGCTCGCTAAGTTGCTCAAGAAGGCCGGTTTCAAGGGTTTCCTTGCCGTGGAACTGGACTTCCTCCACCCCGACTACAAGGGCAACGAGGACCGAGCCGTCGCCCAGAGCATCCGGACACTCAAGCGAATCGCCAAACAGGCATAGACGGCGGCAAAGGCCCCGCCGGGATGAAATTATCATGAAGGCCCGATTGATACCGCTGTACTTTGAGCCGGGCAGGGACGAGGGGTTCGGCCGCCAGGTCGAGGCCCTCAAGGCCCTGCTGGCCGACCGTGCGGAAATACTGGCGCCTGTGGCGCTAGGCTCTCCCTTGCCGGCGGCCGATGCGGTGGTCTTCCCGCAACTGCTCGGCGAGGCCTACCGCCACCTGGCGGACTTCAAGAAAATCTCTCTGCCGATCCTGATCGTCACCTCCCAGTTCGGCACGCTTTCGATGTGGGACTGGGAGATCATCGACTACCTGCGGTCCGAGGGCGTCGCGACCATCGCGCCCTACACCCTGGCGCAGACACGCAACATCTGTTCGGCCTTGGCGACTAAGCGCCAACTGCGGGAGGCGAAGTTCCTGGTCTTCCAGGACAATCCCGGCCAAGGCGCCCAGGCGGAAATCTTTAAGCGGTTTTACTGGTGGGAGCCGCAGTGCACCGCGCGCATGGCGCGGAAATTCGGCGTTACCATAGTTCGGGAGAGCTTCCAGGAACTGGCCCGGGAAGCCAAGGGCATCCCCGACCGCCAGGTTCAGGATGCCTGGAAGGATTGGCACGCATCGACGGAAGGCTTGACGGACCGTTCCCTCCACAGCGCCCTGCGGCTGTACGTGGCGTTACGTCGGCGAATCGACGCGGATCCGGCCATCCGCGCGGTGGGCATCAACTGCCTCAACGAATCCCACTTCTGCGATTCCACCCCGTGCCTGGCGTTTGTGATGCTCTTTGAGCAGCGAGGCATTGTCTGGGGTTGCGAGGCCGATACCGTCTCCATGCTTACCGAATACGTCCTGGGCCACTCGCTGGGCGCGCCCATGATGCTGACCAATCTCTACCCCTTCGTGATGGGAGATGCGGCGCTACGACATGAGCGGATCGAGAAGTTCCCCGACGTTTCAGCATACGGGGGCGATCCGGCGGACTACCTGCTGTTGGCCCACTGCGGCTACATGGGGCTGATGCCGCAGTCCTTCGCCACTCGATGGACGTTGCGGCCCAAGGTGCTGGCCATCGTGGACCCCAACGCCGTCGCCATCGACGCCCTGTTCGCCACCGCCGGACCGGTGACGCTGGCCAAACTCCACGCGGGCATGGACCGCCTGACCGTCGCTCCGGGTGAATTGAAGGACTACGCGCAGTACCCAGGCTCCGACTGCCGCAACGGCGCGGTGATCCGAATCGGCGACGGCCATCGGCTGATGTCGTCACTGGCGTCGCATCATTATCTGTTGTTGTCCGGGCACCATCGCGCGGATATCGACAACATTGGCAAGGTGTTCGACTTGGGAATCCAGTGGATCTGACAGCCTCCGCCGGCCTGGATGTAGTGACGGACCGGTGGAAACATCGAACAGAACGCTTCCGACAGAACATAGGAGCACAACATGGCCGGGAAAAAGAAGCTCAACGTCGCGATGATCGGATACAACTTCATGGGCCGGGCGCACACCCAGGCATGGCGCAACGCACCGATTTACTTCGACACGGCGTATGAGCCTGTCCTGAAGGTCGTCTGCGGACGGCATGAGAAACCGCTGAATGACTTTGCCGCACGATGGGGCTGGCGGGAGACGGCCACCGACTGGCGCGAGGTGGTCAACCGTGACGACATCGACGTGGTGGACGTGGCCACCCCCACCGCGACCCATCACGACATCGCAATCTCGGCAGCGCGGGCGGGTAAGCACATCTTCTGCGAAAAACCCTTCGCAACGAACGTCGCGCAGGCCAAGGCCATGCTGGCGGCTGTCCGCAAGGCCGGGATCACGCATTATCTCAACCACAATTACCGCCGCTGTCCGGCGGTGGTGTTGGCCAAGCAACTCATCGACGCCGGCAAGATCGGGCGCATCTTCCACTGGCGCGGGGCGTACTTACAGTCCTGGATCGTGGACCCCAATTTCCCGTTAGTCTGGCAGCTCCAGAAAGAACACGCCGGTTCCGGCCCGCACGGAGACCTCAATTCCCACAACGTCGACCTGGCGCGATACCTGGTGGGGGAGATCAAAGCCGTCAGCGCCACGACGGCGAGTTTCATTAAAGAGCGGCCTCTGCCGTCGGCCGGGTCGGCGGCCTTCCAGGGCGGGGCCAAGGGCGGCAAGAGGGGTAAGGTCACCGTGGAGGACGCCTGCTTCATGAACGCCGAGTTCGTCAACGGCGCGCTAGGGTCGTTCAACGCCACCCGTTTTGCCTTGGGTCGCAAGAACTACAATTTCTTCGAGGTATACGGCTCAAGGGGCGCCCTGGCGTTCAACCTGGAGCGAATGAATGAACTGGAATTCTTCAGTGAGGACGACCCCTCCTGCGCACGCGGTTTTCGGACGATCCTGGTCACCGAGAGCGAGCATCCCTACATTTCTCACTGGTGGCCGCCGGGGCATATCATTGGCTACGAGCATGAATTTACTCATGCGGTAGTGGACTTCCTGGAGGCGGTATCCAAGGGCAAGCCCATTTATCCCAACTTCCAGGACGGCTTGAAGATCGTCCAGGTGCTGGAGGCGGGCCTGAAGTCGGCGGCGACCGGCAAACGAGTCATGGTTGCTCGGTAAGTATCTAAGGAAACGATGCACCAGATGGAAAGCGACTGGCTTCCGCCCAGCGTGGCGTATATCGCGACGGTAACAACCTATTCTGATTGTTAAGGAGTAACGAAAATGAGACTTGGCGGCCCGGTGTTCAACACAAAAACTCTGGAAGAATGGATCAAGGCCCACAAGGATGCCGGCTACAGCGCCGCCGGTTGGCGCGACATTCCGGAAGACCAGATCGACGCATACCTCCAGGCGGTCAAGGACGCCGGCCTGATCCTCGCCGAGGTTTATTCCTGGTCCAACCCCATGAGTCGGGACCCGGCGAAGCGAAAGGAATCCATCGAGAAGTGCCAGAAGCGACTGGCCGTCGCGGAGCGGGTCGGCGCCCGCTGCTGCGTCAATATCGCCGGTTCCTTCGGCGATAAGTGGGACGGGCCTTACCCCGACGACCTGACCGACGCGGCCTTCAACCAGATCGTCGAGACCACCCGGACCATCATCGACGCGGTAAAGCCCACGCGCACGTTCTACACGTTGGAAACCATGCC
>PMBX01000118.1:24251-48852 GCA_003153915.1 Phycisphaerales bacterium
AGTTGCCATGCCAAGGACATCCTGCTGGGACAGGGCCTGACCGTCCATCTCAGCGAGGTCGTCCCCGGGACCGGCGGGCTGGCTTATGAGGTGTTCCTCCAGGGGCTTGGCAGGCTCGACCCGGACATGCCCCTGATGATGGAGCACATGAAGCAGGAGGAATTCCCAGTCGCGGCGGAGTTCATCCGCAAGACGGCAGCTAAGTGTGGAGTGAAGATTATATGAGCGGCAAACGCCTTCAAGTGTTGATCACGGCCCCCCAACAGGCCGAACTGGTCGAGACGGACTTCAACGAGGCGGACCTCGCCGGCGATGAAATCCTCGGCAGAACGCTCTTCACGCTCATCAGCGCCGGGACGGAACTTTCCGGACATTACCTGGCCACCGGCAACCTGCCGCGCCAGCCAGGTTACACCGCCGTCTTCGAGGCCCAACGGATCGGCGCGGATGTTACCGACGTCAAGCCGCTCGACCGCTTGTTCACCATGGGACCGCACGCCTCGCGCCAGCGCCGCAAGCGATCGGAATGTATTACCGTCCCCGCGGAATTGCCTTCGGAGAAAGCCCTTATCGCGCGGATGATGTGCGTGAGCATGAGCACGCTGACCACGACCACCGCCAGGCCGCCCGAACCGGTTGCCGTCACCGGCCTGGGACCAGTGGGACATTTCGCCGCCCAGATATTTCAGTCCTGCGGATACGAGCTGCTGGCCGTGGACCCCATCGAGGCCCGTCGCCAGGACGCCCAGGTCGTCGGAATCCGCAACGTCGCCCAGCGCCTGCCGGACAAGGGCGAACCGCTATTCGGCAAGCTTGGGCTGGTGCTGGAATGCTCCGGCAACGAGCAGGCGGTCGTGGATGCCTGCAAGGCCGTCCGCAAGCGGGGCGAGGTCGTTCTGGTCGGCGTGCCGTGGGCAAAAAAGACCGACCTGTCGGCATTCGACGTGCTCCACGCGGTTTTTCACAAGTATGTGGTGCTTCGCAGCGGATGGGAGTGGGAGGTCCCGACCCAGCCGGCGGAATTTCGCGTCAACAGCATCCTGGGCAATATCGCCGCCGCCATGAAATGGCTGGCCGAGGGTCGAATCAAGACCGACGGCCTGTACGAGTCGCATTCGCCCCGCGACGCACAACAGTGCTACCAGGACTTGTTGAATCGGCGGTCGAAAAAGCTGGTGACATTGTTCGACTGGAACAAGCTCTAAGGTGGTCGGGCTTGGTTCGATTGTCGTTGGCCGGCGGGTTTTTCATCCCGTCTGTCATATGCGCCCCCTTGGCCTCATCGCCCCGCGGGAAAAAACGACGGCCCAGGAGTTGTCAGACAGGTGGTCCCTTGGACTGTGACCGATTACCGCGCCCCAGGCGGGCCATTGGCCGATAAAAACCAATGGTCTTGAACGCCCAGCGTCGGCAGCGTATCGTCGAACCGGCAGAGCGGCGCCTGTAGCTCAAGTGGATAGAGCAGCGGTCTTCTAAACCGCAGGTTGGAGGTTCGAGTCCCCCCAGGCGCGTTTGTGACACTCGATGGCGAGTGTTCGCAAGTGCTCCTATTTGCTGGCAGCTGCGCTCCGCGCTTGTCCTTCCAAGTCCCCGTGCGATCATGGCCGTCGATGGCCGGTTTTGGCGAGTTTTGGCGCGCCAGCGCTGTTGTTTGCGCTGAAAGCCCTGAGCCTTGTCGAAGGGCGAGCGGCAGGACACTCGCGGCCGAGGTGCTACACCAGGCCCACGCTACTTTTGCGCGAGTCACCCGGCGAAGTACCGCTTCATCAACTCCTCCGTCGGCACGGCGGGATTCCTCGCCAGTGCCACGGCCGCGGCGGGCATGGGCAGGGCCTTGTCGGAGTACTCCTTGTCCACGTTGCAGACTGTCAGCGTCGTGCGATTGAATTCGTCGAGCAGTTTCAGCCATCCGCGCCAGTGTTCGATCCATAGCCGCCACTGGTCCGGTGTGGTCTCCTTCACGATTTCCTTCCAGTGGGTGGCGCTATTGTACATGATCTTCAGGAACCAACTGAACGCGTCGGAACGCGCCAGCAGCGACCGGCCCTTGTCGAAGCAATCCAGCCCGCGATACGGACCCGTGAACCGGCTCCATTCCACCGTGCAGCGCTTGTCCATCAGCTCCGCCACCTGCTGAATCTGATCGTCCGGATAGAACTTGGCGTTCAACTCCGTCCGCAGCCAGAGCGATGGCTTCAGCTTCATGATGTAGTCAATGAACGGATTCAAATGCTCACAAACCTGCTGCGCGTGCGTCAGGGCCTTGACCGTTTCTCCTTTGAATTCGATCCGGTCGTACTCGCCCGTCTGGTATTCGACGCCGGCAATGTCGAACTCGTCGAGCGTGCGCTGGATGTGGTCCTTGATTTTCACCATGACGGCCGGGTCGAGCGGGTCCTGTTTGTCGCAGACGGCGTATGCGCCGATGCCGATTCCCAGATGCACTCCGATCTTCCGGTCGTGGCAGTACGCGATGAACTCCTTCGCCACCGCGCGGAACGGCGCGGCCCAGAACCAGATGTGTACCCCCGTCGCCCCTGCCTCCGCCGCGTGGTCAATGTATGGGAATTTGCCGTCGCGCTGCGCGTAAGCCGTCTGGTCGCCTCGGAATATGATGTGCTTGATCGAATTCATGCGGTCACTTTCCTTTCATTCTCTCGCAGATTTGCCAGCAGTTGAGCAGGGTGCGCGGGACGTGGAAGCAGCACTTCCACTTGTTCCCTTTCAGGAAATGCGTCGGCACGCCGCGCCGGTCGCAGTAGGCGATCCACTCGCCGAACTCCGGGTCGGGGAAAATCTTAAACGTGTATTCATGGACGCGCCGGTACCAGTTCGCAAACTCCATCCGCCCCGTAATCTCGTGCGCCAGCATGAACCCGATCAGCGCCTCCGTGTGCGGCCACCAGAGCTTTATGTTCCACTCCAGCGCTTCGATCGGCCGGTCCTTGAAATCCAGGAAGTAGTAGAACCCGCCGAACTCGTCGTCCCATCCGCGCTCCGCCGTCCACAGCATCGCCTCCGCAGCCTTGTCCACAAGGTCCGTCATCCCGCGCTTGTGCGCCGCTTCCATGACGAACCACATACTCTCGATGGCGTGGCCCGGATTGATGAACCGGCCCGCCGGCTCGTCCGGCCGCGACCCGTCTGCCCACACGAACTCGAAGACCGCCTTGTGCGTCTCGTCCACGTGCTTCGTCATGATCCGGTTCAGGCAGTCGCGCAGCAGCTCCTCGAACCGGTCGTCTTTCACCGACTCCTGCATCATCCCCGCCACGTTCAGCAGGATCATCGGGAAGGTGTGGTCGCTCGGCAGGTCCGGCCGCGGCAGAATCTTGTTGTAGCGCCCCTTCGGATTGCCGCGCCGCGCCATGATCTTCCAGAACGTCTCAACCGCCAGGTCCAGCGCCCATGACTCCTTCGACGCCTTGGCGTATTCCAGCATCGCCATCACCGCGAAGAAGTCCGAGTAAATGTTGTACGCGACGCGAAGCGGTTCGCCCTGCCGGTTGAGCAGGAAGTAGAAATCTCCATTCTCGTCGCGCCCGTGCTTGCGCAGGAAATCCGCGCCCAGCTTGGCCGCCTCCAGCCATTCCGGCCGCTTCTCCACTTCGTTGTAGAGCCGCGCGAACATGTACACCTCGCGCCCCTGCATCCACATCATCTTGTCCGTGCAGAAGATGCTCCCGTCGCGGTCGAGGTGGTGCAGGTAGCCGCCGCATTCCCGGTCCATCGAATGCTTCAGCCAGAACGGCATTACGCTTTCGAGCAATTCCGTCTTGTGCATCTCCGCCAGATTAGTCCAGTCGAGTTGTTTCATTTGGGCGCGGGCGGGAATGGGTTGCGCGTAAACACCCCCGTCTCCTTCATCTTGTTCCAGGCCCTCAGGCCCTTTTCGTTCAACATGAGCAGCGGATTCTTCTTCAACTCCGGCAGGGTGATGTCGCGCATCTTCATGGCGTTCACGAAGCGCACGTACGAGTCGCCGATGTGCGTCACGGTCTCGGCCAGGCCGTTGATATAGGCCGACTCCAGCGCGCCTAGGTGACGGTCCATGTACGAGTTATGCACGCGCGTGTGCGCTTCGCGCAGACCCTCCGGCGTCAGGATCGGGATGCGGGACCACTTCGGATACAGCACGTATTCGAGACCGGCGAGTTCCTCCATCCCGTGCATGGCGGTGTTGGATTCGTGGCTGACGCCGAGAAGTAGAATGAAGCCGCGCGGCACATCACAGACGCGCGTGTAGGGCGTCCCCTCGCCGCACGGCCCAGGCGCGTTCTCGTGATTGGCGATCATCTCATCCGCCAGCGCACCGTAGGCCGACACCGAATGCGTCGGGTGCCAGCTTCGCTTCACGCCCGGCCGATTGCGGAAAGTCTCGGCGATGGTTCCCGCCCAGCATTTCTTGTTGGCGACGTCGAATGGCTCGACGGCCGCCAGAGTTCCCTTGTCCGCCGATTCGATGGCCGCGCCGACAATCCCCCCATTCGTCGTGATCGCCGACATGATGATCGTTCCGTCCGGTCCGATCGTTTCCAGGATGGCGTCAATCACCGCGTCCGGCCCGCCCTCGACAAACCCGAAACGGCTCAGCGAACTATGCGAAAGGACCACGTCCCCCCGCTTCATGCCCAGCCTCTCGAACCCAGCCTTGATGTCCTTCTTCGTGGTGTGCGTCCTGTCGGCGAACTTGTCCGCAACCGGCGGCGTGGACGCCGTGCTCATGTAGTGATCCTCCGTTGAAATGTCGCCATCGGTACGGCCACCATGATATTAAGTTTAATGACCAGCCTCAACACGCACGTAGCTCTGTACCGGACTCGCCCTGCCGATGGGAGGAAGACATGAAACTCAGCGCCACCGCGCAAAAACTCTACGACGCCTTCTGCGAATTCGAGATCATTGACGCGCATGAGCACCTCCCGCCGAAGAAGGGGCGGCTGGCGACGGCGGCGGACTTCTCGCTGCTCTTTTCCCATTACACGCGGCACGATCTCTTTTCGGCGGGGATGCCTGAGGGGGTGTTCCACAAGCGCTTCCGCGGCCCGGAGGTTTCGCTCGAGGAAAAATGGAAGCTCTTCGCCCCGTTCCTTCCCGCCATCCGCCACGGCTGCTACGCGCGCCCGGCGGAAATCAGGCCTCCGCTCGGTTGGCCATCGTGCGGTAACGCGACGGGGACAGGCGCGTGCGCTCCTTGAACTGCTTGGAGAATCGGAACAGGTCGCGGTATCCGGCGCGGACGGCGACTTCCGTGACCGACAGCCCCGTGCTTCGCAGGAGTTCCTTCGCGAGGGCGATGCGGGCGTTAATGATGTACTGCTGGGGGCTAAGCCCCGCCTGGCGGCGGAAGGTCCTAGAGAAGTGGCTGCGGGTGTACCCCATCTGCCGGGCGAGCTGCTCGACGCCGGTCAGGCTGTGAAGGTGCTCCTGGATGTAGGAGGTCAAGCGGCGCCAGGCGGTGCCGTCGCTGTCCCTGCCGGCTTGCCAATCGCCGGCCGTGTCCTGCTCGAGCTTCATCAGGAGGCCGCGGAGCATCGCGCCGGCCGCCTCTTGGGCTGCCGGGGCCAGGGGCACACCGGCGCGCACGTCCATGGCCTTCTCGGCGATCCACCTGGTGATCTCGTTCACCAGCGCCGCGTCGCTAACCCGCAGCCGCTCGGGGGGCAACTGGCTCCCCTGGAGCCGCAGCACCCGCCCGCGGCGGTTGGCCAGGTCGAAGTGGATGGCCGTGACGCTCAGGGGCTGCCGCGGGTCCTGCGTGCAGTGGTACGTCCATCCGGGGCGTGCCCAGTGGCACGTGCCGGGACAGATCTCCACGGCCCCCTCCGGCAGCAGCCGCAGGCCCCGACCCGCCCACCAGTACAGCAGGACGTTGTGGGGCTTTCGCCGCTGCTGGGGCGTGAATTCCAGCACCGAGGTCGGCGGCCACTGGCGGCGAGCACAGCGGTTCCAGTAGATTCGCACATAGACTCCGGCCCAGTTCATGCCCCACACGATAGCACGAAAAGACAAATGAGCGTAGCACATTTGGCCATATGCACCCACCGCCTGATCGGCTATGAACACATGCAGCCAAGGGCCGCCACAGGCGGCGGGCGAGGCACTGGAACCACCAATGGACGAGCATAACCACCCGTGGGCTGGCGTGTTTGCCGCCACTCTCTGCTGTTTCCATCCTGACCAGTCCGTCGACGAGGCCGGGCTGGAGGCGTACTTCCGGGAACTGGCCGCCGTGCGCGGACTGCGGGGCCTGGTGTGCAACGGGCACACCGGCGAGATCATGTCGCTCCGCCCGGCCGAGCGGGCGCAGGTGACGCGGGTGGCCGCCCGGTCGGCCGGTCCGTCGCCGCGGAAGATCAAGGTGGTCTCTGGGGTCTCGGCCGAGGGGAGCGCCGAGGCCGTCGATCACGCGCTGGCCGCCAAGGAGGCCGGCGCCGACGCCATCCTGCTGATGCCACCACACCATTGGCTGCGCTTCGGCCGCTCCAGCCGCACGGCCGTCGGGTTCTTCGCGGATGTGGCCGCCGCCGGGATCCCCATCTGCGTCCATCAATACCCGGCCTGGTGTAAGGCGTCGTACAGCCTGGCCGAGATGCTGGAGATCGTGAAGATTCCGCAGGTGGTGACGATCAAGATGGGAACGCGGGACATGGCCCGCTGGCTGTGGGACTACGAGCAGCTCAAGGCCGCCGCCCCACACGTGACTATCATCACCTGCCACGACGAATACCTGATGCCCACGCTGCTGGAGGCCGGCGACGGGGCGCTCGTCGGCTTCGCGGGCTTCGCGCCCGGGCTGATCATCGAGCTGGTGCACGCGTGCCTGGCCGGCGACCTGGCGCGGGCGAAGAAGGCCCATCGGACGGTCGCGCCGCTGGCCCGGATGATCTACAATTTCGGCGAGCCCGGCTGCGGGGCCCACCAGCGGATGAAGGCCGCCCGCTGGATCATGGGCCGCTTCCCCAGCTATACGATGCGCCGCCCCCTGCGAGACCTCGAGGCGGCAGACCTGGAGAAGATCCGCCGCGGCCTGCGCGAGATTAGTTACCCGGTGGTGAAATGAACCCTCGCGAACAAGTCTTTGCGGCCCTCGCGGGCCAGCCGAGCGGCCACGTGCCGTTCGTGATCTGGGACAACAAGCTTCCGGGTGGACAGCTTGAGGCCCAGTTGCTGCGCCTGGGCGTCTGCGTGACCGTCAAGAGTTCCGTGGCGTGCCTGGAGACGCCCGGCGTCGAGGTGCGCGTGGAGGAGTTCCAGGGGTCGGATGGTGCTCGCCGGATTCGCAGGATGTACTCGACGGCCGCGGGCGAGCTGTCCACCGTGCACCGTCCGATGCCCGGCACGCTGTGGCAGGAGAAGCGCCTCTTCGGCGGGCCGCAGGACTATGACGCCATCGAGGCGTTCCTGGCATCGTGGCGGTTCCGGCCCGACTTCGCTCATTTCGAGAAAGACGACCAGCGATTCCCAGGGCAATCGTTCGCGCGTCCGGCTACGCTGCGCAGCCCCATGCAGGACGTGGCGTACGAGCTGATGGGCATCGAGAGCTTCGCCGTGGAATGGGCGGAGAACCGCTCGCGCGTGCTGCGGCTGATGGATCTGTGCGCGGCCAATGCCGAAAAGCAAGTGGACATCCTCGCCCGCTCGCCCGCGAAGTACGTCGTGGTGGATGGAAATACCGACGTTCATACGGTGGGGCCGGAACGGTTCGAGCGGTACTATCTGCCGCACATCGATATGTGCTGCCGCGCGCTCCACGCCGCGGGCAAGTTCGTCGGCTCGCACCTGGACGGCGACAACCGCCTGTTGGCGCCCCTGATAGCGCGGACGCAACTGGACTTTATCGAGTCCTTCACTCCTCCGCCCGATTGCGACTTTTCAGTCGCCGACGCACTGGCCGCCTGGCCGAACAAGACGCTCGTTGTGAACTTCCCATCGTCGCTGCATCTGTTCGGCGTCGAGAGGGTCCGCGCGGCCACCGCCGACATCCTCGCCCAGGCGCGCGGCAGCAGCAAGATCGTCGTCGGCATCATCGAAAACGTTCCAGAGGCCGCCCGGCAGACGATGGCGCCGCTGGTCAGCTTGGTGGCGGAATACCAACCACAGGTCCCAAGTCGCGGAGATCCCCGCTGAAAGGGCAACCCATGCCGGACATCCCTGTGCCCGGCCGTCCTCTGAACCTCGCACTGATCGGCACAGGCGCCGGGCACGATTCGACGGGCGATGTGTGGACCGGCCTGCACGCCGACACCCCCACCGGGCGCATCGCCTACGAAAGCCCCTTGCGGACCCACGTCAAGTGCGGCTAGGTCAACTTCAACGACTTGTACCATGAGCCACAACTGAGGACTCAGCATGAGCATGCAAGACAAGACCAGGATTTTCATCGTCGGCATGGGCAACATCAGCCGCCAGATGGTCGGGGTTCTGAAGACCAAGCCCTGGTACTACTGCGCCGGCGCCGTGGACGTGAACGACGCCAGTCTGGCGGCCGGCCGGGAGATCGCCGGCCTGCCGGAGTCGGCCCTGTGCGCGGAAGCAGTTCGGCGTCGATCCGCTGGATCTCGAGGCGATGCTCTCTGTAAGTTTCCCCAGACCGTCAGAGACGCCCGATCAGGAAACACAGGGAAGGAACCGACATCCGCTAGCAGCCGGGAATCATGAGCGCTGCCATCGACATCTTCTGCCACTGGGCGCCGCCGGACTACGGCGCGGCGGCACTGAAGGACGCCGGGCGGCCGCTGTGCATGCTCGAGCGCGCCCTGGCCATGCCGGTGATGACCGATCCGGACGTGCGCCTGCGGCTGATGGACCGCTTCCCAGGCTACCGCCAGGTGCCGTGCCTCGTCTCGCCGCCCCTGGAAGCGCTCGCCGGCCCGCAGGAGGCCGAGGAACTGGCGCGCCGGGCCAACGACGGCATGGCGGCGATGGCGGCGTGCCACCCCGACCGCTTCCCCGGTTTCTTCGCCGCGCTGGCACTGAACCACCCGGAGGCGATGCTTGCGGAGGCGCGCCGGGCCGTCACGGAACTCGGCGCCTGCGGCGTGCAAATCTTCACGAACATGAACGGAGCGGCCATCGACACGCCGCCGTTCATGGAGCTTTTCGCCCTAATGGCGGAGCTCGACCGTCCGCTCCTGCTGCACCCGACGCTCGGCATGGACACGCCCGACTACGCGGGGGAGAGCTACTCGAAGTATGAGCTCTGGTGGGCGATTGGCTGGCCCTACGAGACGAGCAAGGCCATGTACCGGCTCGTCTTCGCCGGCGTGTTCGACCGCTGGCCGGAGTTGAAGATCATTACCCACCACGGCGGGGGGCTGATCCCGATGGCCGCGGGCCGCCTCGGTGCTGGGCTTGACGCCTACGGCACACGCACGCCGCCGGAATTGCGCGAGAAGGAGGCCACGCCGCTGCGCGGTGAACCGCTGGCGGCATTCAATCGCTTCTACGCCGATACCGCCACCTTCGGTTCGGCCGCGGCCCTTACGTGCGCGCTCGCTTTCTTCGGTCCCGAACGCCTGCTCTTAGGCACCGACATGCCCTTCGGCCCCGAGCAGGGCGCGGCGCATATCGCAGACGCCCTCGAAGCAATGAACAGACTGACCCTGTCTTCGGTAGAACGCGACAATGTGCTGCACCAGAATTGGACAAGGGTCATTGGCCAAAGACCGCACACAAAGGAGACCCAAGATGGGTGATGCGACAATGCTTCGTTGTCTGACCGTCGGTATGGGCGGCGTCAGCCGCGTCATGCACTCTCACCTGAAGGCCAAACCCTGGTTCCAGTGCGTCGGCGTGGTGGACGTCAGTGACGCGGGGCTGGCGGCCGGGCGCCAGGTGGCCGGGCTGCCGGACACGGCCCTGTTCAAGGACCTGGGCCGGGCCTTGGCCGAACTGAAGCCCGACGCGGTCCTGATCAACACGCCGAGCGAACTGCACTTCGCCCAGGCCAAGCAGTGCCTGGAGGCAGGCTGCCATCCGCTGGTGGCCAAGCCGGTCACCAACGACTTCGGCCAGGCCGTCGAACTGATCGAATTGGCCGCAGCCAAAGGCGTGAAGCTCTGCGTCGCCCAGCAGATCCGCTACAACCGGCACTATGCGGCGGTTGCAGACTACGTGAAGTCCGGCGCGCTGGGATCGGTCGAGGCCGCGTGGTTCATGAATTCCAAGCCGCGTCCTAACGTGGGCAACCTCGGCAAGATGCTTCAGCCGACGCTTTACGAGAACGCCTGCCACCACTTCGACACCTTCCTGTCGGTCTTCGCGGGCCACGATCCGGAGTGGGTTTCCTGCGACGGTTTCGTTCCCTCCTGGTCGAAATACGCCGGCCCGTGCATGGTGAACGCGCTGGTCCGTTTCAGCGGCAACCTGCACTTGTCATACCACGGGGGCTTCTCCTCGCAGGCTCCGATGTACGAATTCCGCCTCGACGGCAGCCGCGGCTCCCTGAAGTGCCGCGGGCTACACATGTCCAACGACACCATGGACTATGAGGTTGCGACGGCGCTGGGGCAGTTCGCGGCCCAGCGTATCGACGAGCAGACGCCGCCGCGCGATCCGTGGGCCGTGTTCCTGGATGTCTGGCACGACTATCTCAGCGGAGGCGGCGAGCCGCCGTTTAGCGGCCGCCAGAACCTGAAAGTCTTCGCCATGGTGACGGCCGCGATCGAATCCGTGACCACTGGCAAACCCGTCGAAGTCGCGGGCAATCCCAAGTACGCCGTCGCGTTTGAAAGGAGCCGATCATGAGTCGTTACAAGGTCCTGATCAATGTGGCGAGCCACTTCGTGACGGACAATGTCGAAGGGCGCATCCTCGGCGCCTTCGGTACCAACTTCTGGCGGTCGTTCGTCTACCCGTTCTACACCCCCTCCGGTCGCACGGTAGTGGAGAACTTTCCCTTCGACCACCCGTTTCACAACGGCATCTTTGTGGGGCAGAACCCGGTCAAGGTGGCGGGGCGCGAGGGCAACTTCTGGGCCTTTCCGGTCCCCCGCAGCCACGGCGACCACATCATGGCCAATATCGGCCGCATGGACCCGCAGGGCCCGCCTACCGTCGAGGCGACTGACGCCGGCGCGCGTCTGACGGTGAAAAGTATCTGGCGCGACCAGCACGAACAGCCGCTGATCGATGAGGAGCGCACGGTTACTCTGCGATCCGCGGGCGACGCCACTGTCTGCGACATGGCCAGCCGCAAGATCGCCGCCTACGGCGACGCGGAGTTCAGCAAGACCAAGTTCGGCAGCATCGGTCTGCGCGTCGAGTCGCGGCTGCTGCCTGTGCTGGGAGGGCAGGTCATCGGCTGCCTGGACGGCGAGCTTCGCCGCGGCACGGCCGAAGAAGTCGCCAGCCAGAAGGCGTGCGACGCCGTTGCATACGAGAGCAATGTCCCGGGCGTGGGAGTTTACGGCGTCTGCCTGATGATCCGAGACAACAGCGACAGCCCCGACCGTCGCGGTCCGTGGTTCATACGCGACTACGGTATGGCGATGTTCAACGCCACCCAGGACGGCCCGATCGCCGTTCCCACGGGCGGGCATTGGACGGCCGCTCTTCGCATCGTCGCCTATGATGGCCCGCTGACCGCCCAGCGCGTGGCGGCCTGGTCCGCCGAGCAAGGGCAGCCATGAAGCAAAAGCGACTGCTGCCGTCGGAATCACGCACGTTCGCCGACGCGCTAACCGGCGCGAAGGTTCGGCAGGTCACCGGCCACCCGTCGATCCACCACCATCCGTTCTACTACCTGCCGGCCTATGACGACGCGATGACCCGGCTGTTCTTCGTATCGCACCGCACGGGCCGGCCGGAGATATGGTGTGAGGTCCAGGCGACCGGCGAACTACAGCAGCTCACCGACCAGGGCGACATAGGCGAGTGGTCTGTGCATCCCTCCCACGACGGGCGGCACGTGTACTTCACGGCGGGGCGGGGGGCGTGGCGCGTCGGTACGGCGACGGGCGAGGCCGAGCAATTGGCCGATTTTGGCGCATTGGCCGGGCGCGAGCCGGGCATGGTCGGCGCCGCCATGGGCACCACGGCGCTGAGCCACGACGACCGCTATTGGGCCGTGCCCTTCAAAGTCGGCCCCCTGTCGCGACTGATCGTCATCGACACGCACACCGGCGGCGCGAGCGATATCCTGGGCTGCGACACGATCGGCCACCCCGAGTTCCACCCGTCTGACAACACGCTGCTCCGCTATGCCGGGCCATATCACAGCCGCATCTGGGTGATCCGGCGCGACGGCAGCGGCAACAGGCTTGCCTACGACCGCAAGCCGATCGGTCGGCTGGGGCAGTTCGAATGGATCGTCCACGAGACGTGGAACCCCGCCCGGCCGCGCGAGATCATCACCGCCAACTGGCCGCGCGGCTGCATCGGCATCGACATCGACACGGGGGCCACGCGCCCGGTCTGTTCGTTCAACGCATGGCATCCGGGCATCAATCGGCAGGGAACGCTGATGTGCGCAGACACCACGTTCCCAGACATCGGTTTGCAGCTCTTCGACCCCCTCGATGGCGTCGGCGCCCCTCGCATACTCTGCTTTCCGGAAGCGACCAACGAGGGCAAACACTGGAACACCGACCACTGCCCCTACGACGACGAGGACTACAANNTTCAGCCCTGACGGCACGCGAGTCGTCTTCACCTCCGACAGGACAGGCCATAGCCAGGTCTACGAGGTGGCGATCAGGTAACGGCTGCGAGTTGCTTGCCGGGCGGCGTCATTCACGCCGGTTTCTGCCCGCTCGTGACCATCGCCATGATGCCGGCGCGAACGGCCTCGTGAAGCCTCGGCCAGGCCGCGACCAGGGCGGCCAGATCGGGCGGAAGGTCGTTCAGCGACGCCATCGCTGTCGTTTGCGCTGAAAGCGGAACATTGTCTTGGCGCAAGTCGTCGCCGACATTATCGTTGGGCGAACGCGTCGGCGGTCTTCTAAACCGCAGGTTGGAGGTTCGAGTCCCCCCAGGCGCGTTGGCGTGACGCACGACGCATGTCGCGTCCGTGCGCCGCACNNCCTCGGCCCGATTTCGGGCGATTCCTCGACACGCTTCTGCTGCGCAAGGCCTTCCGCCGCCCTCCGTTGTTCGATTTCCACGTGGATGCCGCTCACAAGTCGCGCGTCATCGATCGGGAGGCGGCCACCCCCGCCGACGATGTGGAATTCTGGCGCCGCGCGGGCTACGACTATGTACAAGTCAGCGTCTGCGTGGTTCCCAGGGAACTGGCCAACGCGGGGGACCGCCACGGCGCCGAGGGCCACGCCATAACCAGCCTGGACCAGTTTCTCAGCCGGCGGTGGAGTTGGCAGGACGCCTCCGAGGGCAACCTGGCCTGCATTCGGGATCAACTCGACCGCCTTGTCGCCGTCGCGAAGGCCTTGCCGGGGGAGATGAAGATTCTGCTGCACACGGCTGACATCTTCACGTTCGCGTGGATGTTGATGGGTTTCACCAACTTCTGCTTAAAAGCCATCGAGGAGCCTGATCTGGTCGCCGCGGTGATGGATAGCCTGGCCGCGGCAACGCTGAACGCAATGGTCGCGGCGATAGACGTCGCCGGCAGCGCAGCAGGGGTGTTGTTCTACAGCGACGACATCGCCTATACCGAAGGCCTGATGCTGAGTCCGCGGTTCTTTGGCGACCGGCTGTTCCCCCACATCCGCCGCCTGGTCGAGATCGGCCGCTCCCACGGCCTGCCGCTGGCGTACCACACCGATGGGAGGCTCTATGACGTTTTCGACCAACTGGCGGATATCGGCGTTGGCGGCATTCAGCCGCTGGAACCAAAGAGCATGGACCCGCTCCTGATTAAACGCCGTTGGGGCGGCAGTTTCTGCCTGATGGGCAACATCGACCTGGACCTGTTGGCCCGGGGCGATGGCGATGACGTGGAGGCAGAGGTGCGACGCAAGGTGGAGACCATCGGCGCCGGTGGCGGATACATGCCCGGCGTGTCTAATACCGTGCCCCATTATGTCCGCTACGCCAACTACAAGCGGATGATTGAGACNNCCTTACAGCCCGGCTAGGAACTGGAAGATGATGTCGCTGATGCCCGGCAGGCCCTCGTGGCCGAAATCTGGGTACAGCACCAGGGACTTGGGCGAGGTGATCTTGTTGTATGCGGCGAACTGCGTCGATGGCGGGCAAACCGTGTCCCTCAGTCCCATGACCAGCTTCACCTCAGCGCGGATTCGAGGGGCCAGATGCTGCACGTCGATATATCCCAGTTTACGGAACACTTCGCCCTCGCGCTGGTGGCGCGGGTCGAAGTTGCGGAAATAATCCCGCAGCTCGGCGTAGGCGTCCTTGTCCTGGTCCATCTGCCAGACGCGTTGATAATCACACAGGAACGGATACAACGGNNCCGGTGGCCCCGACTCGTTTGGCGTCCACATCCGGCATGTCCATGACGATCCCGGCGAGTTGGGCCGTGTCGAGGAAAATCTGGTGAAACAACAGCTTGCTGGGTTCGTCATCCAGGCCGCGGATGATCTGCCCCTTGAACGTGTTGCCCTTGACCCCTCCGACGTCCTCGCTGCGGCCGCTCTGGCCGCGACAGTCCAGGAACGCCGCCGAAAACCCCAAGCCCGCGTAACCCAACATGCCTGACCAATCGCCCGAAGCGCCGCCGTAACCGTGGAACATCAGCACGGCGGGGTGGGGTTTGTCGGCCTTGGCGGGTCGAACGAACTTGGCGCGAATCCTCGCGCCGCCAACGCCGGTGAAATACAGGTCGAAGCACTCGGCGAAAGGCACTCGGAACTCCGCCGGCCTAAGTTCAACCTTCGGGTCAATCGAACGCATCTCCGCCAGCCCGGCGTCCCAGTAGGCGTCGAAGTCTTCCGGGCGGGGATTGGTTCCGTTGTACTTCTTGAGGGCATCCAGCGGCATGTCAAAGGTCAGCGGCATTTGTGGCTCCTTTGCCTTTTATGGGCCGACAACGGCGAAGTGTATCAGGAATATCGGTCTCATGCCAGCGCCGCGGTGTCCTGGTCAACTCCATACAGGATCCACTGCCATCCGCGGGCGTGAATCGGGACCGCTATGTCTCCAGCCACACTCCGTCACTGCGCAGAACCTCCTGAAGCCGCGCCGGTGAGACCTCCTTCATCGCCACCTTGTCGTTGGCGGCTATGGCCGCACAGGTTCCCACCCCCTGGGCCAGGGCCATGACGTGCGTCTGCACCCGAAATGACGCCAGGGCCTCGTGCGTGGTGCTGGCGGCGCGGCAGGCGACGGCAAGGTTGTCGATGCCCTCCACCAGCGCCATCCCCAGCGGTATGTGGTAGCTCGTGCCCTCTTTGAGCCAGTTAGAGGGGCTGCGGTCGCTGTAGGTCGTGTAACCGGAGCCTTTGGGATCGTGGATGTCCACCATCCAGACCCCGTGCCCGACGGCGTCATCCTGTCTTGCGGCACCCAACACCATTTCATGCGTCAGCGTCTTGAGGCCGCGAATCCGCCGCGACTCCCGTACGCCAAGGACCGGCGCGGTCTCGTCGATGCGGGCGTGCTCGTAGCCCCTGACCTCACGGTGCCAGAAATCCAGGTACTGCACGATCTGCTCGCGCGCCTTGGCCGACAAGCGGGTCAGTTCCTCCTCGTCCAGCGGGTTGCCCGAGACGGGGCACATGTTCCAGTAGAAGCGGCCGGGGAAATGGAACTTGCCATGGCCGATAAGCAGGCTGGCGCCGGTGTTGCCGTCGTTGAACGGTGGGAGCTTGCCCTCGTCTCGCAGCCGCCGCATCTTCTCCATTGCGGCTTCGATGGCTTGGCGGCCCCCTTGGGCGACAAGTTCCCAGTTCACATCCTGTAGCGTGAATATCAGGGTCATGCCCTGGACCAGGCCGTCGGAGGCCCTGCCCAGATCAAAGCCCGCCCCGGCTTTTGCCGCAACGTCGCCATCGCCGGTGGCGTCGATGATGATACGGGCGATTATCGCCCTGCGGCCGCGCTTGGTGTCGCACAGGACGCCACGGATGCTCCTGCCGTCTATCACCGGCTCGCCGACAGCCAGGCCACAGATTGTCCGCACGCCGGCTTCGTCCAGCATCCGCTGCCAGACGATCCNNGCACGGCGAGCGGACTCCTCGACCAGGCCGTTGATCACCACCTTCTGGCGATCACTGCGGTGCCAACCATTGACCAGGCCGTTAGTGGCCAGGCCGCCGATGCTCGGTAATCGCTCGATGAGAATCACCGACGCGCCGTGCCGGGCCGCGGATACGGCGGCAGCTACTCCGCCACACCCGCCACCACAGACCAATACATCCGCCTCTGCCAGTACGGCAACCGTGCTTGCCGGAATAACAACTTCCATCGTGTGACTCCTTGATCCGGGATTTCCAGTATCCCCCGTCATTCAAACCGAGCGACGCGGCTGACGCCCTTATAGTCGTCCCAGATGATCGGTGGATGCTGCAACCGTACTAACGCCGACTCGGCCTGGGTCTGGTTTGTCCCAAACAGCAGCGACAGACGTAATGACTGTGGTCCATCGTCGGTGCCGAAGCGGCCGCGCAGTTGGGGGAGCGTCTCGTGCAGGCGGCTGTAACTGTGGTAGGCGTGGACGTTGTTGCGGAGGAGCGTGATACGCACGGCGCCGTCGGCGGAAACGTCTGCCGCGAAGGAGTCTGGGAACAGCAAGCCCAGGAATCCAGACTCATCACCGGCCAGGATGGCGTGGTGGACGGGGTATTCCAGTCCATCGATTTGGCGGTTGATCCATCCTCCGCACACGCGATCGAGACGCATCGTAGGCCGGCGGTTTGGGCAGACGCCGGCTTTGAGCACCGTGAAAGGTTGGCTGTAGTTTATGTCAAGACTCAGTTGCACCTCGCGGCTGTCCCGGTCCAGCGATACAAAGAGCCGGGCATCCGCCTCGCCGAGGGTTCCGTCCAGCCGGACAAGCGTCCGAAGCGGCCCGGACTCCAGAATCACCGGCGCGCCAAACCTTCCGCGGGCCAGGACCGGCCCGGTGTAGCTTTGGACCCCGTGCGACCAGGTATCACTCTGGTCGTCGATTACGATCAAGGCCAGCGGGCCTGCCAGTTGAGGCGCGGCGTCGGCCATGATCTGCTCGATGCCTGCCGGCCCGAAGTGGACCTCGACGGCCTCGTTGCGCAAACGCCCGTTCTCGAGGCAAGGATCCTGCCCGGCAAGTCCGGCAGGGGGCGGTTCTGCCCCTTGGTCGCGCAGTACCCATGTACCAATCTCGCCGGGTTGAAGGTTCACGGGAAACAGTATCCGCGGCATGGGCGTGGCGAAGGTCTCCAGCACCAGCGACGATGGGGCGATTTGCTGGTGCGGGACGACGCGCCCCTGCGCATCGGCCAGATGGTGATGCAGGGCGCCGACGATATCCATTGCGATCTCCACGTCCGCCAGGCCGGACCATGGGGTCGGTGCAAGATTCGCCACGTGAACGCGGTGCCCGGTGACGGGCCGTTGCCAAGTCCGCGAGTCGCGACGCAGGGATGTGTGGATCAGGCGATCGACCGCCGTCCGTGCGCCGCCGATTTCGCGGCGGGCCATTTCAATCGCCTCGGCCGTTGCGGTGCCGGCAAGGATATCGTGGAATTGATTGAAGCAGATGGCGCGCCACGCGGCATCGAGCGTCCGGCGGGCGTCGTCGGGTTCGGCGGCGGGATATCGCTCGATCAGCCGCTGGGCATCGGCTGTCATCAGCTCCGCGGCGCGGATGTCGCGCTTGAGCCGGCCACACACGGAATAGCACCCGATGGCGTGGTGCTGCAACTCACCCTCGACCACCGGGCACCGCTGGGCCTGCGCGCAGACGGCGGCGAAGAACCGCTCCGGCGAGGAAAACTCCAATCGCACGCCCGGCGCCCAGTCGCGGTGCGCCTGTATCCAGTCAACCAGCTTGCGGGTCGGCCCTCCGCCGTGGTTGCCGACACCGTAAAAGCACATGACGTGATCTATCCCCTCCGGACGCCGGGCCGCAAGCGCATCGTCGATGTGACGCCGGAGCCTGTCGTATTCGGTGGAATGATAATTGTAGGCGCTGTTGATGCGAAAGGTCAGAACCTCGTGTCCGTCGGGGCTGCGCCAGCGAAAAAGGCTGGAAGGCAGTTTCTTCTCCCCGGGGCTTGGCCGCATCATCACGTAGAAGTCCTGCCCTGCCTGGCGGATGATTCGCGGCAGGAAAGCACCGTGGCCGAAACTGTCCACGTTGTATGCCACGGGAACCCGCTTGATCCCAAGGTGCTCTTGGAACCAACCCAATCCCAGACGCGCCGTAGCCGCCAGGGATTCCTCGATGGGCAAATTGACGTCGGGCTGAACCCACCAGCCGTTGACCACGCACCATCGCCCGCCCTCTATGTGCAACCGGATGCGCCCAAACAGGTCCGGGTCCAGTGTGCGCACCTGCTCGTACACCCAGGCCTCGCCACGCGTGAAGATTACATCGGGATAGTCGTCAAGAATGTCGCAGGCCGAGCGACAGGTGGCCAGGGCCTCGTCGGCGCCACGCTGCCACGGCCACAACCATACAGGGTCCAGGTGCGCGTTGGCGATCATGTGAACGGTGGTCATTTGCGGGAGCGACTGTCTCATCGGGATTATGTGGACAGAGATATGTTTCCGATCCTTTCTTCCCCTATACATACTGCCATGCCGTTTATCGGGCCAGAGCGTTTTTCGTGAATGTAAGCAAGGCCGGAAAGAGATTGGCGGCGCGTCGTTTTGTGTGTTGGCCACTGGCCTGCCGTGGCTTCTGCCGCGTAGAATGAGTCGAAACCCATTGACTGGCCTTGCCGGCGCCAACGAACGGAACCCTTTCGGGAAAGGACGAACCCATGGGGAAGATTATCACCCGAATCGTAGTGGGCATCCTTGTGCTGTTGGTCGTGGCGATCGTTGCCGTCTGGGCGATGATCGACTCCATCGCCAAGAAGGGCGTCGAGGCCGGCGGGGAATACGCCCTGGGAGTTCCCACCAAACTGGGCAGCCTGAACCTCAGCCTCCTGGGCGGAACGCTGAAAATGGACGTGCTGGGCTTCTCCAACCCCGCCGGTTTCACCAGCCCGCACCTGATGAAGTCGGGCACCTTCGACCTGGGCGTCCGGACGGCCAGCGTTTTTAGCGACACGGTCGAGTTGACGCATTTCACCCTCGACGGCCTGGACGTCAACATCGAGCAGCAGATCGGCAAGAACAACATCTCGGTGGTGATGGATCACATCAAGCAGCTTGGCGGCGGCGGGGCGGCCAAGCCCGAAAGCAAGGAAGGCGGCAAGAAAATCAAGGTGGACAAGGTGACGATCAAGAACGTCACCGCCCACGTTCGCCTGTTTTCCGCCCCGTCGGTGGACATCCTGATACCATCTATCGAGTTGAATAACGTCGGTTCCGCCGGCGAGGCTAAGACCAGCGAGATCATCACCCGTATCGTCATGGCCGTCCTGGCGGGCATCGTCGAGAAGGGCAAGGGCCTCATCCCCGCCGACCTTGCCGGAACGCTCACCACCGATATCGCCTCCGCTGCCGGCGCTATGGGCGGCCAGGCCACCAAGCTGGTAGGCCAAGGCAAGGAAGAGGCCGTCAAGGTCTTCCAAGGCGCCGCCAACCAGGCGACACAAAACGTAGGAAAAGCGGCCGAGGTGGCCAAGAAAAGCCTGGGGAATCTGTTCAATAAATCCGGTGAACAGAAGAAATAACCCCAATTTACGCGGCGAGACGAATAGGCCGGCCGTGGCAAACCCCCACGGAACGTCGGCTTGGCGTTGCGGCTGGGATATGTTCGGCAGGCGATAAAGTGAGGACAAGGAAATGAGCGAAACCAAGGGCAAGGGCTACATCGTTCGTCACCTACGCGACGCCCGGGTGGTTCCATGTCACTGCGGGCAGAGCCATCGCATCTTTACCCGCCAGGACACGCCGGTGGCCAACCTGCACGTCACCGAGATTACCGACTCCCAGAAGCACTCGCACGACAACATCACGGAGTACTACTACATCCTCAAGGGCACGGGGAAGATGGAACTCAACGACGATGTCATCGACCTGGAGCCTGGATTGGCCGTGCTCATTGAACCGCATACTACACATCGCGCCTGGGGCGACATCACCGCGCTGATCGTGATGATTCCCACCGGTTCATCCGTCGCTTGAGGACCGCGGCGACACAAAAAACGCCGCCCGCGGCGAGTTGTCTGTTGCGCCGCGGGCAGGGGTTACTTCACGGAATCGTTGGCTGCATTATCTTGCCACGAGCAGCCGCCGTTGGACTTACCATCCGAACCACAGTCCAAAGCTGTACACCGGGGCCGGTCGGCAGACGACCACCGGAGGCCGGCAAGGCGTAATCACGCGGACCGTCGAGTAGCAGACGGGCGGGCTATAGTAATACCTCTGCCCATAGTATCCGCTCCATCTTCCGTCGTCCCCGCGGCGGAATTCTCCCCTGCGGTCACGATCGCCGTCACGATTGTGGCCGTTGTCGCGGTCCCAGTTGTGGTTCTGGTCGCGATCGTGGTTGCCGTCACGCATCTCGCTGCCGCCCCGGTCGCGGCCGAAGCTGGGGGTGGCGACCAACGTCGTCACCGCCGTCGCTGCCGCCAAGGCCAGCACCATCTTGATTGTCCAGGTCGTCTTCATGGCATTGCTCCTTTTATAGGTTTGCCTGCGATGTCCTGTGTACGTTTAATTGGTGGACGGCTGGGGCAAAAGGTTACAGGCCGCTGAAAATTTCCCCATGGGGCAAACCGGCCTGCCCCGGAGTTGCCTAAACAAGTCAGAAAATTTGCGGATTGCGAGTAACCTTCGCCAGGACAAGGTCCACTAAGATTCCGACGGCGGGTCGTCTCCGCCGCGTTAGGCGCGTGCAAGAGGCGAAGATGTTATAATTTCACGAATGGTTCCCGAGGCCGCCAGGTCGCGGGCACGTCGGCGGTGAGGAAATGCAACGTGTTGGATGCAGAAATGTTACATTAACCAGCCGGTCTTGTGGGCCATCGGGAATCGACCCGTGGACCGCTTTAAGGCTTAGCTCGTATAGTATTGCCAATGGACGCAATAGATCTGGCGGATGTTCAGGGAAGCCTGCGAGGCGACGGCGGGGCCTTTGCCCGCATCGTGGAGCGCCATCAGCCGCGGATCGCCGCGAAAATGTGGCGGTTCACTCGCGACCGCGATGTTCTGGAAGAACTGATGCAGGAAGTGTTTGTGGAAGCCTATGTAAATCTGCGGAATTTCAAGGGCGCCGGGCCTTTCTCCCATTGGCTGGCTGCCATCGCCACGCGAGTGGGCTACCGCTTCTGGAAACATCAAAAAAGGCAGGCCTCCCGGACGATAAACCTACAGGACTGGGATATTCCGGCATTGGCTCGCCAGGAACGCCCCGATCCACGACAGGCCGGAGAGGCGATCCACGCCTTGCTGGGGCAGTTGCCCCCCAGGGACCGGCTGGTGTTGACGCTGATGTATCTGGACGACCTGCCCCTGGCCAAGGTGTCCGAGCAGACGGGATGGAGCCTGACGATGGTAAAGGTGCAGGCGTACCGCGCACGCAAAAAACTGCGGGCGCTGTTGGAGAAAAACGGTCTGGCGGACGTTTTTGATGACTGAAAACATGGAGCAACCATCATGAGCAAAAATGAACTTTTCGCCAAACTGGCCTCCGCCGCCCGGTGGGATTCGCCACCCGGCGTCGATGTCGCCTCCCAGGTCATGCGCCGACTGGCCGCCGCGCGGCCTAGGGCGATTGACCCGATCCTGGGCTATTTCACCGTCGCCGCCTGCGCTGCCGCGGGCGTGGTCATTATCCTGGCCGTCCAGAGCTGGATGCGAATGCAGGACCCGCTGCTGGCGCTGGCCAATACCATCAACACGGTAATGTGATGAGCATGGAACAAGACCCAAATGACGTTTCAACATTGAAGTCCGTGCCGCTCCGCCGGCGATGGCCCGCGGTTGTCATGATGATCGTGGTCTTTGCCGCCGGGGTCGCCATAGGCGCCGGAGCGGCGGTAGTGTACTTCGACCGCGTCAACCTGTATTACCGAACGCACCCGGAAAAGATGCCCCAGCGGTGGGCCTCACGTCTGGCAAGCGAGTTAGACCTGTCTTCCGATCAGGCCTTCCAGGTGCAACAGATTCTCGAACAGCGATTGCAGGGCTTCCAGGAAGCCCGGCGCCTGGCGTACCCGCTGTACAAACCGGAGTTCGAGCGGATCGACCGCGAAATCTCCGCCCTGCTGACAGACAGGCAGAAAGCCAAGTGGAACGAATATTACGCCTCCATTGTCCGAACATATAAACCCGATCAGGCGCCCGCCAGCCAACCAGCCGCGCCGGCCTCCACCTCAGCGCCGTCGAACGGTGCCGGTTCCTCACCATGACCACGCCGCGAACCGGACTCACCAGGAGTAGAAGGCCCATTAGAATCTTGGTGCTGCCGGCCCTTATCCAGCTTGAAGTCGCCGGGTCAATATCTCGCTCCCTACGGTAACGAGCCAATACATGCCCAGGAAGATGACCTCCAAGGACCGCGTGCTAACGGCCATCGCCCGCCGTGAAGGCGACCGCGTCCCGGTGAACTACTACGGTAACGAGGGCATCAACGCGCGGCTGAGGAAACATTTCGGCCTGGCTGACAATGACGGCGACGGGCTGCTGGAGGCACTGGGCGTGGACTTCCGCGGCGTCTCGGCGCCCTATGTCGGTCCCAAGCTGCACCTCGACATAGGCCCGGTCAAGGTTGACGATTGGGGCATTCACCGCCGCTGGGTCGAGCACGAATCGGGAGGCTACTGGGACTTCTGTGATTGGCCGCTGGCCAACGCCACGGAGGAGCAGGTCGAGGCCTGGCCGATGCCCAATCCCGATAATTTCGACTACACCGCGGCGGTAGAACAATGCCGTGCCTTCGGCCGCTACTGCGTTACTATCGGCGGGTCGGGCTACCCCGACGTCATCAATGGAAACGGCATGCTCCGCACCATGGAGCAGGTGCTGGTGGACCTCATCAGCGACGATCCTTCCGGTCTGCGGCTCATCGACCGGCGCAACGCCATCCGCCTGGAGATCATCCGCCGTACCCTCGAAGCCGCACGCGGCGCCGTGGACCTGCTGTGCCTGGGCGAGGACCTTGGCACCCAGCGCGGAGCGACCCTCAGCCCGGAACTGTTCCGCAGGCAAATCCGCCCGCGCATCCAGCCGTATGTGGACCTGGCCGCCTCCTTCGACGTTCCCGCGATGATCCATAGTTGCGGTTCGAGTAGNNTGGGCCTTCGACGACTTCATCGACATGGGCATCGCCGTCGTCGAGACGCTCCAGCCCGAAGCCGCCGAAATGGCCCCGGCCTACCTCAAGAAGCGATTCGGCGGCAGACTGGCCTTCCACGGCTGCATCTCCACCGCGGGCCCGCTGGCCTATGGAAGCGTCGAGGATATCGTGCGGAACGTTCGGGAAACGCTGGAGGTCATGATGCCCGGCGGCGGATACATCCTCTCGCCCACCCACCAGATTCAGGATAACTCGCCCACTGCAAACGTCCTGGCAATGTACCGCACCGCCCGCAAGACCGGCGCGTATCGTTAGGCCGAATGCCTTGAAACATTCTTCCTTTGAGATTCGCCTCGATCAGACTCAAGTTTCCCCAGTTTTCCTAGCCGCGAACCTCGCGAACGAACCCGAACAGAGGCAAAAAGGTTTTACAGAGGAATAGGAACAATGCATCGCCTCCCTTCATGGATTTGCGATGTAATCGGGATTACCAGGGATTCGTGACGGATGTGTTTTTGTTGTAGCTGTTACCCTGCGGTTTAACGACTACGTTGTGTAAAGCATTACATCATCAATAATGAAAACATAAAACTTTACAAGTTCGCGATTGTTCGCGTCCGTTCGCGGCTAAATGAAAAGCGGGGATGAGTCAGCCGGTCAAAGGCTTGTTCCAGAGCCACCGGGCGGGTAGGATGCTTTTTGTTCCGGAGACGGGCAATGATCGAAGCGGAAAACATAAAAGTGAACATCGATTCCCTCCGCCGACGGCTGCACGCCATCCGGGACTCTCTTTGACGTCCCCGCCCGCCAGCGGCGGGTGGCCGCCCTGGAGGAACAGATGGGCGCGACGGGCTTCTGGGACAACAACGAAGCCGCCCAGCCCGTTATCGCGGAACTGAAGGCCCTCAAGGCGTTGGTCGTTCCCGCCTCCGCCCTGTCGCGTCAACTGGACGATCTCCAGGTGCTCTTTGAACTGGCCGTGGAGGCCGGCAGCGAAGAAACCCTGGGAGAGGTCGCGGCTGAGTCAGCCAAGGCCACCGCCGCGCTGGACCAGTTGGAGCTTCGCACATTGCTGAGCGGTCCGCATGACGCGGGCAACTGTTATTTCTCCATCCACGCCGGCGCCGGCGGCACCGAAAGCTGCGACTGGGCCGAGATGCTGCTGCGGATGTACCTGCGATATTTCGAGCGCATGGGCTTTTCCGTTCAGGAGATCGACCGCCTGGATGGAGAGGAGGCGGGCATCCGCTCCATATCGCTGCACGTGGAGGGGCCTTATGCCTATGGGTATCTCTCCTGCGAACGCGGGGTGCATCGCCTGGTGCGGATCAGCCCGTTTGA
>PMBX01000243.1 GCA_003153915.1 Phycisphaerales bacterium
ATGATGCCGCGGATGAGCGGTTTCGAGGTCTGCCGCAAGCTGAAGTCCGATCCGCCCACCCGTGACATTCCCATCATCATGGTGACGGCGCTGAACGAACTTGGGGACATCGAGCGAGGGGTGGAATCTGGCACCGACGACTTCATCACCAAACCCGTCAACCGCCTGGAGTTGACCACGCGAGTCAAGAGCCTGCTTCGCGTCCGCCACCTCAAGAACGAATTGGAACGAACGTTGGCCTACCTCAACGACGTTGAGACCGGCGACAACACCGAGGAACAGGCGTCGCAGAAGCCCCCGGCGCGGCCGGGGGATGCCCTCGAATGATTGAACTTCGCCAACCCAGGCCAACAGCCTCCGAAGCCTCGGAGGATATTCTTTGTGGAATCGCAAGGTCGCGGAGGCAACGGATGCTTGGCAGACTTGCATTAACGGCTGGCATGTTTTTGGGCCTGGTGTCGGCGGCCATCTTGGGCGGCTGCGCCGCTCCGCCGGCGGCGGTAAACGAACCCGCCACGCAGCCGGCTTCCCATGTCCAGGCGTCCAGGGGATCCTCAATTGCCGCGGATGATGCTGGCGTTGTGGATTATCTGCCCAACGGCTTGGCGGTGATCGTCAAGCGTATCCCCAAGGCCCCGGTGGTATGTGTCCGTGGATATGTCCGTGCCGGTAGCCTGTATGAAGGACCATATCTTGGCTGCGGGATCAGCCACCTCACCGAGCACCTGGTCGCCCAGGGCGCCGAGCAGGACGCTGTCCAGACGCAAACGCCCGCCAGTCAGCCGGCCGGGCGGATCGGCCGGCGGTTGAAGGACATCGGCGGGCAGTCCAACGCCTACACCTCGCTGGACCACACGTGTTATTTTATTTCCGCATCGTCCGGAAAGACGGCCGAGTGTATCGACCTGCTGGCCGACTGGCTGGTTCGTCCCGACTTCACCGAGGCGGACTTTCTCCGTGAGCATGGCGTGGTACAGCGCGAGCGGGAGATGGGCGAGGACGACCCGCAGCGCCAACTGCACTATCGCCACATGGCCAACCTCTATGGCACGCATCCGGCCGCCGTGCAAGTCATCGGGAACGAAGCACCGCTGGCGGCGCTGACGTTCCAGGACGTTGGGGATTACCACCGGCGGATGTACGTCCCACAGAATATGGTCGTCAGCATCGCCGGAGACGTGGATGTCCAAGCGGTGCTCCAACAGGTTCGCAAGGCTTTTGGCGGTGTTCCGCGCGGCAGGACCCCGGAGTTGATGCTCCCGGCGGTGGGACCGTTGGAAGGCGTCCGTCGCGTGACGACGACGCACCCGGCGCTGAAGGAGACCATCGAGGAAATCAGTTTCCTCACCATCCCCCTGTTGCACGAGGACCTTTACGCCCTCGACGTGCTGAGTTATGTGCTCAGCCAGGGGCCTTCAAGCAGGCTGTCGCGGGAAATCTATCGTCAGCGGAAACTGGTGACGGCGATTGACGCGTACTCGTGGACGCCCGACTGGGGAACCGGGTCGTTTGGCGTATCCTTCCGCTGCGGGGCGGAAAACGCCGACGCCGCCGAGGCGGCCATCCTGGCAGAACTGGACAAGATCGCCCGCGACGGTCCCCAGCCGGAAGAACTGGAGCGGGCCAAGCGGCAGAAAGTCGCCGACCTGGTCTACGAGCGTCAGACGGCAGAGTCCCAGTCGGCGATGCTCGCCAGCGATTTTATGGCCACGGGTAACGTGACGTTTTCCGCGGATTACACGCGGCGCATCCAGGCCGTCACCGCCGATGGGGTGCGACAGGTCGCGCGGAAGTATTTCACCCTCGACCGCATGGCCGTCACGCGCATGACGCCTCCGGGGAGTACGACTCAGGCGGCGTCCCGTCCCGGGGGACAAAACGACCTTGCCGCGACGGTCTTTACGCTTCCCAACGGGCTGCGCGTGGTGCTTCAGCCGTTTGCCTCATCGGAATCGCCCTCGCTGGTCTCGGTGGCGATGGTCACCGCCGGCGGACTGTTGATGGAGGATGAGAAGACCAACGGTCTGGGCAACCTGATGGCCGCCTTGAGCACCAAGGGCGCCGGCGACCGCTCAGCCGAGCAGATCGCAGCATTCTTCGACCGCGCGGGCGGGGGAATCAAGGGTGTCTGCGGGAACAACACCTTCTACTGGCAGGCGACGGTCCTGGACGACAGCTTCCCCGAGGCGTTGGAGATACTCGCCGACGTGGTACAGCGCCCCTCCTTGCTCGCCACGGAACTGGAAATCCTCCGTCCCGCGGCATTGGCGGCAGTGCGAGCGGTGGATGAGGACTGGCGGTCGCAACTGGATAAATTTTATCGCCAACGTTTCTTCGCAGGTTCTCCCTACCACATGCTTCCCGTCGGCCGTACCGAGGTGATCGAATCGGCCACCGTCCAGCAATTGGCCGCACACCACCGCCAATGCATCCGGGCCGGTTCGAGCGTGCTGGTGATCGCCGGCAGCTTCGACCCAGCCACCGTCCGCTCGGACGTCGAGCGGCTCTTCGGGCAATTGCCCGGTGGAAAAGTGGACCTTGCGGGCTTGGCGTCACTTCGGTCAGGCGGCGAGGGCCTGGCGACGCTTAAGACCGACAACAAGGTCGCCGGGGTCATCGTGGCCGTACCGGGCATGACGATCCGCGACCTGGAAGACCGCATCCCCATGGACGTGCTCGATACCATTATGAGCGGATACAATTATCCGGCCGGCTGGCTCCATGACCAGCTTCGCGGCAGGCAGTTGGTTTACGTGGTGCACGCCTATAATTGGCCTGGCCTGGCGCCGGGTGCGTTCCTCGCCTATGCCGCCTGCCAGCCCGACCGAGCCGCCGAGGTGGTGGACATCATCAAGAATAACTACCGCCACGCGACGCAATACCTGCCCACCGCCGGTGAAATAGACCAGGCCGTCAACACGATCCTGACGGCGGAGTTGCTGGAGAATCAATCCGTGGCGAGCCTGACACTGTCGGCGGCGATGGATGAGTTGTACGGGTTCGGTTATGACTATCGCCGCCGGATGGAGGCCCGCTACAGGGCGGTCCGTCCCGCCGACGTACAGCGAGTTGCCGGGAAGTACCTTTCCGTCGAGCCGATGGTGGTGCTTACCTCGCCACTGGGCGGTTTCGCGACACCGGCAACGGCTACCACGACCACCCAGGCCGCAACGGCGGCGACACGCGCCACATCGGCAGCCACTACGCAGGCAAGCCCCTGACTGGTCTGCCAGGGAGGCAAGAAATGGCTGAAAAGGACATGATGAGCATGACCGTGGCGGAGTTTATCGCCGCCACCGCCGCCAAGACGCCCACCCCCGGCGGCGGCAGTGTCGCCGGAGTGGTCGNNAAGTTCGCCGCCCACGAGGAGTTTTATGCCCACCTGGCCGGGCGCATGGCCAAGGGGCGTGGCATGTTCCAACTCCTGGTGGCCGACGATGTAGCCGCCTACAGCCTCTATCAGGATGCCACGCGGCGCGAGGATGGACCGGAAAAAACCGCCGCGGTTCAACTGGCCCTTGCGGCGGCCATCGACGTGCCGCGCCA
>PMBX01000183.1 GCA_003153915.1 Phycisphaerales bacterium
TATCGTCTTTTTGACCCGCGTCACGGTTTGCCCGGCGGAGACCGTCCCCACCACGGCAACCACCGCGCCACATGCGCCGATGGTCCTGGCCCATTGCCAACGGCTGTCCCCCGAACTGACGATCCTGGCTGCTTTGATGAAGGACCCATCCCAAGCTAAGGATCAATGTCTCCCGATCATTGTGGAACGCAACGGAGATGCCACGGTTCTGCCGGTGCGATTGATCCGGCCGCTGATAGGCCCCTATGTCCTGGCAATGGCCACCGGAAAAGAAATCGACGCATTAGCCGGATCGGCGAATGTCCGCTATGCCGAAATGGGAGGCTCGGTCTGCACGATACAAGAGGCGACACGTCGGATGGAGGCCGCGGTGGAATCGCCGGGACAATGGGGCGACCAGCGCGAACCGCTGGTGGGCATAGTGGACCAGACGATTTGCCGCGAGCTATTCTCGGAGGGCGGCTCACAACGCATACTGGCCGTCGCCACGGAACCTTCCGGGGCCTCCGCACCGCAGCCAAGCGTCCACGGCAGCGTCATGGCCAAAGTCATCGCCGCCACCTCGCCCCACGCACGATACGCTCTGATGCAAGGCCCCATGGACAAATTACATATCATTTCCGCCGTGGGCGACTGCTACCGTCTGGCCCAGCGGGACCACCGCAATTGTGTTGTCAACATAAGCGCCAATACCACGGTCGGTCCCCACGACGGAACCTCTATCTTCGAGAAAATCCTGGCCCGATACGCCCAGGCTGGTCTCTGGATCGTTGTCTCGGCGGGAAACACCGGCGACAGCTCAAGACACGCCCAATTCACGCGGGACGATTGTCACCAGGGACGGGTTTGCCTGCCTTGGAGCCTCGGCACTAATTCGCGGGGAATCGCCGAGGCGGTCGTTGACCTATGGTTCGACACGTCCCTGCCGTGCAATGTCTCGCTGGCAATGCCCGGTGGCAGGGTATTCCAGGATGTCGCCACCGGCGGCGGAGCCGTCTGGGCAATAAACGGGGGTTTCGTTGCCGTCGCCAACGGTTTGTCAGACCCGGCAAACGGGCAAACCAACGTGATGGTGATCGTCAAGTGCTTTCTTAGAGAGGAGGAACAAACCGGCGACTGGAGTCTCCTGGTCACGCCTCAAAAAGATCAGCCGTTCACGGCCCACGCATGGATGAACTGCGGCGCCGGCAACGGTGGACAATTCACCGCCCACGTCTCCCAGAACGTCACCGTGTCGCCTCCGGCAACCTGCCAGGCCGTGATATCGGTGGGAGGTTATGACCTGAAACAAGGCCGGAAAGTTTATTTGAGCCAAGGTCCAACGCGGGATGGGCGGACCTGCCCTGACCTGACATTGGCGTCCCCGTTTGGAACCAGCTACGCGGCCGCGAGGGTGACGGGATTGCTCGCCGAATCGCTCTACCGGGACCCCAACGTCCCGGCGGACAAGTGGGAACTTATCGGACGAATCCTCCCAAACCGCCAGACCAATGTCGCCGACCCCCCCCCCACCGCCGAGCCGAGCGCGGGAGTTCAACGGTAATGAACACATCGAAAAAAGCTTCCGCCCCGTCGAGTCCCACCCGGAGGCGACATGGCATTGTCTTTGTGGGCCTTCCGGACAATGCCTCCTGCCAGGGGGCGTTGCAGCAGCCGCAATACCTGGGCTGCCGGTACCTGGCGTCGATCCTGCGGGCCAACGGTTGCGAGGCGAGCATGGTCAATGTAGTCCTTGATCCATCCTCGCTATCCGATGTGTTCTTCCAGACCGACCGCTCGACGACAACTAAGGCGATCAATCGCCTCCTCGTGGAGCGGACCTTGGAGATGCTGAAATCCCACGACCTGACAAGGCTCGTGGTCGGCTTCACCACCAGTTGGAAGCACGTGGAATTAGTTCTCCAGGTCGCCGCTGCCATTAAAGATCGCCATCCGAGCGCCTGCGTGGTCCTGGGGGGCGTCTACGTGACCCTCTGTCCCCAGGCAACGTTGTTGTCATGCCCCCAGGTTGATTACGCCCTGTGCGGCGAGGCGGAAAACAGCATCGTCCCGTTCATGCGAGCGATGGAACAAGGACTTCCGCAACCTGGCGAGATACCCGGATTGGCTTATCGCACCGGCGACGGACAAGTCGTGGCCAATCCGCTGGGCGAGGTGGTGCGAGATCTGGATTCGCTGCCGTTGCCGGCCGAAGACGACATCGAGGAGGTCTATCGGCGGAACGATCATCGCCTTCGGATCGTCTCCTCACGCGGTTGTTACGGACAATGTACGTTTTGCAGCATCCACGCCTTCTCGCAGGCAATCCTTTGCCGCCTCCCACGCGCGCGATCCGCCGTCAACGTGGTCGATGAGATCGAGCATCTCCACGCCAGGTATGGTTTCGACCGCTTCGTCTTTGCCGACGCCAACGCCATCGGCGCGGGTTTGCGCGGGCGGGAACGGGCCGTGGCGATGGCTGATGAGATCGAGCGGCGGGGGCTTCGTATTCACTTCAAGCTAGACGCCCGCGCCAACGATTTTGAACTCGACATGGTCCGCCGCCTCCACCGGGTCGGACTCTACAGCGTGGAGTTCGGTCTGGAGGCACTGGACGACGACATCCTTCGACGTTTCCGCAAACATCTGACCCTTCAACAGATCCTCAATGTGGTCAAACTGATTACCCAGGAGGGACTCTGGATCAACCTCAGCTTCATGTTCTACACCCCCTGGACGACCCGTAAGGGTATCGAAAGTTCACTAGGGACTGTCAAGGACCTTCTGGCCAACCCGTGGATCAACATCAGCCCCGTGTTCCGCAGTCTCAAGCTCATCCGCGGAACCGAGCTGGCCGGGGAACTTGCCGAGGAATCGCTTGTCTTGCCCAATCACATGGGCCACGTTCACGGCGGAATGAAAAAGGATGCGGAACGGTTGATGCTCGCTCACCTGGAATTCAGCGATCAAGCCGAGACGCTCCTGGGCAACCTTCCCGCTCTTGAGTCCGACCTGCCCCCCGCCTGGGAACCCCTGGCCGTATCCTATCGCCAGGCGCCCGCGGTACTGCGAGGTCTGGTCATCGCCTATCTGGAGGGCCTCCTGGCCGAAGACTCCAATCGACTAAAGGACTGCCATGCGCGGCTGACCCAAATTCGCGACGCCCTCCAGCGCATCCACGAATGGTGCGGCGGCGGGTCAAGCGACCGCCGAGCGGCCGTATCCAATGAAAGGCGCCACCATGAAGTTGGCTGAGATATACGACAGTTTCCGTATCTTTACCGGATTTCTAAAGTTCCTGCGGGGGCATCGCAAAAAATTGGTCTTTCTCTGCGGAGTCTCGGTCCTGTCCACCCTGGCGGGAGTCGTCTCGCCGTTGGTGCTCAAGATGCTGGTGGACGATGCGGTTCCCCACAAGAACTGGAACCTCTTCTGGATCATCGCCCTGGGCTACTGCGGAATATCCCTTTTCCTCCAAGCCATCGGGCTTTTCCAAGGCTATATCTCGCTGCGGATGGACCAGTCCGTCCGCTCGCGACTGACGGCCTCTTATATGGCGCGTCTGCTGCGAAGCCCCTACGGGCGGATCCGCACGATGCAGGAAGGCGCGCATCTCTACCGCGCCGTCAGCGACGTCGGGAACGTCAGCAGCCTGATCACGTCCTTCTTCATCGATGTGTTCGGCACGGCCATCTCCCTGGTGACCGCCGTGGTAATCATGGTGCGCATGGACTGGCAGATCACGTTGATCTTCCTGGCCTACATCCCCCTGGCCATGGGGGCGCGTTTGTGGACCAGTTTCAAGCTCCGTCCCATCCAAAAGGAATTGCGCGACGACAGCGAACTGTTAAACTCCGACCTGGGGGAGATATTCTCCATCGTCAAGCTGATCAAGACCTCCGGCAGCGAAACCCGGGAAGTCGGGCGCTACCTCCGGTCGCTTAGGCGGAACATCAAGTTGCGGTTCCGCCTCTGGAGGAAGGAGACGGCGCTCAACCAGGTGCGGTCAGCGCTGGAATCCGGTCCCTCCATATTCCTGCAATGGTGGATCTGGTTTTCCGTGATGCGAGGAGTCACGTCGCTGGGCACGGCAATGGCCATTGCCTGGTATTTCTCCATGGTCGTCAGGCCTTTTATGCAGGCTGTGGCCTCGGTGCAAAGACTCATCGCCGGCAGCATATCCTGCGAGAGGCTCAAGGAAATTCTGGAAGCCCCCAGTGAAAACCTTCACTCGGGCCTTCACTGCGCCTCGACCGGAGGTCTGCGTAGAGTGGCCATGCGGGGGGTAAGCTTTGCCTACAAACAGGATCAGCCGGTCCTTCACGATGTTTCGTGTGAACTGCGGCGGGGCAGGATGGTGGTGGTAATGGGTCCAAGCGGCTCGGGCAAGACCACGCTGGCGAGCCTGCTGTGCGGGCTGTATTCTCCGGATTCCGGTGAAATCCTGGCCGACGGTCAGCCGTTGCGGTCCCTGTCGTTGGCTTCGTTCCGCAAGCAGATATGCGTCATTCCGCAGGAATGCACGGTCATCCACGGCAGCGTCATGGACAATATCCTCTACGGTTCGCGCCACCGGAGCAGGGACGATGCCGTCCGCGCGGCAATGTCCGCCCGCATTCACGATCGCATCCTTCGCCTTCCCGAAGGCTACGACACGGAACTGTGCCCGGGAGACAAGGAGCTGTCATCGGGGGAAAAACAGCGGCTTCAGATCGCGCGCGCCTTCGCCAAGAACGGCGGCATGATGATCTTCGACGAGCCTTGCGCCAATCTGGACCCCGACAACGCCCGCCAGGTCATGGACGCCATTCGCCTCTACGCCAGGGACCGGATCATCCTGCTTATCACGCACCACAGGGAGAATATACAGGACAACGATGAGTTGTGGATCATGGACAACGGCCGGCTGAAAACGGGCGTTTCTCCCGATTTTTCCGTGCATTCTGACGAGGAAAATCCGGGTCTGCTGGAGATCGCCGACGGCTACGGCGCAACCTGATCGCCCTCAGGCGGAAGCAGACAATCGGAAACCGGCCCGCCCTGCGCCAGGCGTTGCGCGGGCAAGTACACCGGCCCTGTGATGTTCTGTCGGGTTAGAGCGATTTACGTTTGGGTGATAGCGCGGTGGGGCTTCGTCCCACCGCGCGGTCAAGCACC
>PMBX01000056.1 GCA_003153915.1 Phycisphaerales bacterium
TAGCCCTCGCGTCCGCCCCAGAAGGTGTAGCCCTGGCCGCCCAGTTCCTTGGTGACTTCCAGCGCCTTGGATACCTGTGCGGCGGCGAAGGCGAAGGCGTCGGCATTGGGGCTGGTTGCCGCGCCGTGCATGTAGCGCGGGTTGCCGAAGAGGTTTGCCGTGCCCCACAATAGGCGGATGCCGGTGCGGTCCTGCTCGGATTTGATGACCTTAACGACGGCATCGAGGTTGCGGTTGGTCGCCGCCAGCGTCTTACCCTCCGGCGCGACGTCGCGGTCGTGGAAGCAAAAATGCGGTACGCCCAGTTTGGAGAAGAATTCAAATGCCGCGCGGATACGCCGGATAGCGTTGGCGATGCTGTCGGTGCCGTCGTCCCAGGGCATCAGGCGCGTCGGGCCGCCGAAGGGATCAGCCCCACCGTTGCGGAAGGCATGCCAGAAGGCCACGCTGAAGCGGAAGTGCTCGGCCATCGTCTTGCCCTCGACCCGTTCGGAGGGGTTGTAGTGCTTGAAGGACAACGGATTGGCGCTGCCCGGACCTTCGTACTTGACCTTCTTTATGCCCGCGAATGCCTCTGCCATTGTCGGTCTCCTTGTATTTTTATGTGCGTTTTTTGTGCGATGTGGCTTCCCGCAAGCCGGGCGATATTGTACCAGCGGGCAAGACGGGGGCAAGCAAACGATGGAAGTGTAGTGGGGGGGGAAACGAAACCGCCGGGGGCTTGGGGGCGCCCCGGCGGGAAGCGGAATATACGGTATGGCATCGTGAAGATTACTTGTGTCGGCGGCGAGCGACCAGCACGAAGGTTCCGGCGATCAGCAGGGACATGGTGGCCGGTTCGGGAACCTGGCTGAAGGTCTGGTAGAACTCGCTGATGTGGGCGGTGGCGCCGACGGCTATGCTGCCGTTGGCGATGATGTCCTTGACCACCCAGGCATCCTTGAGGGCCTGGACGAAGACCTTGTGATCGATGGTCTTGAAATTGGCGTCGTTGATGTAATAGGCGTACTCGTTGGCGACGGGGGTGGAGAAGGTCTTGGTGGGGTCGGCGCTGAAGACGTTCTCGCTGATGGAGGCCATGCCGCCCTTGTCGGCGCCGATGGCGGTGGCGGTCAGCGTGTTATCGCTGATCAGCCAGGGGTTGTCGGCAGTGACGCGGAAGCCGATAGTCGTGTCGGCCAGGTCGCCGGTGGCCGCCGACCATGGGCCGTTAAACCTCATGCCGTAGTCCCCGCCGATCTGCACGGCCGTGACGCTGATCGCCCCGGCCTGGGGGGCAAGGCCGTTGCCCTGGGCGGTGGATGTCACCCGCCACTCGGTGAAGGTCTTGTCGCCGATTTTGATGCCTCCGGCGTCCTTGATCTGCTGGATGGTGTAGGAAGTAGTCCCGTCGATCGGCGCGTTGATCACCGATATCACTGAGGCGGAAGCTGGCAGGCAAATCGAAAGCAACCCCAAAACGAGCGCGATCTTGAAGGCGGCCATAGCCGTCTCCTCCTGTAGGCCTGAGCGGCCTACGTCTGGGGCGAAACAGGGGTATCGAAAGGCTCAAATTTGGAACGAGGGCGGATAAAGCCGCGCTTGATTTAGATGAGCCTTCGTACTCTCCTGTTTCGCCCAGTCCAGCGGCGCCTGAGCGTTTGACGCCGTTTACGGCTCCGCGCCCCTGAGCGGAAGCACGGATTTCCTGGGGTTCTCCTCAAAACCCCAAGAACCGGACAGCCCTATTGCGGGCTGCCTTGTCTAGTAATACTATCGGTTCAATCCCGAAATGTCAAGTAGGACGAACAAAGAATTCTAACACTGCCGGTAGAGTCTGTCATGTCTATGAATCGGTCGACCCGGTATGCTCTTGCGCCAATCGGGCATCCGGCTTTTGGAATCAGGAATCCGTATCCATACAGGAGGTAGCCGCCGTGGCGAGCGACGAATGTGACAGCAAGAACGTGGAGGCGTCGGCGAAGTCGTCGGTCCCCGCAAGGCGTGGTTATCGCATTCCCAAGCGATACTTCATGGTCTTGGGGATGTTTCTGCTGGCCGTGCTGCTGTACGTGGATCGCGCGTGCATCTCGTCAAGCAAGGCAAGCATCGTCGCCGAGCTTGGTCTGACGGACAAGCAGATGGGCTGGATATTCTCGATCTTCGCGCTGAGCTACGCGCTGTTCCAGCTTCCCACCGGTATTCTTTCCGACCGTTTCGGACCGCGGTTGATCTTGAGCGGCGTGGTGACTTTCTGGTCGATCTTCACGGCCTTGACGGGCTTGGCCCGCGGCTTCATATCCATGCTGGCATATCGCTTTTTGTTCGGGGCCGGAGAAGCTGGAGCTTATCCCGGATGCGCGCGGGCGGTCTATTCCTGGATACCCATGTCGGAGCGAGGGGCCGTGCAGGGAGTGACGTTTTCGGGCGGGCGATTCGGCTTGGCATTTGCGCTGCCGGTGGTAGCGTGGATGGTGAGCAGGTTCGGCTGGCGGACCTGTTTCCTGGTTCTGGGACTCATCGGCATCGCCTGGGCCGTCTTCTGGTATTTCTGGTTCCGAAACACTCCTGAAACGCATCCTCGCATCTCGGCGGCCGAGAAGGACCACATCTGCCGGACGCGCCAAGAGGCGTCGGCGACCGCCTCTGACGAACCGAGATTGACCGCCGGGCGGCTTTTCGGCTCGGGCACCGTCTGGCTGTTGATGTGGCAGTATTTTTGCTGCAACTTCACGTTCTTCTTCTGCTTGTCCTGGCTGTTCCCCTATTTTCAGAGCCGTTTCAAGCTGGAGATGGCACAGACGGGATTCTACGTCATGCTGCCACCGCTGGCCGGGGCTTTCGGCAATTGGGCGGCCGGGGGCCTCATCGACTGGATCTACCGCCGGGGCCGGTGGAATTTGTCCCGTCAAGCCCCCGCCATTGCGGGGCTTGCTCTCTCGGCGGGCGGGCTGATCGCCAGCGTGTTCATGACGACTCCGCTGGCCTCCATTGCCTTCCTTTCCATCGCCATCTTTGGCGCGGACATGACCCTGGCGCCATCCTGGACCGTCTGCATCGACATTGGGCGGCGAAATTCCGGGACCGTATCGAGCACGATGAACATGGCCGGCAACTTCGGCTCCTTCGTAACGTCCCTGGCGTTTCCATATCTGTTGGCGTGGACCGGAACGAACAACACTTTTTTCATCGTCGGCGCCGTGCTTAACGTAACGGCGATAGCGGCCTGGTTGTTCACTCGTTCCGATCGCCATCTGGGGGAATAATCGTCAATCCTGCTCGTTCGTGTGGGCAGGTGTTCCAGCTTGCGCGCAGAGCTTGGAAGGCCCTTGCCGCCGAACGGTGATCTCGCTTGCGACGGACTACCGCCGTTCCACCTTGATGTAAACGGCGCAGGGCTGGGTCTTATCCGGCAGGGGGTTTGTCAGGGCCGTCTTGGCCTTGCAGTCCTGGATGGAGACCTGGACCGTCTTGCCGGTGAAGATGTCCGTCCACGCGCAGCGGACTTGGGCTTTCTGTGGCACCGTGGACAGGTCCACGGACTCTCCACCGCCCTCAGGCAGGAATATGAAATACTGTCGGCCCGGCTCGGCCAGACACATGCCGCGCTCGACGAGACCGTTGTTTGGCGCCATGGGCCCCAGGTCCATCATGTTCAAGAGGTCTCGCAGGTACCGATATCGCCGCCAGCTCTCCGGTTCCGGGCTGAACTTGACCAGGTTCCAGGAGGTGTTGTTGTAGTAATAGTTGGCATGGCCCCCGCCGGCGTAGATGGCATAGGTCCATATCAACATGTCCTGCCAGGGTCGAACATGGCCATTGTCGATGGTCCTGATAGGCTCCACCCCGCGTTCGTAGCCGAACTCGACGTTGACGTAAGGCTTGTCCAGGGCGCCAAGGCGGCGAATAGTGTCCCTGTTGTACTTCAGGGCGCTCTCGATGACGGCCTGATGCTCGTACTCGCCCGATAAGTGCCTCTGGTCGCTGACGTAATCGCAGACGGCGTCCACCGGATTGACCTGTCCGCCGGGGTCGTGGGCTATGACAAGGTGCTTGTAGGCGTCGTTCTTGCGGATCAGGTCGATCCGACCGAGAGCATAAGTGTGGTTGGGGTCGCCCTTAAGCAGCCGGAACGTCTCCTTGCTGACGTCCCAGACGATGTTCCCGTAGGCCTGGTAACGGGCCACGACGTAACGCCAAAAATCGTCATCCTGCCAACTATTGTGTTCGGGCCATCTCACCCCCTTGTTCTGCACCTGGATCATCAGGTCCACCGCGATCCCGCGCTCGTGCAACGCGGCGATAGCTCCGTCGAAGTCCTTAAAGAAGTCCACATTGAGCACGGCGAAGTCGGGCTTCTCGTTGGTTCCACCGAAGCAATACATGTCCGGGGGAGTGAGTGCGTAAGGTTCCACCGGGTCGCTGAAGTTCCTGTAGGCATAAAGGTTTGAGACCAGGTAGTTGAAGCCTCGCTCCACCAGCAGGTCCATCGCGGGCGAGAAACGGTTGTCCTTGCGATCCACGGGTTTGCCCTTGGGCTGGCCGAGACGCTGGTGGAAGGCCGCCAGCCAGTCCAACTCAAATCCCAACGGGACAAAAGCCGTGCCGTCGGACCAGATGAACCGGTGCTTGTAGCGTGAATCGACGCGGATTCCACCGTGCACCGCGTGGTTGGTGTTGAGCACGCATTGGAAGGCGGGCAGCTTGATCCCGTTCAACAACGGGTCGTCGCTGACCGTCACGCCCTTCCAGCACCCCAGCGCCGTTGGGGAGAACCGTATTTTCCAGGTCTTTCCACCGTCATAGAAGCCCGGCAGGCCGGCAATCTGCATGCCGGATTCGTGTGTGAAGGTGGCTGATAGATTGACACGGAAGGGATTCTCGTGGGCGGTGCCGCTGGTGAGTTCGAAATCGTGTACGTGGTAAAGCTGGACGGCGTTCAAGTCCGCCTGGCCGGCTGACGAAGACGAGCAGCCGGGTGTGAGGCAAAACCAAGCCGCCGCCCACATTGCCGTCAAGACAAGCAGCGCCTTCCGCGACGGGACTTCTTGAGATTCTTTCATGGCACGCATCGTAGATCCTTTGTGACGGCGTGTTCCGAGGTTAGTCCAAGGTGACAGCCTTACACAACGGCGAGCAACCTGCCCGGAAGGTCGGCCCGGCCGTCACCACCGCCGGGAAAACCATCCGCCCGATTCGCCATCGACGATAACCCAGCCTGGGAGGAGTATATTCCTATCCCATTGCACGAACAACCCCATAAGGGACCTTGCGGCCCCGGAAGGGACTTTCTGTGCACAATTACTTACTCGGAGTACATAGCTTCTGCACCTGTGACTTTCACAGGACCAAGCGACAATTGTGAATCCAATTGAGAAGAATAGTTACAAGAATGTCGTATTATCCGAACAGGTTCCTTTGGATGCATAAAGGCATAGTTCCTTGTATAAGCGTAAGTTATAAAATTATTATCGCCTTTGGCATTGGCTGTGCTTATGAACCGTTGTCGCCCGTGTGATATCGGGGCGCCGGGTTCCCGGTATCTTGCATAAAGACGAGGAGAGCCAATGTCCGTGATGTCGAGAATATCAGGCACTTATAGGCCGGCTGTATTGGCGATGATTCTGGTCCTGTGCTTGGGCGGTGTGAGCCTGGCGCGGGATGCAATTACTTCCGGGCCGGGCAGTCAGGAGCCCGCTGCCACGCAGGCCGATACGGGCGACACGGCCTGGGTGCTGATCAGCGCCGCGCTGGTCATGCTCATGACGCCCGGCCTGGCGTTTTTCTACGGCGGGCTGGTGAGGCGGAAGAACATGCTGTCGGTCCTCATGCAGTGTTTCATGATCCTATGCCTGATCAGCCTCCAGTGGGTGCTGTGTGGCTATAGCCTGGCTTTCGGGCCGGACGTGGGGGGAAGGGGCATCATCGGCGGCCTGGATTGGCTGGGGTTGCGGGGCGTGGGCGCACAACCCAATGCGACCTATGCCGGCACGGTGCCGCACAGTGCATTCATGGTCTTCCAGATGATGTTCGCCGTGATCACACCGGCGTTGATTATCGGTGCGTTTGCGGAACGGATGCGGTTCTCCGCGTTTTGCGTGTTCAGCCTGCTGTGGGCGACGCTGGTGTATGATCCGCTGGCGCACTGGGTGTGGGGCCAAGGCGGTTTCATGGGCCTCCTGGGCGGCTGGGGCGCATTGGACTTCGCCGGCGGGACGGTGGTTCACATCAATGCTGGGGCGTCGGCCCTGGCGGCGGCGTTGGTTCTCCGCAAGCGGCAGGGCTACCCCAACATGATCTCCCCGCCGCACAACTTGCCCTTGGCCGTGCTGGGCGCGGCGATGCTGTGGTTCGGCTGGTTCGGTTTCAATGCCGGCAGCGCCCTGGGCGCCAGTGGTTTGGCCAGCGGTGCGTTTGTTGCCACGCACATCGCGGGGGCGACCGCCGGGCTGGTATGGGCGGCGATGGACTGGTTTTTCCACAAGAGGCCCACTACCCTTGGTGTGATCACCGGAGCGGTGGCGGGGCTGGTGGCCGTTACTCCCGCGGCCGGGTTTGTCACGCCCATCGGCGCGGTCCTGATCGGTATCGGAGCGGCGGCGTTTCCCTGGCTGGCCGTGACGTTCCTGAAACCCCGGATGGGCTATGACGACTCGCTGGACGCCTTCGGCGTGCATGGTATCGGGGGGATATGGGGTGCCATTGCCACGGGCCTGTTTGCTTGTGCTTCGGTAAATCCGGCGGTGAACAGGAACGGTCTGTTCTATGGCCCCGACGGCGCGGCCCAGCTTCTAACGCAACTGAAGGCCGTGGGCATCAGCGCGGCCTTCTCTTTCGTCGCGTGCCTGATCCTCTTGAAGGTCGTGGACGCCGTCATCGGCCTGCGAGTCAGCGAGCACGAGGAGCGAGTGGGCCTTGATTTGACGCAACACAAGGAAGTCGCATACACCATCATCGACTGAGGAGCCTCCGCGTGAAATACATCATTGCGATCATCCAGCCCGACAGGCTTGGCGACGTACTGGAAGAGCTTCAGAAGCGGGAAATCCACCTGGTGACCGTCTCCAATGTCATGGGGCGGGGCCGACAGAAAGGCATCGCCGAGGTCTACCGCAGCCACACCGAAGCCGGAAGCCTGCTGAGAAAGGTCAAACTGGAAATCGCCGTCAACGCGGAGTTCGTCCAGCCGACCGTCGAGGCCATCACCTCCCGCGCCCGGACCGGCAGGATCGGCGACGGGAAGATCTTCGTGTTGGACCTGGACCGCTGCATCCGCATCCGCACGGGTGAGGAGGGAAACGACGCGATTGGTTGACGGAGCGTGGATTTTCCCCTCCCCCTTGATTCCAAAGAAAGGTTCGGCGACAATGCCGTTTCGCCCGACGGCATGGGTCGCGTGAAATACCGGGCGCACTGACAGAAGGAACCACATCATGACACCCAAGGAATTCTTCGAGTTTGCCAAACAGAAGGGCGCGGAGATGGTCGACCTGAAGTTTGTCGACCTTCTGGGCACCTGGCAGCACTGCTCCTTCCCCATTGATGTCCTCGATGAGGGCACGTTCAAGGAAGGGCTGGGCTTTGACGGGTCCAGTATCCGCGGCTGGCAGGGCATCCACATGTCGGACATGCTTGCCGTGCCGGACCCCTCGACGGCGGTGATTGACCCGTTCTTTGCCAAGCCGACGGTGAGCGTGATCGCGAA